>CAXSEA010000008.1:0-29867 GCA_964235675.1 uncultured Armatimonadales bacterium | reverse complement strand
CCGCCCGCAACGAATCAGCGACGACCTGCTTGGCGATGGGCTCGCGCAGGCCGACGCCGATCATCAGGCCAGTGCCGCGCATCTCTGTGACATGGCGCTCCAGGCGGTGGGAGAGCTGACGCCTGAGCGAATCGCCCATGCGGGCGGCATTGGCTCGCAAGTTATCTCGCTGGATGGTTTCCATTGTGGCGAGCGCGGCGGCGCAGCAGACGGCGTTCCCGGCGAAGGTGCTGCCGTGGTCGCCGGGGACGAGCGCGTCGGCGGCTGGGCCTCGGGCGATGGTGGCGCCGATGGGCATGCCGCCGCCGAGAGCTTTTGCGGTGGTGAAGACGTCGGGGACGACGTCGTAGCCCTGCCAGGCCCACCAGTCGCCGGTGCGTCCCATGCCGGTTTGGATTTCGTCGAAGATGAGCAGCGCGCCGAAGCGGTCGCAGAGGGCGCGGGCGTAGATCAGGAACTTCGGCAGCGCCGGGATTATGCCGCCTTCGCCCTGGATCGGCTCCAGCATGACGGCGCAGGTGTTTTCATCGACGGCGTCCTGGAGGGAGTCGAGATCGTTGTAGTCGATGTAGGCGAAGTCCGGCACTAGGGGCGCGAACGGCTCCTGGTATTTGGGCTGGCCGGTAGCGGTGAGGGTACCGAAGGTGCGTCCGTGGAAAGAATTAAGGGCGGTGACTATTTTTGTTTTGTTCGGATTGCCGCTGAGTTTGCCGAACTTCCGGGCGACTTTCAGGGCGGCCTCGTTGGCTTCCGCGCCGGAATTGCTGAAGAAGATTCGGTCGAACTTGCCGCCTGTGGTGCGGATCAGAGCGTCGGCGAGCTGGTTTTGCGGGTGGGTGTGGAACAGGTTGGAAGTGTGCATCAGGGTGGCGGCCTGGGTTTGCACGGCCTGGACGACCGCCGGGTGGCAGTGGCCGATGGCGTTCACGGCGATACCGCCGAGCAGGTCCATGTAGCGCTTGCCGGTCTCGTCCCAGGCATACAGGCCTTCGCCGCGCACCAGGATGACGGGTTGGCGGGCGTAGGTGCGCATGATGTGCCGGTCTAAAGTGGACGAGGGTACAGAGTTTTGCGTCAACGAATCAATGGGGGCGATAGTCGCGGTGCTCATTGGGCGGTCTCCAATCGGTTTGCGGCGTGCGGCGGCTGCGGAAGGTTCGGCCAGAGAGTCGTGCAGGTCGGCCAGGTTCGCAGCGCGTCGGTTACTTGCGGAAGCGGTGCAAAAGAAATTCTGTTACATAAAAACTCTAGGCCGGGGAATGCCAGGCGCTCGGTTTCGGTGTCGAATTGGGCGTTCACGCCGTTGGTGTTGCCTCGGCAGTCGAGTCGTATCCATTTGTCAAGGTCCGAAAGGTAGACTCCGACCAAGCCATGCAGCGCAATTTTGCTGTCACTGACATGCAGTGGCTCGTGGTAGACCTGGTAGCAAAAACCGGCTGGAATTCCGACGGCGCGGAGCAGGGCGGCGAGCAGGTGCGATTTCGCGTAGCAGATGCCGGTTTCGGCGGCAAGGACTTCGCTGGCGGCGCAGGTGACTTCCTCGCGGGACGCGTCGCGGGTATGCGAAACGTTGTCGCGCACCCAAGTATAGAGTGCCTCAGCTTTAGAGGTATTGTCGCCGCAGGCGGCGTTAACTGCTTTCGCTTGGCGGATAACTTGCGGATCATGCCAATCGACGACTTTGTCAGCTGTTAAGTAGCAGTCCAGATCGTCCGTGGTGAACATTGGAGATGCGGGCAATGAAGTCATGGCGTGATCATCGTTCCGATGCCTTCGTTGGTGAAGGTTTCGACGAGAAGCGAGTGCGGCTGGCGGCCGTCGATGATGTGCGCGCGGCCGACTCCGCCGGCGAGGGCGGTGACGCACGCGCTGAGTTTTGGAATCATGCCTTTTTCCGCCGCGCCGGAGGCGAGAAGGCTCTGCGCCTCGCGGGAGGTCATTTCGGCGATTAGCGAGGATTTGTCGCTGAAGTCGCGGTAGAGACCTTCCACATCGGTCATCAGGATCAGCTTGACCGCGCCCAGGGCAGCCGCCAGCTCTCCGGCGACGGTATCGGCGTTGACATTGTAGGATTCGCCGCTTTCGCCGGTGGCGACGCTGGAGATGACGGGAATATAACCGCCGGCGGTGAGCGTGTGCAGGATGGCCGGGTTGACCTTCTTAACCTGACCGACGAAGCCTCGATCTCCTTGAGCCGTGTCGCGCTCGGCGACGATCAAGTCGGCGTCCTTGCCGCTGATGCCGACGGCGCAGACGCCTTGCTGGTTGAGGTGGCTAACGATGCGCTTGTTGGTCTTGCCGGTCAGTACCATCTCCGTAATTTCCATGGTTTCGGCGTCGGTGACGCGCAGGCCGCCGATGAACTGCGGCGTTTTGCCGAGCCGCTCCATCGCCGCGCTGATCTCCGGGCCGCCGCCATGCACGAGGATGGGCTGGATGCCGACGTAGTGCATCAGGGAGATGTCCTGCATGACGGCGTCGGTGAGCTTGTCGTCGAGCATGGCCGCGCCGCCGTATTTGACAACGATGGTTTTGCCGGAGAACTCGCGGATATAGGGAAGTGCGTTGATGAGGACATCGACATTTTGCATAATTGGTTGATTATAAACAAGCCGAATTTATATCAGCTTGCTACACCTTAAGTGCCGCTAGATTGCCGCTATGATCAGGTTGCTTGCTCCTGAGCGTAGTAAAAGGATCAGCGATGGGGTAGCCGTTGAGGTGGTAGACCGACAACAACTGCACTGTTCGTTCTTCTAGCCAGTGACCGCTTTGCGCTTTCATCCACAGGCTACGATCAGTGTGCTGAGCGTCAACGGTACCAGTGTTGCCGTGAATCGTCAGAGTGAAATGCTCGACTTCGACAGTCGTCACTTCGGCACCGTTAGTAATAAACCGGCATTTTGTCACTTGAGTTTGAGCGCTGATATTGTTGATCTCTGTAAAAAGATGAATCTCGTGAGCGATCAGATCTTGGTGAGTTAGAAAGCGCTCTTTGCCGTTCAATCCAACATGCGTATAAATAGGCGCAACGTTATCAGCGGCCGCCTCAGAATTTCTTCGACAGAACTGCGTATCTGCCTCCTTGTAGTCGCCTACTATAGTGGCTAGATCGTGCGAATGTCCACTCTGCGCTTGCGTCGGAATGGTCATTTCAATCATTAGGGCGGTTGCCCAGAGAAGCATAGGGATGTATCTCGGATTCGTGCAATTGGATATTTGCATTAGCGTACGCACTGTAGGCAATTACGTGTGGTACTCCGTGTCGGTTTTAGACGCAGTGTAGCTGTAAATCACAGGCCCAAATGGAGTCTATTCAAGATTTTTTCCGATGGAATAATCGTGTGAGGCAAGAGTTTGAGTGCGCTTTACCTGCCAGCCAGCGGGTGTTTTTACCCATAGCTCACTGCGGACGTTGCGGTTGTGGTCGGGGCTCGATTTGCTGTTCATGGTGAATGTAAAGTACGTGTCTGTGGTGACGGTGATTTCTGCGCCGTCGGTACTAAAAACGCATTTGTCGATGGTTGTGGTGTCGGTCACGTAGCTCAAGTATTGAAAGGTACTCGCCAATTGTTTGAGCGCCTCCGCTTTGCCGTCGACAAGCTTTTTGCCGGTGGAACTGACAATAACGTAGTCCGGGGCGCAATAAGCCGCAGCGCCGGGAGCGTTTTCGCGCGAATTTGCGGTGTCCATCGCCTTATACGCCGCGTGGAAATAGGCAAGATCGGCATCATGCGGGGCGGCTTCGGCAGGTGTGGCACAGGTCAGGCATACCGCGAAAAGCATCAGTGGAATTGTGTGAGATCGCATGTGTATGAATGTCTCCTGTTGAAAAGCGTCGCTGCGCCGCGCAGTCTTAGGTATGGTACTCCGCGTTGATTTTGACGTAGTCGTAGCTGAAGTCGCAGGTCCAGACGGTGGCGGATTCGCCGTGCTCCTGATGCAGGTCAATTTCGATGGCGACGTCTTTTTTGTTCATGGCGTCGCTGACGACGTAGCCGTTGAATTCGGTAGGCTTGCCGGCGGTGTAGAGCTTGTGGCCCGCCAGGGTGATCTCGATTTCGGCGGGGTCGAACTGGACGCCGCTGCGTCCGACGGCGGCGAGGATTCGGCCCCAGTTGGGGTCGTTGCCAAAGAGCGCGGTTTTGACGAGAGGCGAGGTGGCGACTGTTTTGGCGACGCTTCGGGCGAAGCCCATGCGCTGCTCAGGCGTGAGCGGCATGCCAGTAGCGTGGTAGGCGTCTACCAAGGCTTTCGGGGGCGCGACGCCATGGACTCGGACTTCGATCAGCTTGGTCGCACCTTCGCCGTCGCGGGCGATTTCCCGAGCGTGGTGGAGGCAGACGTTGTAGAGCGCGGTCTCGAAGAGGTTAGCGTCCTGGGTGTCGATGCCGGTGATGGGCGCGTTGCCCGCTTGACCGTTTGCCAGGACGATGGCCATGTCGTTGGTACTGGTGTCGCCGTCCACGGTCACTGAGTTGAAGGTGTGCCAGGCGCAGCGGGCGAGCATCTCCTGGAGAACGGGCTGCTCGATGGCGGCGTCGGTGGTGATGAAGCCGAGCATGGTGGCCATGTTGGGGGCGATCATGCCGCTACCTTTAGAGATGGAGCCGATTCGGACGACGCTGCCGCCCGTGAGGGTAATTTCAACGGCGAAAAGCTTGCGGTAGGTATCGGTGGTGAGGATGCCGTCGGCGACGTCCTCGGCGTTGTCCCCGGCGTGGAGAGCGTTGCAGGCGGCTTCGATGCCGGGCTCGATTTTGTCCATGGGCAGGGCGACACCGATCACACCGGTGGAGGCGTTAAGGACGGAGCCTTGCGGGAGGCTCAGGCGCTGCTCGACGAGCGAGGTCATGCGGAGAGCGTCGGCCATGCCGGTGTCGCCGTTGCAGGCGTTGGCGTTGCCGCTGTTGACGATGAGGGCGCGGGCGGTGCCCTGCCCGCTTTGCAGGCGCTCCTGGTTTAGGGTGACGCAGTGGGCGCGCACAATGTTTTGGGTGAACACTCCGGCAGCAACGGCGGGGGTGTCGCTGACGATTAGGGCGATGTCGTTTCGCTTGCGCTTCACGCCGGAATGGACTCCGGCGGCGCGGAAGCCGCGCGGGGCGAGGACGCCGAGTTTGTCGTCCAGCAGGCGCATGTCGTTGCGGTACCGGCTGGTTTGGGCGTTGGATTGCATGGGTGTGCTCATGGCCACATGCCCGCCATTTCGAGGCCGGCGGTTTCGGGGAAGCCGTTCATGATGTTCATGTTTTGGATCGCCTGCCCCGCCGCGCCCTTAACTAGGTTATCTTCGGCGGAGACAACGGTGAGGCGGTTGGTGCGGGAATCGACGGCGAGGGAGATGAGGACGTTGTTGGTTCCTTGCGTGTGCTTGGTGGCAGGCAGATGGCCGAGTGGTAGTACGTGTACGAAAGGCTCATCATCGTAGGCAGCGCTGTAAATCGCTTGAACCTCTTCGGCGCTCATTTCGCCGCGCAGCTTTGCGACGGAGGTGGTGAAGATACCTCGGGTAATCGGGATGAGGTGCGGGGTAAACGAGACTTGGATGGGTTCACCGGCGATGTCGGACAGGGCTTGCTCGATCTCCGGGGTGTGGCGGTGCGCTCCGGCGAGGCCATAGGCCGCCGCGCTTTCGTTGATCTCCGGAAAATGATAGGCCAGGCTGTGCTTGGAGCGTCCTGCGCCGGAGACGCCGGACAGGCTGTTGATTACGATGGTGGATGGGTCGATCAGCTGCTGCCGGACGGCTGGTGCAAGGGCTAGAATAGCGGACGTCGGGTAGCAGCCAGGGTTCGCGATCAGGCGAGCGTCAGCGATAGCGGAGCGGTTCAACTCGGGCAGGCCATAGACAGCTTGGCTCTGAACATCTGGCGCGGCAGGCTCCAGGTTGTACCAGGCGCGGTAGTTGTTGGGATCGCGTAGGCGCAGATCGGCGCTGAGGTCGATGACCTGCTTGCCTTTCGCTAAGAAGTCGCTGGCGTGGCGCGAGGCCCAGCCGCTTTCCTGGGCGAAAAAGACGGTATCGCAGTTGGCGCAGGCGGCATTCAGGTCGAACGGCTCGCAGATCAGATTGGTTCGTCCTCGGAACGGCGGGAGAACGTCGGCAAGCGCGCGCCCGGAGGAGCTTTCGGAACTGACATAGCCCAGAGTGACGCAGGGATGGCTTGCCAGCAGCTTGGCAAGCTCGCCCCCGCCGTATCCGGCGACTCCGATGATTCCAACCCGTAATCTTTCCACTAATCGAACCTGAGACTTTCTGACAGCCTAAAGAAAACAAAAACGCCGCTCGCCGGAGACTCGGGTAGGTCTCATCGCGGCGGCGGCGTCAAATCAATTTGAAATATTGCAGCCGCAGCGATCAATCCAAGGCGAAACGGGATTGTCGATGAGGCGGTCGTGACTTCGCTAAACGCTAGCGTCCTTTGCCCATCATCCCGATTTGGGTACGACGGCTGGGACGACGCTCTTGCAGCTTATTCACGTTCGCGGCAACCATTTGCATTGGGCGCAATATACCCCGTCGCATTATCGAGTGTCAAGTTAATGAGCGTCATGTCGGAGAGGCGCATTTTGCAAACCGCTATGTGACTTCGGGTTCAGCGATGAAATCGGACTTGTCCGGTATCAGCCCGTCGCGCCGGGAGAGCAGGTAGCGCGGCAGCAGCGGAATGGCAATCAGGGTCAGAAAAGTGGTGAGTGAATTGACCCAGACGAGCTGTGGGAATGTGACATGGGCGATATTGATGGCGATGGGGTGGCCAAGTAAGCCGCCATTGTAGCGGTAGTGAAAGTGGTCGATTATACTGGAGCCGACGACGTCTGCCTGCTGTGAGGCAATATTATATGCGCTAAGCAGCAAACCATAAGACATCGCTTCACACCCTAGCGGAGCGGCTTGGGCGGCGACGTCGAGGGTCATGACTTGGGCCATCGAGTAGAAGAAGTTGTAGACAGGCTCGACGATATACGCATCGGCGGCGGTGTGGTAGTGCAGGTATCCCAGCGCCGAGAAGCCGTAAGTCGTGATGGAGATGATAATCATCCAGAGTAGATTGAAGCGGCGGCAGAGCAGACCGTAGGCGAACGAGCCTGCGATGCCGCCAAGCGCGCCGATCACGACAAGACGGTCGGTAATGAACTGGTCGGTGAAGTGGAGCGTGTGGGTTTGGTAGAAGTAGAGCGGCGTCATGAAGCCTGGCGCGAAGCTGACGAGAAACGTAAAGCCGGCGGCGAGCCATAGGACGGGAGTGGTAAAGACGGTTTTTAGTTGCCTGCCGGCGTTTGCCAAAGCGGATCTGTCGATGCCGGGAGCTACCGGCTCGTGCAGCAGGAACAGCGTCGCGAAGAACAAAAGCGCGCAGAACGCCGCACCGGCGTACGCAGTGTCGTGGAACGTGCGGATGACGAGAAAGCCGCCGACCGGTCCGGCGATTAGGCTGGCTCCGTTCATGACGGCGTACCGAAAAGAACTGAGCCCGCCGGTCGCGCCTGAGCGCTGCCCTTCTTCGACCAGCAAGCCGCCGCACGCGGCGCTTCCGATCACCAGCGCGAGGTTCACCCCGACCATGAGCCAAAGATAATAGCTGTACTTTTGCGGGATGAACGCGAACGCAGCCCAGAGCACCGCGCCAGCCAGGGAACCGATTAACAGGTAGCTTTTTCTGCGGGTGCGAAACAGCGGGAAACAGTCGGTGAAGATTCCGATGACGGGCTTGAAGTACCAGGCTAAAGCAGATGTTCGCCCGAAGGCGGCAATCGCGGTCGCGTCGTAGCCCATATGCGAGAACAGGTGCCGAATCGGATATAGGGCGAATACCGCGTTTTGCGCGAAGGTCGTGACGAAGATGCCCAGCATGACGAGGCTGGCCACGTTGCGACGGGAGCCTGCCGGGAGATGCGCGCCGATGGGCGGGAGGGCTTCGGCTTCTAGCGCGGAGACTGAAGGCATTGAAATGAGTCCTTTAGGTCAGTGTCTTACAGGATGTAATTTTGCGCCGCGCTGCGCCTTTTACGAACAATTTTCTGGTTCGGCAGCTACAAAAAGCTGCTGATTTAGTTTAGCGAGAAGTTTACTCGCGTCGCCACGTTGTGCCCTGCGGGCGGTCTTCGATGATGATGCCGAGGGCGCTGAGGTCGTCGCGGATGAGATCGGAGAGCGCGTACTGCTTCGCCGCGCGGGCGGCTTGACGCCAGGCGATGGCGCGCTCGATGAACCCCGAAAGATCGGCTATGGAGCTATCCGCGTTTCCGCTGCCGGACGCAAGATTCTCGGTCGCCAGGGAGAAGCCGAGTATCCTGAGAAGCGTCCGCGCGGTGGCGGCGAGTTCCGCGCCCCGCTGATTGTCTGGGGTGGGCGCGGCGATCTCTTTGTTTAGCTCGCCGACAGCTTCGAAGATGATACCAAGGGCTTGGGCGGTATTGAAGTCGTCGTTCATGGCCGCGCCGAAGCGGGTGAGGTAATCGGCGACCGGTTCGGCGGCATCTGCCACGCCGATTTGGGCGGCGACGCTGAGCGCGGTTTTCAGGCGCTCGTAGGATTTGGCGGTTTCGGCGAGGCGCTCGGGAAGATAGTCGATGGGGCTGCGGTAGTGGGTGGAGAGAACGTAGAGGCGGACAACATCGGGCGGGTACGTCGCGAGAACGTCACGGATGGCGAAGAAGTTGCCGAGGGATTTCGACATCTTCTCCTTGATCTTGCGTCCGTTCTCATCGACGACGAAGGCGTTTACCGGCCCCCAGTGCGCCCAGACTTTAGCGAACGGCTCGTCGCCGGTGGCGGCTTCGCTTTGGGCGATCTCGTTCTCGTGGTGGGGAAAAATCAGGTCGATGCCGCCGGCGTGAATGTCAAAGTGGTTGCCAAGGTATTTGAGGGCGAGCGCGGAGCATTCGATGTGCCAGCCGGGGCGGCCTTGTCCCCAGGGGCTCGGCCAGGAGGGCTCGCCGGGCTTGGCGGCTTTCCACAGGGCGAAGTCCATCGGCTCGCGCTTGTCGGCGCTGATTTCGATGCGCGCGCCGGCTTCCATTTCATCCACTGTGCGCCCGGAGAGCTTGCCGTACTCGGAATCGGAGGCGACGCTGAAGTAGACGTCGCCGACTTCGGTCGCGTAGGCTTTGCTTTTGCTCACTAACTCTTCGACCAGGGCGACGATGGCGTCCATGTTCTCGGTAACTTTGACGAACTCCACACGTTCGATACCGAGGCTGTCCCAATCGTCCAGGTACGATTTCTCGAATTGCTCGGCGACTTGCTTGGCGGTTAAGCCGGTCTCGTGGGATTTGCGGATGATCTTGTCGTCGATGTCCGTGAAGTTCTGGATCATGCGGACTTCGTAGCCCGCGGTTTTGAGCCAGCGGCGGATGGCATCGAAGGCGATTGCGCCGCGCATGTGACCAAGGTGAGCGGGTCCTTGCGGCGTGAGGCCGCAGGCGTAGATGCTGACTTTGCCCTGGTCTCGGACTTCGAGCGGGGCTTTGGAGCGGGTCAGGGTGTTGTAGATCGTGATGTTGGAGTCAGTGGCTGGCATGGATTAAGTGACGTTTTGTTGAAGTGAGGGGGATTGTACCTGGAGGATGGGTAGTGGCGACCCTATCCGGCCTCTCGGCCACCTTCCCTGAAAGGGAAGGAAGTTTTTACATCGCTCTTGATAAAGTTCAGCACTTAATTGCAGAGATTGTTTTTCTGTGTCGATCGGTTAGCCGCCGGGCGGGGTTTGGGGTGGTTGGGGGAGGAAGTCGGCGGCGGAGGGGCTGGGGCGGACGCTCAGAAGCTGGGTGAGGGCGGCGGCGGGGTCGCACATGCTCGCGTACTCTTCGAGGAGGTGATCGTCGCCGCCCGTGTCGTCGGTGGAGGCGCTTTGCTCGGCGGCGGGGCGCAGGTGCAGGCGGCGCTCGACGCTTGCCAGGCGGGCTTTGGCGGCTTCCAGCTCGATGATCGTACGTCGCAGGAGCTCGCCCATGGGGTCGGCGGAACCGAGGGCCATATCCATCACCAGCTGCGTGGAATGCTCGGAGATGTGGAGACCGTCTTGAGCGAGAATCCGCGCCGGGTTGCCGACCGCGGTCGCGCCGTCGGGAATGGCGCGGGTGACTACGGCGTTCGCGCCGATGCGGGCACCATCACCGATCACGATATCGCCGAGAATTTTCGCGCCCATGCCGATCAGGACTCCATCGCCGATGGTGGGATGACGCTTTACTTTTTCCAGCGACGTGCCGCCGAGGGTGACCTGATGGTACATGAGAACGTCGTCGCCGACTATGGCCGTTTCGCCGATCACGACTCCCATGCCGTGGTCAATGAAGAAGCGGCGTCCGATGGTCGCGCCGGGGTGGATTTCGATGCCGGTGACAAAGCGCGACCACTGCGAGACGTAGCGGGCCATGGTCTTGAAGCCGCGCCGCCAGAGCTTGTGAGCGATCCGGTGGTAGACGATTGCGGCGAGGCCCGCGTAGGTGAGCACTTCCCAGATGTTGCGAGCCGCCGGATCTTTCCGGTAGATGGTGCGGATGTCTTCGCGGAGGGTGTCGAACATGGCTATCAGATTACTGAGCGCTCCGGGTGATTAACTATATTTCTCGAACAGCTTCGGAACGCGCCGAGGCAGGTCGTCTTCGGTCCATGGCTCGCCGGACGGCGCTTCAGGGTTGTCATCGAGGTCGGCGTAGATGGGCGAGACCATTCCTGTAACGTTTCGGTACGCGTCTCCGGGCGCGTAAAGCAGCGGCTCGCATTCGGCACCCGTTTCCGTGTCGATCTCCAACGTCGCCAGAGTATCCGGATCGACCAGCGCCGCCGTGTAGGTGGCCTCGCCCCGCCCGATCAGCCAGGCGCGGAAATAATCAAAGCCGTCGTCCGACGCGCCGCCGTTGATGACGTAGGCCGCCGCCCAGAGATTCCAGGTATAGGCTTGCTGGAAACGATCAAGCAGTTGCCGGTGGAAGCTCAGGATCTCGTCCGGCGCGAGTTCAGCCAGCAGCAATGAGAGACGGTCGAAGTGCAGCTCGCAATCGCCTTCGGCGGCGGCTCGGGATTGATCGATCAAGTTCCAGAATTGCGACTGCTCCACCGTGGCTAACCTCCCTTGTCTTGTTTTGCTACAAAAGCAAAGCTTTCGGCGATGGCCGCTGCTGTCGCGTCGAGATTGTCCTGCGTATGCGCCGTGCTGAGGAACATCGCTTCGAACTGGGACGGCGCGAGGAGGACGCCGCTGTTGTAGAGATGCCCGAAGAAGCGGGAATAGGCAATCCGGTCGGATTGGGCGGCGTCGGCGAAATCGAACACTGGGTCGGGACGGAAGAAAAAGGTGGCGAGCGAGCCGATGACGCTCATCGCGATGGTCACGCCTGCCGTTTTCGCGGCTTCGGCGATGCTGTCGGTGAGCTGGCGCATGCGGGCTTCCAGGCCGGAGTAGATGTGCGGATTGCCTTGCAGCTCGCGGAGGACGACAAGCCCCGCCGCGACGGCCAAGGGGTTGCCGCTGAGGGTGCCTGCCTGGTAAACCGGGCCTTGCGGGGCGACGAAGTCCATGATGTCGGCGCGGCCTCCGTAGGCGGCGAGCGGCAGGCCTCCTCCGGCGACTTTGCCGAGAGTGGTCATATCGGGCGTGATGCCGTATATCTCCTGCGCGCCGCCGGGGGCGAGGCGAAAACCGGTGATAATTTCGTCGAAGACGAGCAGCGCGCCTGTTTTAGTCGTCCACTCGCGGAGAGCTTCGAGGAAGGCGACTCGGGGTTTGACGACGCCCATGTTGGCCGCGACAGGCTCGACAATCACGGCGGCGATCTCGCTCCCCTGCCCTCGCATGAATACGCCGAAAGCGTCGGGGTTGTTGTAGGGCAGCACGATGGTATCGCGGGTGAGGTTTTCGGGCACGCCGGACGAATCCGGCAGGCTGAGAGTGGCGATGCCGGAGCCGGCTTTGGCGAGAAGGCCGTCGCTGTGGCCGTGGTAGCAGCCTTCAAACTTGACGATTTTGCTGCGCCCGGTGTAGCCTCGGGCGACCCGGAGAGCGCTCATCACGGCCTCGGTGCCGGAGTTGACCAAGCGGACTTTTTCCAGCGACGGCACCATGGCGCACATCAGCTCGGCCAGTTCCACTTCGCCCTGGGTGGTGGCTCCGTAGGTGGTGCCGCGCTGGGCGGCGACGACGACGGCGGCGGTCACTTGCGGCGGGGCGTGGCCGAAGATCAGCGGGCCGTAGGACATGACATAGTCGATGAACGTGTTGCCGTCGACGTCCGTTAGTCGACTGCCCGCGCCGGAGGCGGCGAAAAGCGGCAGCTTGCCGACGGAGCGGAACGAGCGCACGGGAGAGTTGACGCCTCCTGGGATGCGCGCGATGGCTCTTTGATAGAGAGCCGTCGATTTTTCGGAGGGTAGCTGGCGCTGATCCGGGCTTTCTTGCATACGGGCGAGTATACCCGCGCCACTTTTCGAGCGATTTCGCGCTTTCATCGGTTCTTCACAACGCCGGGCCAACAATAAAGCATGAACATTGGTTTAGCGGCGCAATCGCGGGTAAACTTTCGCAACCGGAATTTAGGTTCCTCCAATTTGCAAACTCCCGCAGAGCCCAACAACATACCGGCGGTCAAAAGCGTGTCGAGGCCGGACACGCTCTCGCCCGCGCAAATAGACGCTAAAGCGCAGTCCGTCGCCGAAGACGCGGCGCTGATTCGCCGCGTGCAGCGTGGCGACGCCAGCGCGTACAACGACCTGATTCTCAAATACGAGAAGCTGGTCTATAACTTCGCGTTCCGCTTGACGCAAAACCATGAGGACGCCAACGACGTCGCCCAGGACGCGTTTATCCGCGCCTATAACGCGATCAACAGCTTCCGGGGCGACGCCGCGTTCTCCACTTGGATTTTTCGCATCACGACCAATATCTTTTTGGACGAGCGCAAGCGGCGCAAGGCACACCCGCAACAGTCGCTGGACGAGTATTCGTCGCAGGAAGAGCAGCGCGAGGGAATGCAGGTGGAAGACACCGCCCCTCAGCCCGACGAGGTGGTGATCGGGAAGGACCGGCAGCGGATTCTCGCGCGCGCGATTCAATCACTGCCGGACTATCAGCGCAGCATGGTGGTTTTGTATCATCTTCAGCAAAAGTCTTATGAGGAGATTGCCGAGATCATGAATTTGCCGCTCGGCACGGTGAAATCGCGCTTGAACAGGGCTCGTCTGGCGCTGAAAGAAAAATTACAGGACATGCCGGAACTATTTGGCCGGTAGGCTCGTCCAAAGCGCGGAGAGTAATTGCGATGCAGTGCGATTTGGCCCAAGAACAATTATCTGACTATATTGAAGAGACGCTGACGCCTGCGATGCGCCATGTATTCGAGCAGCATCTTGCCACCTGTGATCCGTGCAGCGCCGACGTGCGGCAGCTGCGCGAGGTGTATCTGCTGCTGGACGGCGGTTTGCCGATGGTGGAAACGCCGCCCGGCTTCCGCGCCAACATTTTAAACGCGATCCGCGAGCAGCCCGCGCCGACATCAGTTTGGCAACGGGTGCTCGGCGTTCTCGCGCCTTCCGCTCAGGCGGGTCGAAGCGGCCGTGCGCCTTTGTCGGCTTGGGGGTCGGCGGCGCTGGCCTGCGTGGTGGTGGGAGTCGGCGGCGTCTGGCTGAACCGGCACTCGCAGCCGAACCCGAACCTGCCGAATGTTGCGGTTTCCTCGCTGGTGCCTTGGCAGTCGGTTCCGGTGGCGGTGCAGAACAGCGAAGGGATTTTGCAAGGCGTCCGCAGCTACGCGGCGGGCGACGGCAAAATGTACCATGTATTCGGACTGCACTTGCCTGCGGGTATGGAAACGACAAGCGCGAGCGCTTATGTCGTGCAGAACCCGGCGGCGCTTACGGACAGCTCTTTGCTTGGGGATACGGACAAGGCTCCGACGGCGTGGACAGGTTCGGTAGAGCCGAACACGTCGGTGCAGGTGCCGGTGACGCTCACGGCCAACGTGCCCGACGATATGAGCATGATGACTATGGTGACTTGGACGGATAGCCAGGGCAGCCATAAGGAGCTTTGTATTCTGCCGCTCAGCAAGGCGACCGCCTCCGATTCGGTTGCGGTTGGAGAGCCGATGTACCAGGCGCTGCAGACGATTGCGGTGAAATACCAGCAGCCGATTATCGTCAACGACGATGCGGTGAATCTGCTGAACACGCCCGTGACCCAAGCGCCGGATGCTTCGGATAAGACGATCAACGATTCGCTGGCCGATGTCGTGATTCCCGACCAGATGACGTTTCAGCAGCAAACGGACGGCGCTTACGTCGTGGACGCCAGCTAGCTGCTTATTAGTGGAAAAACACCCCGCCGCAATTTGCGGCGGGGTGTTTTTTGTGTGACATACGAAAGGCAGCGGCGGTTTATTTGCTGAACTTCAATTCGGCCACGACACGCTCGCCGTGCATGACGATGGTGAAGGCGGCATTGAGATCGCCACGGGCCAGCGAATCGACGATTTGAAGGCCAAGCGATCCGGCATTGCGGGCGTCGAAACCCTCGGGCAGAGCGTGGCCGTTGTTGGTGATCGTGATCTGCACTTCCTTGGGCTGCTCGTGGAGAAGCACCTCGATGAAGCCTTCGTCGTAGTTTTCGCCGAAGCCGTGCTCGATGGCGTTCTGGACGATCTCGTTGATGATGAGCGCGAGGCTGGTCGCCTGGGCGGACGGCAGCAGGATATCCGCGCCTTCCACGGTCATTTGAATGCGCTTGTGCGGGGCGATGATGCTTTGCTTGTTCGCGGCGAGAATGCTTTCGGTGATTTGGCGCACGCTGATGATGTCCAGATCCTCGCGGGAGAGCAGCTCGCGGACAGCAGAGATGGCAAGGATACGGTTCAGGCTTTCGGTGAGCACCTGCTCGACGCTGCGCTCGCCCGCGTAGTGCATTTGCAGCCGGAGCAGCGAGGCGACCTGCTGGAGGTTATTTTTGACGCGGTGGTGCATCTCCTGGATAATCGCGGAGCGCACGAGCAGTTTGGCGTGATCGATGGCGATGGCCGCGTGGTTGCCGAGCGCCTCGAGGAACTGGGTTTCCTCGTCGGTAAAGCGGTGCGGCCTGTCGGTGTAGCAGCAGAGCACGCCGATGGTTTTGCCTTTTACCTTGAGCGGAACGGCGGCGAGCGAGACAAGTCCTTCTTTCTTCGCGATTTCGGTGTACTTGTAGTCGCGGGCGGTGCGGACGTCGTATTCGGTGATGGTCCGGCTCTCGGCGACGGCGCGTCCGGCGATGCTTTCGCCGATTTTGATGTTCGGCTTGCGGATATATTCCTTGCTTTTGCTTTGCGTCGCGCGGATGACCAGATCGGCGCGGTCGTCGTCCACCAGCATGAGCGTGGTGATTTTGAACTTCATCGTCTTGGAGGTCGCGGCGACGATGAGCTGTAAGATTTCCTCCAAATACATTTCCGAGGTGATTGTCTTGGACAATTCGGAGAGCGTGGACATCTGCGAGGCGCGTCTTTCCATTTTGCGGTACTGGCGCGAGTTCTCCACCGCGCCGGCGACCTGGGCGGCAATGGATTGCAGCAGGCGCACCTGGGTCTGGGTGTACTCGTGCGGACGGCGCGTGCGCACGTTGATGACGCCGATGACCTCGCCCCGGCTCATCAAGGGGACGGAGAGCATGCTTTCGTAGTGATCCTCATTGAGCTCGGGAATATATTTGAAGCGGGCGTCGTGGTACGCGTCGCGGCTAATGAGAGCGGCTTCCTTGGTGAGCGCCACCCATCCGGCGAGGCCCTCTCCCAACTTCAGGCGCACTTTGCCGACCATGTCGTTTGGGGATTCGCTGTCGACAGCGCGAAGGACGAGCTCCTCGCGCGAGTCGTTCAACAAATAGACCTGCGAGGATTCCGTCGATGTGACATGCACGGCGATGCCGGTGACGACTCTCAGCATTTCTTCCAGATCGAACAGCGCGCCGACCGCTTCGCCGACGCGGCGAAGCGCTTCGGCTTCAGCCTGGCGGTCGTCATGAAGGCCTTCCAGCTCGTGCAATCTTTCGAGCAGAGCGGTATGCTCGGCCTCCTGCTCTTGAACGCGGTGCTGCAGCTCTTCTAATCGGGACGAATTTTGCAGAGGGGCTGGCCGGGATGCGGAGGCCTGTGATGAAGAGCGGCGGGGAGCGCGTCGGGACGCGGGTGCTAGCTTAGAGTTACGGCGCGGATGCATTGGATTTGGCGCTCCCGCGCTCACTCGGGGGAAGAAGCGGTGAAGTCGGCGAGGCTGACGCCCGCCGGAAGTAAAATGGCCCGCTGCTCCATGACGTACGCGAACTCGGCTTCAAGAAGCGCGTCCCAGGAGTAGTAGGTGTCCGCGATCTGCTCGGGCGCGATGAGAATGAAGCCGTTTGATTCGCTGCCGGCGGGAATCGGCTCGAAGTGGGTGACTTCGGCGATGAAGACGGGCGAATAGTACTGAGCGCCCGGCTCGCGGCGCGGACGGGTGATGGTCGCGCCGATAAGTTTGCGCCGCGTTTCGTGGAGGCGCGCGCCGGTTTCCTCGTAGACCTCGCGGATCACGGCCTGCTCGAGGGTCTCGCCCGGCTCGATATGGCCGCTCGGCACGGTGGGCCCCCTGCCCTCGATATCGGCCAGAACCATATTGTCGCCGAAGAAGCAGTGCACAAGGACGGCGAACAACCGGCCCTCGCTCTCGGGCGGGAGAATGGAGCAGGGAAGAAAAGTCGCGTCCACGTCCCAGGTGGACCAATAAACGGTCGGAAATCCGAACTCGGCGCCTAGCGAAGCCATAACTGTGCGGTGCCTCTTAAATTGAGATAGAAACTAGCCGGGAGTCATTTCCCAGAAAGCGTCGCCAAGAAGATCATGGGGCAAACGGCGCTCATCGGGATCGCTGATGTCGAATTGCCGGCTGACAAAGTAAAAGACGACGCCGGGAGTCGGAAGCTGATTGACGACCCCATGCGCCACGCCTTTCGGGATCAACAACAGCTGCGCCCTGCCCGCTCCTAGAACCAGGCGCTGATTGACTCCTGTAGTCGGGGATTCGGCACGAGTATCGAGCAGGCCGACCAGCATGCGCTCGTTGGGCGGGACGAACCAGAGGTCATCCTGCTTGTAGTGCAGGTGGAACGCTTTGATGATGCCGGGCTGAACTACCGAAAAAGAGACCTGACGTACCGTGAAATCGGGAAGCTGCTCCGCGACGCCGCCGCTGCCGATTCTGAGCAGCTCAGCGAAGCTGCCGCCGTCGTCGATGAGGTGGCGCAGCTCGATCAGCTTGACGCCGTCGATCGCGCGTGTTTTACCATAGGTTTGCGTGGTGACTCGCGGCGCGTAGCTGGGATCGATTTGGTCCAGGCTCAATTCCGAGTCCGGCGGCGTTTGAAGAGTATCTGTCATTGTTGGATGATGGTAGCGCGGTTTCCGCGCGGCTATAGCAGCGAAACCTCGGAGTTGTCGCCGAGGACGAGCCGGAGGGCGGCGGGCTTGCGCTTGCTGCGCGATACCCGGACGTTTTTGCCGATCAGGCTGTCCTCGATGCGCGTGCCGACATCGACGATCTCGCTGTTTTCCAGCACGATGCTATGCTCTACCTCGCTGGATTCGATGCGGCAGCCGTAGTAGACGGCGGTGAACGGGCCGATATAGGCGTTTTTCAGCAGCGTGTCCTCGCCGATGATGGCGGGGCCACGGACGACCGAATTGATGATGCTCGCGCCATGCTGCACGTGCACCTTCCCGACAATCTCCGAGTCGGCATCGACGGTGCCCTCAATCAGGCGCTGCACGCTGGCTCCTTCCAAAACGATGCGGTTAGCTTCGAGAAGGTCTTCCAGTTTGCCGGTGTCTTTCCAGTAGCCTTCCACGACATGCGAATGGACTTTGTAGCCGTTGTCGATCAGATACTGGATCGCTTCGGTGATTTCCAGCTCGCCGCGCGCGGATGGCTTGAGAGCGTCCACGGCGGTAAAGACGGAGCTGTCGAACATGTAGACGCCGACCAGGGCCAGGTCCGATTTAGGGGCGGCGGGCTTTTCCTCGAGGCCGACCACGCGGCCCGTCTCGTGATCGAGCTCGGCCACTCCGAACTCGCGCGGGTCGCGCACCTTGGCGAGGAGAATTTGCGCGTTGTAGCTGCCGGAGCGGAACTCCGCCACCAGGGGAGTGATGCCGTCCATGATGACGTTGTCGCCGAGGTACATCACGAAGGGCGAGTCGCCGAGGAACGGCTGGGCAATTTTCACGGCGTGGGCAAGACCCAGAGGCGCGTGCTGGGGGATATAAGTGAGCGAGCATCCCCACTGGGAGCCGTCACCGCAGGCTGCCTGGATTTCAGCTGCCGTGTCGCCGACGATAATGCCGATTTCATCGATACCCGAAGCAACGATAGACTCGATGGCATAGAACAAGATCGGCTTGTTGGCCACCGGAACCAACTGCTTGGCGCTGGTGTGGGTGATCGGCCTCAGCCTCGTGCCGCGGCCGCCGCTCAAAACGATTGCTTTCATATCAGCCAACCCGCCGCTACGGTCTTAGGGAGTAAGTAGCCAGACACGCTGAAAGTGTAGCATACCGGAGGATGGCCTGCTACGCCTGAACGGGCGCGCGGTTTCGCTGGGCATTCAGCGCGGGTATCTGCTCTATCAAGAATATAGATTAACCGGTTCGCGCGGGTCTGCGTTGACCTCGCTTCAAGGAGATTCCCTTCATGCCTGAAACCATCTACGCCTCGTTTGCCGATGCGACGCTTTGCGAGCAAGCCGCCGGCGCGCTGATCGACTACGGTGTCCGCAAAGAGGACGTGTCGCTGGTCAGCCATGATTCCTATCAGCCGGGCACGGGGCAAGTGGCCGCTGCCTCGGTAGGCACGCGCTCGGCGGGCGATACGATGGGCACGGCGGCGCTGGCCGGACGAGACACTTCGGGCAACAACTTGGCATTCGACAATGACGCCGTGCCTCCCGCTCAGGCGGATTTGGTGGCGTCCGGTCATGCCGCCTCGAACTATAGCGACGCGCACGCCGCGCTCGGCAACGCCGAATACAACAGCGAGTACCGCGATCAGCGCAGCGCGCCGATGCCGGATACTTCAGCGACCAACGTCGGCCGTTTTGGGGACGACAATACTCTCGGCGACGACCGGGCTGCCTCCCCCGCTATCTCCACGGCTCACAACGAGCCGGTTATCGGCTATGGCGCTACAAGAGCGGCGGGCACGGGCGAGCATTCCAGCGCGACCGACCATGAGCCGGTTTCGACTGTCGCGCATTTGACCGACGCTCCGACTACGGCATCCGCGTCGGGCATGGGCGTGCCGTCCAGCGCAACTCAGAGTTATGCCACTTACGACACGAACCCCGATGTAGAAGGCGCGGCCAAGCAGGGCATTAGCGTGACCACGGCTGCCGACGCGCAGGCGGGAGCCGCCAAAGGCGCGACTTGGGGGCTTGGGCTTGGCGTGCTGGCGGGAATCGCCGCATTGGCCGTGCCGGGCGTCGGCTGGATTGTCGGCGGGGGGGCGCTGGCGACAGCAATCGCCGGGATGATCGGCACGACTGTTGCCGGAGCGATCGCCGGCGGCGTGACCGGGTACCTGAAAGACCAGGGCGTGCCGCACGAAGTGGCGACGCACTACGGAACCGCAGTCGAGAAGGGCGGCGCGATATTGGCCGTGCATGCGCCGTCGGGGCATGTCGATCCGACCACCATCCAGAATATTTTGCAGAAATACGGTGCGGTGAATGTCAACGCTTATTGATTAAACCTCGCAATTCGATTGCCGTTATTATCGCAACTGCCTCTACCTTAATTTTCAAGGTAGAGGCTTTTTCGGTTAATTGCGCTTTCGCTTGACAGCCGTGTTACCATTTTGGAGTGACGATACCGACGCGCATACCTCCAGATTCGGCTTCTCGGGCGGAAACGCCGCTTGTACCAGGGACGCGTCCCGCGCTGCTCAGAGCTTTGCCACGGGCGAGAGTGGAGCGGTTTGTCTGGCAGTGGCCGGATACGGCCTGGCTGTTTGTCGCCGCGATGAGCTGCGGGCTGTTTACGCCGAGGCACGACGTGTCCCATTTGCGTCTCGCCATCGGGTTGTCGCTGAGTATCCTGTCGGCGGCAAGCGCTTATGTGGCGGGCTATAAGATGCATAGCCGGGTGGCCGGGATTGCCGCCGCGGTGCTGGTGGCGACCAGCCAGAACTATGCGGCTTTGTGCGTGCAGCATCCGGTGTCCGGCGCGGTCGCCTGTGCGGCGATACTCGCGGTGGCGAGCTATAGCGTGGGATGGATGATCGTCACGTACTTCGCGGCGTGCATCGCCTTTACGCTCGGCTTCAACGGGGCGCTGATCGGTTTGGTGATCGCCGCCGTACCGGCGCTGCAGAAGCGCGAGCACGCATCGGCGGGGCTGATCGGATATTTGAGCTTCGGGGTGCTATGGAGCTTTGCCACGCATAGCGCTCATCTGCCGCACGGCCTTCGTCCTTGGGCGACTTGGCGCGACGCCGCGCCTTTGGGCGGACTGGCGGCGTTTGTGGGGTGGTTTTTTGTGCCGTTCTATGCCGAGGCCACTTTGAAAGGCGCGTGGGACCGCTGGCTGCTGGGGCTGGCTTTGGTCGGGTGCCTGGTGCTGATTCTTTTTACCAGTACCAGCGCAATCGCGCCGCAGCTTTATGACGCATACCCTATCGCCATGCTGACCGTCGGCGTCGCTCTGGCGCGGCTGATTCCGCTGATTTCGGGCGATTATCCCGCGCCCTGGAAGCGCTATATCTCCGCTGTGGTCGCCGTGGCCGCGACGGTGTTGCTAAAATTCGCGCTGGAACCCGCGCCCATTGTTTCGCGGCCTACGCCTCACGCGCAGACGCAAAGCATCCATAAAGAGACTGGATTTCGGCGGTTTACGGACTCTTTGTCTTAGAAGGCTGTAATAGCATGCACAAATCGAAATAAATCAGCAATTTACGGGAATAAGGGTGTACTTGGTTATTTTGCCAGTCGGTTTGCCAATGTTGGGGCCGATTGAGTTTGTCGGGAGGGTTTCCAAATGAAAGCCGTAGTTATGGCCGGTGGCGAAGGAACGCGTCTAAGGCCGCTCACATCGAATCGCCCCAAGCCGTTGGTGCCGATTTGCAATAAACCGTGCATGCAGCACTCTATCGAGCTGCTGAAGCGCTACGGCGTCGACGAGATCGTCGTCACGCTGTATTATCTTGCCGACGAAATCGAAGGCTACTTCGGCGACGGCTCGGAGCTTGGCGTCAAGCTTATCTACACTGTGGAGGACACTCCCCTCGGCACCGCCGGCAGTGTGATGAAAGCGTTCGACGTCTTGAAAGACGATACGTTTATTATCGTCTCCGGCGACGCGCTCACCGATATGGACGTGGAGAAAGCGCTTGCGTACCATAAGGAAAAGAAGTCGCTCGCCACGCTAGTCTTGAAGCACGTGGACAACCCCTTGGAGTTCGGCGTGGTCATCACCGACGATCAGGGCGCGGTGCGGCGGTTTCTGGAGAAGCCGTCGTGGGGCGAGGTGTTCAGCGATACGGTGAACACCGGCATGTATATATTGGAGCCGGAAGTGCTTCAGTACATGGAAGTGGGCAAAAACTACGACTGGTCGCAGGATATCTTTCCGCAGCTTCTGCGCGATGGAAAACCGATGTACGGCTATGTCATGGACGAATACTGGACCGATGTCGGCTCGCTCAACCAGTATCGCCAGGCGCAGTACGAGATGCTGCAAGGCAAGACCACGCTTCCCATCGAAGGCCGACGCGAGGGCAACTCGATCTATGTCGGCGAGAACACGACGATTGATCCGGCGGCGCAGATTGTCGGGCCGGTGCTGATCGGTAAAAACTGCGTGATTAAGGCCGGGGCGCATATCGGGCCGGAGACGGTGATCGGAGACAACTGCCTGATCGAGTCGAACGCGACATTGCAGCGCGCCATTCTCTGGGACAGCAACTATGTCGGCGAGAACTCCCAGTTGAGCGGCTGCAGCGTCTGTTTCCGCTGCACGATTAAAGACGACGTCATCATTCAGGAAGGCGCGGTGGTCGGCGACCGGTGCCAGATCGATCAAGGGAGCACGATTCGTCCTTTGATTAAGCTCTGGCCGGATAAGTTTATCGAGGCCGATTCCGTGGTCACTATGTCGCTGATTTGGGGCAACAAGTGGCAGGGCAACCTGTTTCGCAATTTAGGCGTGACCGGAATCGCGAATGTCGAGATGACGCCGGACTTCGCGACTAAGCTCGGCTCGGCCTATGGGGCGTTCCTGAAGAAGGGCTCGACGGTCGTCATGTCGCGCGACGCGACGGCTGTTTGCCGGATGATTAAGCGCGCGTTTATCGCGGGGCTGGCGTCGGTGGGCGTAAATATTCTGGACAACCAGGAGATGCCGCTGCCGATTACAAGGCACTCGATTCGCGCCAATAACGCGGCGGGCGGGGTGCATGTGCGTCTTGCGCCCGATCAGCCGAACCTGGTACTGGTGGAGTTTTTCGATAAGGCGGGAATTTATCTGTCGTCGAACCAGCAGCGCAAAATCGAAAGCATTTTCTACCGGGAAGATTTTGGGCGCACCGATCCGGAATCGGTCGGCACGATCGACTTCGTGCCGCGCGCTATCGAGCAGTATTCTCACGACTTCTTCCGGCTGCTGAACGTGGACGCGGTCCAGAAGCGCAACTTCCGCATCGTGGTGGATTACGCGTACAGCCCGATTTCGGCGATCCTGCCGCAGATGCTCGGGCACCTGGAAGCCGACACGATTGCGCTGAACGCCTACACCGATACCAAGCGCGCGCCGCGCGGGGCGGCGGAGCGCCAGGTGTTTCTGAATAATCTCTCGGAGATTATGGTAACGCTAAAAGCGGACGTCGGCGTGCTGCTGGGTGTCGAAGGCGAGCGAATGACGCTGGTGGACGAGACCGGCAGCCCGATTAGCGGAGACGAGCTGCTGGGCGTGCTGGCATCGCTGACGGTTCGCTCCAGCCCAGGCGCGCATATCACTCTCCCGGTGACGATGGCGACGGCGCTTTCGGATTTCCTGCGCGATTCCGGGGGCGAGATCGAATGCACCAAGACAGACGTCCGCTCGCTGATGTCCACGGCCAGCAGCGACAAGGATGCGGTCAGCTTCGCGGGCGATGCCGACGGCGGGTTTATTTTCCCGCAGTTTCAGCCCGCGTTTGACGCGTTGTTCGCATTCGCGAAAACTCTGGAGATGCTGGCGCAGCAGAATACCAGCTTGGCCGAGGCGCGCAAGCAGCTGCCGCAGTTCTTCACGTCTCATACGAAAGTCCGCTGTCCATGGGAAGCTAAGGGCAAGGTGATGCGCGTGCTGGCCGAGGAGACGTCGGGGAGCAAGGTGGAGATGCTGGACGGCATCAAAATCTACCAGGCCGACGACGCCTGGGCGCTGGTGCTGCCCGACTCCAGCGAGCCTGTGGTGCATGTCTATTCGGAAGGACGCACGCGCCACGAAGCCGACGAGCTCGCCAGCCGCTATGCGGCCCGAGTGACCACGTTGCGCGAGTAGATCCAGTAGAATAAATCAAAAAGCGCCGGGTAACAGATTGCCGTTATCCGGCGCTTTTTTGCGCCCCGTGCGCATAGCGGGGAATGCGTAGATTCGGTTTCAGGATGCAACAATTAAGGCTATCCTCATTATATCTTCATTGTTTGACGGCATAATTGCTATGAATCAATCTGGTCAATTACATGCAATGTATGATTTACATGATATGTATGCTATAACTAAAGCATGACTAGGAAGCGTATCGCGTGAGCGACAGCAACGACAAATCGGCCTCGTATGTCGAGCAGTTTTTTTACGGTGCTGTGACCGTGGGAGAGCGCGGACAGATCGTCATTCCCGCGAAAGCGCGCCGCGACTACGGCATCGAGAACGGCGACCAGCTTCTGATTATGGGCCACCCCAGCAAACATGGGCTGATGGTGACCAAGCTGGACGGCATCCGCGCGTTCCTGACGCAGATGCTCGACGATCTAAAATTTATCGAGGCGCAGCAGACCGATGTCGGCCCCGCTGCCGCTGCCGCTCTTTCCGCCCTGGCATCTTCCCCGTCGACGAGCGCAGCTGAAGAGCTTGCGGCTGGGCAGAACAATCCGGAGAAAGTTTAGTGTTCGTGCGGTTCAAGAATTCTCAATTTGCATTGACTCGTTGCGGCGCAACGACGTTTTCCGTGGCGCTTATCGCATTGGCCGGGGCTACGGCGTCTCAGGCGGGAACACGGTCACAGATTCAAGCGCCGGCGGCGACATCAGCGCCCGCGCAGGCGGCTCAACTGCCTGCGGTCGCAAATCAGGCGCAGCAAAAATCGGCGGCCGCTTCTCCGGCGCAGCAGTCGGCGGCTGGGGTGAGCGGCACTCCGGAAACCGCCGGCGGCCTTGCGGCGTCCGCGGCGACGGCGCCGGTGAATCCAAACCTGCCGCATCTTGATTTAGATCAGGTGATCGCCCAGGTGCTAAACGCTAACCCGACAATAGTCCAAGCGCGTTTAGCCCAGCGGCGGGCGCACATTCTTGTAGCGGAAGCGGTCGGTCAAACGCTGCCGCAGGTTTCGGCCAGCGCGTTCGACACTTACAGCAGCACCCCAACTTCGTCGGCTCAGTCGGGGCAGACTCCGACAGTGAGCAGCAGCACGTCGATTCCAGTGATTCAAGACTCGGCGTTCGGCAATGTCGGCACGAGCGTCACATCCAGCAGCGGCGCGGGAACGATATCGACCGGCAACGCGGAATCGAGCACGACTTCCTCGGGAACCACTATCGTGCCGGTCGGCGGAATACCGGAGTCGGGTTCCGGCTCCGATACCAGCAGCTCGACGGGCGTGATTTCCGGCAGCTCCGGCGCAGGCTCAAGCTCGACATCGGGAGCAACCAGTGGAGGCGGCACGAGCACCACCACGACCGGAACTTCGCAGGCCGTACCGCTCGTCGGCCAATCGCCTCACGCGAGCGGCACCGGAACCGGGACAGGGACTGGCACGGGAACGGGAACAAGCACCGGAGAGGACATCGTCAGTGTTCGCCAGCGCGTGAACAATTACGCGGCGGAAGCATCGGTGACGCAGATTCTCGACGTGTTCGGCATTGCCAAGGCGAACGTCAATGCCTCGAAAAGCAACGCGGCTTTTTCGGACCTGGACGTGGCGCGCCTGGAAAACGATACGGCACTGAATGCGAAAGATACTTACTTCGCGGTTTTGAAGGCGATCAGCGACGTGGCGACGGATACGGAGCTGCTCAGCAACGCGAATGCCGTCCTGAAAAATGCGCAAGTCAACTACAGCGCGGGCGCAAGCCCTCAGTTTGATGTAATCAGCGCTCAGGCGGAAGTGTCCAGCGCTCAGGCCGCGCTGCTCAGCGCGCAGAACGAGCTGCAGGTCGAAAAAGCTATTCTCGATAACTTGATGAGCTTGCCCACCGATTACGATTTCGCGCTCGCGGACGTGCCGGTGGTTCAGGTGCCGGATGCGACTCTAGTCGCCCCGCTGATCGCCAATGCCGATACCGCTCGTCCGGAGGTGCTTGAGGCCGATTTGACGCAGCAGATCGCGCGCGATTTGACCAAAATTTCGCTGCAAGGCGTTTTGCCGAGCTTTGGACTGACGGGCGGCATCGATTACCAGCCTTATCTTAACGCCGGCTCCTCGCACTACACCGGGTTTGTCACGGCGGCGGTAAGCGTGCCGCTTTATACCGGCGGCGCGGCCAGGGCCGATGTGAACGCGGCGCGGATCAACGAAACCAGTCAGCGCAGCGTCGGCGTGCAGATACGGCAGGATGTCGAACTGGAAGTGAAATCGGCGCTGGTGAACGTCATTACCTACCAAAACCTGGTGACAGCCGATACGGCGGCGGTCGCGGAGTACCGGGACGCGCTGCGAATCGCCAATGTGCGGTACACGGCCGGAGTCGGCACTTTGCTCGACGTCACCAACGCCCAGGCGAATTTAGCGAACTCGGAAAGCAACTTGAACAGCGCGGTATTCCAGCAGCAGAGCGCGTACGCCGCTTTGATCCGCGCGCAGGGACGACGATAGAAGTGATTGACACAATGAACAAACGACGGCAGACGTGCATTCTCACGGCGCTCGCGGCGGGAGTCTTGATCCTTAGCGGGTGCGGGCACAAGAAAAGCGCTAACGGGGGAGCCGGCGGGGCTGGCGGCGCGGGCGGCGGACAGACTCCGCCGACCACGGTGAAAGTGGTGCCGATTGCCACCGGCACGATCGCGCAGACCGTGCCAGTGGTCGGCAGCTTGCAGACGCTGTTCTCGATCAATTTGTCGCCGCAGACGGCGGGGCGCTTGACTAGCGTCAATGTGCGCGAAGGCGATACGGTGCGCAAGGGCCAGGTTCTGGCTCAGATCGACCAGACAGCCGCCGACGCCGAAGTGCGCCAGGACGAAGCCAACGTTCTCAGCGCCCAGGCGAAGGTCGGCCAGGCTCAGGCGACATACGTGCAGTCGCAGTCGAACGCCAATATCGCGATACAAAACGCGAATGTCGCGATTACGTCGGCTAAAGCGTCGCTGAACGAGGTGACGGTCGGCAACCGACCGCAGCAGACGGCGCAGGTTTACGACCAGCTCATTCAGCAGCAGGCAAACTTCTCGAACGCCGACACGGCCTATAAGCGGGAGCAGACGCTGTTCAACGCCGGCGCGGTCGCTCAGGCCGATTTGGACAATGCCCAGACGACCTACGCGACGCAAAAAGCACTCCTTGACAGTTATCAGCAGGCATACGCGCTGGCCAAGGCCGGAGGACGGTCGGAAGACGTGGAGACCTCGCAGGCGAATTTGACGACTCAGCGGCAAAACTTGCGCAACGCGTACGCGAATCTGGCGAATGTCGCCGTGAACAAGCAGGCCGTGGTCGCGGCGCAGGCGGCGGTGGCGCAGACACAGGCGGCGCTGGTATCGGCGCAGCAGGATCTCGCTAATACGAACCTCGTTTCCCCGATCGATGGCGTCGTTTCGGCGCGCAACCAAGATCCAGGCTCGATTGCGCAGCCCGGCACCGCCGTGCTGCAAGTCGTCGATCTGAAGACGATGTATTACCAGCCGACAGTGTCCGAGACTCAGTTCGTGGGAATCAGCATCGGGCAATCGGTGGAAATCAATGTGGACGCCTACCCGAACCAGACGTTTATGGGCAAGGTCGCGCAGATTTACCCGTCCGCCAGCACGAGCGACCGGCAGTTCAGCATCCGCGTCACAATCCCCAACACCACCGGAGCGCTGCGCCCCGGAATGTACGCGCGCGGCATCGTCACGACGCGCACCGATCATAACGTGATCGTGATTCCGGTGTCGGCGATGCAGCCGCAGAGCGCCGAGTCCGGATTCAGCGTCAACGATACGAGCAACGGGCTTGCGACAGGTGGAACTTCTCTGCCGCCGCAAATGGTTTATCTCGCCGGGCCGGACAACAAGGCGCATCAGCAGAATATCGTCGTCGGCATTGTCGATAATCAAAACGCCGAGGTGACCTTCGGGCTGCATCGCGGCGACAAGCTGATCGTGCTCGGACAGGGAGAGCTGCAGGACGGCTCGCCAGTCAAAATTATCGGCGGCAAGCAGGGGCATGGCCAACATGCCGCCGCTGCATCCGCAACCGGTTAGAGTAGCCGCAGCAAACTTGAGTTTCGGTTCGGTAGACGCAAGGAAGCCACGACGAAGCGGCGCCAAGGACGAAGTACAAAGAGAGCAGCATGCAACTTACCCGTTTAGCCATCGCCCGGCCCGTGGCCATTCTCATGATTATCGGCGCGTTTATCGTGCTGGGGCTGCTCAGCTTTACCCGGTTGCCGAAAGAGTTGCAGCCTGAAGTCGCCTTTCCTGAAATCGACATTTCCACCACTTATTCGGGTACCAGCCCGACCGAGATGGAATCGCTGATTACAAAGCCGATCGAGGACTCGATTTCGGGCGTCTCCGGCGTGGAGCAGATCAACTCGTCATCGCAGCAGGGCAATTCCCTGGTTAGCGTGCAGTTTTATTTCGGCACGAACCTCGACGCCGCCGACGCTCAGGTGATCCAGAAAGTAGACGCGATCCGCAGCTCCTTGCCGCAGGATTCCGACTCGCCCTCGGTCATCAAGCAAGACAGCAGCTCCGAGCCGGTGATGTATTTGTCGGTGCAGAGCAACAAGATGAGCCTGGTCGATTTGAACCGGCTCGTCACCAATACGATTCAGCCTCAACTGGAGCAGGCAACCGATGTCGCTGCCGTACAGGTTTTTGGCGGCGACGTGCGCGAAATTCATATCGCAGTGCCGCAAAGCCGCCTCGCCGCTTACGGGATTACCATCTCGGAGCTGGCATCGGCGATTAAAGCCGCTAACGTCAATGTCAGCAGCGGTTTTATTCAGCAGAACAACCAATATTATAACGTCCGGCTGGTGGGAGAGTTTGCCAGCGTCGACGAGATGAAGAATCTTCGCCTGCTGCTGAACCGGCAGCCGGTGATGCTTGGGGATATCGCGACGGTATCCGACACGATTGCGGAGCCGACGAGCGATTCGTCGTTGAACGGGCAGCGGACGATCACGGTTTTGGTGCAGAAAACGTCGGACGGCAACACGATTGACGCGGTGGCCAGCGTGAGAACGCAGATGGCGTCGCTGCAAAAGATTTTGCCTGCCGACGTGAAGTTCGTCACGATCAAGGACTTCTCGACTTACGTCAACGACAACCTGGACGACGTTCTGGTGTCGCTGCTGCTCGGCTCGCTGATGGCGATTATCGTCGTCTTTATTTTCCTGCACAATATTCGCGGAACGGCGATCGTGGCTTTGGCGCTGCCGACTTCGATGATTGCGACGTTCCTGCCGCTGGAGGCGCTGGGGTATAGCCTGAACTCCATGACGCTGCTGGGCTTGTCGCTGGCTGTCGGCATTCTGGTGGACGACTCCATCGTCGTGCTGGAAAACATCAACCGCCATTTGCAGCTTGGCGAGGAGCCTGTGGTGGCGGCGGTCAACGGACGCAGCGAGATCGGGCTTGCCGCGCTTATTTTGACGTCCGTGGACCTGGTGGTCTTTCTTCCCATCGCGTTTATGGGCGGCGTGATCGGCGAGTTTTTCCGCAGCTTCGGTATTACCGTGGCATTCGCGACGCTGTTCTCGCTGTTCGTGTCGTTTACGCTCACTCCCATGCTGGCGGCGCGGTGGTACCGCAAGGGGGAGTCGCTGAATTCCAACGACCGGTTCTCGCGCTCGTTCGACCGGGGATTCGACCGCTTCGAGCGCGCGTACCAGAGAGTGCTTCGGGGCTCGCTGCGACATCCCTGGCTCACGGTCAGCCTCGGCAATATTTTGCTGATCGTCATTTTCGTGACGGTTGGGCCGCAGCTTGGCTTCCGGTTCGCTCCGGATCAAGACCAGAACGCGATCAATATCAGCGTGGAAGGACCGGCGGGCACGTCGCTGCAATATACGGAGGCGATTTGCCGGCAAATCGAGCAGCGGATTCGCGCCAACGACCGCTTAAATTCCGATACGCAGTTTATTTCCACGACCGAGGGAACGTCATCGACGAACGGCAACGGCAACACGGGCACCCAGTACGCGGATATGAGTTTGCAGCTTTATAACCGCAAGAGCGTTCTGGACAGCTTGTTCGGCAGCAAGGAACATCTGCGGCCGAATACCGATACGTCGGATGCGGAGCTGATACAAAATTTGATCGGCAATATCCCCGGCGCGCAAATCCATGCGGCGGCGGAGAGCGGATTCACCGGATCGGCGGAGCCGCTGGCAGTAGGCTTGCCGGGTCCGGCCTTGCCGCAGCTGATTGCCGCGTCCACCAAAGTCATGGGAATGATGCGGGCGATCAAC
>CAXSEA010000007.1:0-30339 GCA_964235675.1 uncultured Armatimonadales bacterium | reverse complement strand
CTCGTCGAAAAACAGCACTTTCGGGTCGTTCACCAGCGACTGCGCGATGCCGACCCGCTGCAGCATGCCCTTGGAAAAAGCGCGCAGCGGCTTGTTGCCCGCCGACGTCAGCCCCACTAGGTCTATAAGATAGTTCACCCGCTTGTCGCGCTCGCTGCCGCCCATGCCGAACAAAGAAGCGTAGAAATTGATCACTTCCCGCGCCGTCATATGCTCGTAGAAGTAGGGGCTCTCCGGCAGATAAGAAATTTGGCGCTTCACGACGCTGTCGCCTGCGGGCCGCCCAAGGACGGTCAACTCGCCACTGTCGGCGAAAATTAGGCCGAGCAGCGCTTTAATCGTCGTGGTCTTGCCCGCGCCGTTCGGCCCGAGAAATCCGAAAATTTCGCCCTGGTTCACGGTCAAGCTAATATCGTTCACAGCCGTGACCCACTCGCGGGTAATCAGATTTCGATAACGCTTCACCAGATGCGAGATGGCGATAGCCGGAGTTTCGCTGCCGACGGGCGCTGCCTCGTCGGCGACGTCGCGGGCCGAGATTGCATCCGCCATGCGAGGGGAATCGCTCGTCGCGGGATTAGAATTGGGAGTAGTAGTGCTAGCCATAGAACCGCCTTTGATTACGAAGAGGGTATTCCGACAATATTAAGCCAATGTAAAGGAGCCGCTTTCCACGCCTCGCGGCGTGCCTGCGACGCGGCGTCGCGATGCAAGCGGCGGCAACTCCTATACGTCATGTTATACGCAGCGGACGCCGAAAATGTATTCAAATGTGGCAACACGCGCGAAAAGGTCGGATTTATTATATGACCCGTGCGAACAAGTGTCAAGTTGCGCTGTTTACCAGTCTATTCTATCGTTCTACGGCTCAATGGCGCTTTCGACAAAGCCGATGGTTTCCGGATCGGAGACCTGCCCAAGAAACACTCCCGCCGAAAACAGCTCAATCGCCTTTCCGGCTGACGTGGTGATATAAATCAGCCGGTCTACCGCGGCGATTCGGACACGCTGGTCGATTGACATGGGCACCGGCGCGGGCGGGTCGTCGTCGTTGTCGGGAACGGGATACGACGAGCTGCCGCTGTCGGGCTGGAATATCTCGACCTCGTCGGCGGACTCGCGCGCGTCGCCCGTGACCATCACCCAGCCGTTCGCCTCCGACGCAAGCTGCTTCAGGCTTGAGACCTCGCTGCGCGACTCCGACCATGCGGTCATCAGCAACGCTTCGCCGGAAACCACGAACAACCGCGCGTCAGGGCGATGGAACTCTATTTTGACCACCGTGGCGGTATCCAGCAAGGTATTCCCGAGCCGCTGCCACTGGCGTGTCGAAGGTGTTTTATTAGTCATGCGCATGTGCCGATTCTACCCGTTCCCTGACCCGGCACGCGGCGCGCGCGGGTATAATAGGTAGCTTAGCCGCGTCAAACCGGCGAGCCTTTCAAATGCCGTGCGACGTAGCCTCTCGCCTATGCCCTACCTTTCGCTTTACCGGAAATATCGCCCTCAGCAGTTCGAGCAGGTCATGGGTCAGGAGCATGTCGTCCAGACGCTGCAAAACGCTCTGCGCCTGGGCCACGTGGCCAACGGCTACTTGTTCTGCGGCACGCGAGGCGTCGCCAAAACCACCATCGCGCGTATTCTAGCGAAGTGCTTGAACTGCATCGGCCCCGACGGCGCGCTCACCACCCCGCAAAGCGAGCCGTGCAACCAGTGCGAGCCGTGCCGCTCCATTCAAGCGGGCCAGAACATCGACGTGGTCGAAATGGACGCCGCGTCCAACCGCAGTGTCAGCGATATCGCCAAGCTGCGCGAGTCGGTGCAGTTCGGCCCGATGGAGTCGCGCTACAAAGTCTACATCGTCGACGAGGCCCACCAGCTCTCCTCGGACGCCAAGGACGCTTTTCTAAAAACCCTGGAAGAGCCGCCCGCGAACGTCGTGTTCATTCTCGCCACCACCGAAGCGCACGCCATTCCCATCACCATCGCCTCGCGCTGCCAGCAGTTCGACTTTCGGCGCGGCTCGGTGCGGCAAATCGCGGAGCAGTGCGCGCGCGTATTGGCCCGCGAGCAGCCGGGCGCGGCGATGCCTGACGACGCTCTCACGTTAGTTGCCCAAGCGGCGGAAGGCTCGTACCGCGACGCGCTCTCGCTCCTCGATCAGGTGCTCGCCTATAAGCGCGAAAACATCACCGCGGCCGATGTCGCCGCCGCCCTCGGCACGGTCGAAAGCAAGACGCTCGACACGGTTTTAGCGGCGGTCGCGTCGCAGGATGCTCCTACCCTCTTCGCCGAAGCCGACGAGATTTACCTTCGCGGGAAAGACGTCCGCCAGTTCCTACGCGCCCTCGGTTCCCGGCTGCGCGATCTGCTCCTCATCTCCACCGGCGCGGGTGCGTCCGGCGCGGACAAAGCCGCCGCCGATGATGCGCGTCAGCTGGCGAGCCGCTTCTCCACCGGCGCGCTCGTTCGATTGATGGAGATCGTGACGGAAGCCGAGCGCCAAACCCGCACCAGCGACCAGCATCGCCTTCTTATGGAGTTGACCCTGCTCAAGCTCGCCACCGCCGCGTCGCAGTCGCCGTCGCCGGTCGCTTCGGCTGCGACGCGTGTCGCGCCTGCCGCAGAGCCGCGCGATACGGCTATCGCGCGAAACGGTCACCCGGAAGCCAAACCGGCGGAGCCTCGCCTCGCTCCGGTCTCCGACGGCACTCCCAGTGTGCCTGCTAAAGCGCCGCCAATCCGGCAGCCTGAGCCCGCGCCCGAAGTACGCGAGCCGGTGCCCATAGTTCGGACGGTCGAGCCGCCAGTGGTTAAAACAATCAATGAGATCAGCATCCCTCCCAGTTTAGACGCGCCGGTTTCAAGCGAACCAAGAGCAAGCGCCGCGCCCATTGCTCCGGCAAGCGGCGACACCGATGCAGTCCTTCTGCGCCTTCAAAACGCGTGGCAGGAAGTCATTCACCACATGCAGGTTCGCTTTCCCGCCGGCGCGGCTATCGTCAAGGACGCCGTTCCGGTCGCTCTTGAGGGTACGGTTGTCCACCTCGAATTCGCCATCAAGGGTATCAAGCTGGAAAACCCGAAGCGGCGCGAAGCGGTCGAGATGATTATCAACAAAGTCCTCCGCGTCGCCGACGGCACCTACAAGGTGCGCGCCGTCGATGCCGCCGCGCCGTCCATATCGAACGGTGCTGCCGCGCGGAATTCCGTTGCTGCCGAGCCTGCGCCCGCGCCGGTATCGGAGCGGCAGTATGAGACAGCAGAGCTGACGGAAAATGACGATTCGACTCCAATTTTGGACGAGGTGATTTCAGTGTTCGGCGGCAGAATTATCGACGAGGACAGCTACTAAGAAGTCGCTGTTGGAAAGGCCATAAATATGAGCGGTTCAGGAAAATTGCCCGGCGGCATCCAGGGCATGGCAACTCGAATGATGCAGGAAGCGCAGCAGATGGAGCAGCGCCTCGCCACGGAGCGCGTGGAAGCGACTTCCGGCGGCGGCGCGGTGAAAGTGATCGTCAACGGCAAAGGCAATCTCATGGATCTGACCATCTCTCCGGAATTGGTCGACCCTTCCGATGTCGAGATGCTGCAAGCGTTAATCATCACGGCAGTGCGCGATGCGATCTCCAAGGCCAACGATATGGAAAAAGAGCGTCTGAAAAGCGTCATTCCTCCCGGCTTCAATATTCCGGGAATGTTCTAAATACCAAGGGCCGATGCCCCTGGTAGATTTGCCTCAACTATGTCTGTTCATTACGCAAAGCCGCTGGCGCGGCTTGTCAGCGAATTCGAGAAGCTGCCCGGAGTTGGGCCCAAAAGCGCGCAGCGACTGGCGTTCCATGTCCTGCGCGTGCCGGAAGAGGAAGCGCGCAGCCTGGCGTCGGCCATCACCGACGTCAAGGAGCATATCCGGTTCTGTACGATCTGCGGCAATTTCACCGACGTCGAAATCTGCGACATCTGCGCCGATCCCCGGCGCGATGAATCCCTCATGTGCGTCGTCGCCGAGCCGCGCGACTTGATTGCGATGGAGAAAACTAACGAGTTCCGGGGCAAGTACCACGTGCTCCACGGGGTCATTAGCCCGCTCGAAGGCATCGGCCCCGACAAGCTCCGGATCCGCGAGCTGATCGCTCGTCTGAGCGGCGGCTCCGTCAAGGAAGTCATCCTCGCCACCAACCCGACCGTCGAAGGCGATACCACCGCGATGTACCTAGCGCAAACGGTTATCAAGCCCATCGACTCGAATATCAAAGTCACACGAATCGCCCACGGCATGCCCGCCGGCGGCGACCTGGACTACGCCGACCAAGCCACGCTCATCTCCGCACTTGAGTATCGCCGGGAGATGGCCTAAGAGCCTGCAGAAAACACCTTGCGGAGACCTATCCGGCCTGAAAGGCCGGATAGGTCAGTGGGGTTATTAGCAGAGTTTTCTACACCGGCTAAGTAGGGGCAGCGGTTTGTCCGACATCGCTATTCCCCCCCGATTTTTCGCCACCTACTCCTTACCGAATAGCGGTTGGCTGCCAGGTAGTGTCGGGGACTTGGATGCTCGACGCTCCGTATGCCGTCACCGTCGTGCCGTCGAGAAGCCAGCGGGAAACCGAGCCGGACTCGGCGTTCCACCAGATCAAATCGGGAAGGCCGTCCTCATTGGTGTCCTCCGAGCCGACCAGATGCCACGAGGTATCCGAAACCTGCGCGAAATCGCCGTTGAACGAGTTCACATGCGAGATCGACAGGTCGGTTCCCCACCAGCTGACTTCGCCGGTGCTGGAGTTCCAGAACAAGAGGTCGGATTTGCCGTCGCCGTCGAGGTCGGGGGCGCCGACAATTTGCCAGGGACTGCCCGCCCCCAGGCTGCTGATCGCGCCGCCGTAGCTCACGACGCTCGTGCCGTTTATCAGCCAGCGTGAGATATCTCCTGTCGCCGTGTTCTGAAACACCAGCGTCCAAAGCGAGCCATTGTCGTCCGCGACAGCCACCGGCTTCCAGTTCGTATCAGGAACCTGTCCGAAATCGCCGCCGTAGTTCGTCACTGTGGCGTTATTCAAAGTCCAGATGGAAAGCTCGCCGGTTTGATTGTTCCACCACATTAGATCCGGGTAGCCGTCGCCGTTCACGTCAGGCGCGGCAACGGGCACCCAGCCGGAGCTTGGCGCAAGCTGAGTCAACGAAGCGCCGTATTTCAGAACGGCTTCATCATCCATATCCCATAATGAGACATCGCCGCTGCTGGTGTTGTACCAAAGCAGATCGGGGTGACCATCCCTGTTGAAATCGAACCGAGCCCCCACCACGGCGGGTAGCCCGGTGGTACTGACTTCGTACAGTGTCCCCAAGTCGTATGCCCCGCCTGACGCCGTCGTGCCGTATAAGTTGCCGTCAAGACCGAACACGATTGCGCCCGTCGGACTCGCGCCGGTTTGGTTGCCGGAGGTGTCGGCGGCGAAATCAAAGATCGTACCGAAAGCCCCGCTCAAAGCCGCGCGATAGATCGTGCCGGTGTTATTGGTTCCGCCGGACTCGGTCGTGCCGTAAAAGTCGCCATCCGCGCCAAGCGTAATTCCTTGCGGATGCGCGCCGTCGGGCGTCTCGACCGACCCATCGCCGCTGACAATCCCAAAGGAATGAATCGCTGTAAATACTCCTTGCCGCGACAGCATGTAAAGAGTGCCGGAATTAGTCGCGCCACCGTTACAGGCCGTTCCGTAGAGCGTGCCGGCGGCATCCACTAAAAGCTTGCCGCAGGGATTCGCGCCGTCGGCATTGCCGCTGCCGGTATCCGCGCTGAAGCTGTAAAGCGTCGTGAAATTGCCCGATTGCGTAATCTTGAAAATCGTGCCGGTGCCGTTCGCGCCGCCGTTCCGCGTGACTCCGTAGAGCGCTCCACTATATAAAACAAGTGTGGAATCGGGCGCAGCGCCGTCGGTCATATCGAAATCATGAAGCTTGGTGAACGTGCCGCCGAGAGTGACGCGAAAGATCGTCCCCGCGCCGTTCACGCCGCCGGCGCTTCCGGTGCCATATAGATTGCCGTCGCTGCCCAGCGTCAAGCCGCCGAGAGGATCGCCGCCGTCGCTGTTGGTATACAGGCCGTTGCCGCTGAAATTCGTAAATTGGTGCAGCGTCGCCGGCGGAGATGTCGGAGTCATTTGAAACAAAGCGCCCGCGCCAGCCGCTCCGCTGGATAACGTTCCGCACAAGCCGCCGGGCGAGAGCAGGGTCAGCTCGGATTCCGAGCCTGCCCCTTCGGCGTCGGTAAACGACGTCATCACGCCGTAGCTGCCGCCAAGCGGAATCGTATAGATAATGCCGTCCCCGCTTGCGCCTCCAGCGGACGCCGTGCCGTAAAGGTTGCCGTGCGCGTCGAACACCACCCCGGCCGCCGGCGCTGCGCCGTCGCCGCTCGCGCCGAAGCTATGCAGCGATGTCAACTGCGCGCCCGCCACGGCTTGCGCCCGGACTTGTCCGGGATGAGACGCTAAAACCGCAGCCGCCAAAATGACCGCGCCGGCGCATCCAAGCCTGCGCAACGGAACAAGTCCGCCATAAACTAAAAACGAGTGCTTGCAAAATGCAATAAAAGTCGATGCGGAGTAAGGCTTTGAAACAGGCAGCGCCATAGTAGCCTCCAAATTTTAGTAGAGAGTTATTAGAATCGTTACTGAGCAATCCTTCCGTAGTTTTGCCGGTTTTCGCAGCGTTTTAGCAGGTCCAGAGCTGCGCACGAAAAAAGCCGTTCTCTTTGACATGAACGCGCATGCCAAAGAAAATGACTTCCTCAACAACTGTAGAGCGTTTAAGCCATATTCGCTAGAGGCGTCTGCCCGCACTCCCGGACGTTTGCGCCGACGCGCCCGTTATGCTGTTGCCCGAGCTCATGTCCATGTCCATATCTCTGGCGCGCGACGGGCGAAAGCGCAGGAACACCTGGAATGAAACTGGCGTGCCGCTGCCGTAGACGGAGTCAAGCACGGCTGAGTTGCCCCCCAGGCTCACCGCGCCGCCCAGCCCGACATCGATCCCTTTTCCGTGCTGGAGATCCCGGACGTAGCCCACGGTGTACTCATCGAACCAGTACCGCTTGTCGTTATTGTACGGAGCCGGAAAATCCAGCTCGTTTCCGGATTTCTGCACCTGTTCCAAGCGTCCGAACAAAGTGTCTTTGCCGTTCTGGTAGTCCATTTCTTCCAAATAAGCGTTCGAGACGCCTTCCGAGCGGGTCGCGTCGTTTTGGCCGACCAAAAGCGTGGTCGTGAAATTGCGGTCTCCGCGCAGGGGGTTATCGTATATCCACGAAGCGGTGACACGGTGCTGATCGCCTCCGTCGCCTTCGGGGTTCCTGATAAAGCCGTGGGAGATCTGCAAAGCGTCGCGGCTGTCGGGGTTCCAATCCAGCCGCGCCGATTGCGAATCGAAGCGAGGCCGGTCGAAGTTGTACCGGTTCTCGTCCGGCTCGCGTCCGGTGAAAGAGCTCGCTTCTATTTTTAAGCTATGGGTGAGATCATAGCCGAGTGTCGCGACACCGAATGTAACATGCGTGGCGTCCTCCCAGTGGTGGCCGATGGGAGCGTCCGCCAGATCGTAGGCAATCAAGCGGTGCATGTAGGTGGGCGGCCCAAGTGCCGGCTCGCCAGGGTAGCCGAGGTAAAGATAAGCGGAGCGGTCCTTAGAAACTTTGGTGGAATAGGTCGCCGAAAGCTCGCTGAAAAGATCGTGCGGATGCTGCCGGTTGTGCAGCGGCTGACCGTGCCACGTTTCCCCCGACTGGTAAAGCAGCGGATACCCGTATCCGCCCTCGGTAATCGGATCGAGGCTAATCATGGCGCGAAGCCCCAGCTGGGATGAGCCGGAAAGCGGATGGCCGAACATCGCCATGAACCAGTTGGGCGAATCGAACTGCCGGTTGCCTTGCTTGGAGCCGACATTGTCGTAGCGAGGCATCGCCGCGCCGTGCAGCATCAGCGAATTGCCGTTCGGGTACGACAGCATCTTTCCATACATCGGCGACGCATCCGGCAGCCACGCCGTGCCGGAGCCTTCCCGGCTCATGGGGTCGGTCAAACTCACCGACGACTGCATGCTCATCATGCTCATCGACATCGACGTCATAGACATGCCCGGCATGCTCATCGGCATGGCGGACGACTGCGGCTTAGGATTAGGTGCCTTTTGCTGGGCGGAAGGATGACTTGGCATCGACATGCCCGGCATAGAGCCGCCGCTCATTCCCGGCATCGCGGATTGAGCGTGCGCAATCGAAGCTACGGCGACAATCGCCAGCATCGCCGCGCCAGTGGAGGAGGCACGCAAAACACGCGCCTTCTTGGTGCAAAACATGAAAAAACTCCCTCATCTAAAGTATCCGGTGCGAAGTCAGCAGCCGGTCGTCTATATGCAGCGTGCCGCCGTATGATTGATACTTAAGTGAGCGGAGGGGAAAGACCCGACGAGCGATGCCGGTAAGCATTGCCGAACGCGCCCTGTCGGCAAGCGGGAGGGCCACGGGCTTCTACCACGTTCGGAGAGGATAACTCGTTCGGGGAAGCAACGGCAGTGCCTGAAGCGACGACATGCGAGGAAGGCTCGATCGGCGGTAAAGCGAAAGGCACGACAATGCACGTTCGATCCGGATTGCAGGATGCGCCCGGCTGCGGAGATGCGGATTTGGTTCGGCCTGTCGCGGAATGAAACCGCGCGCGGCTTACCGATGCAGCGCGGCAGCACGGCATGGCGCAGTCAGATGCACCATCGTCGTTAATAGCTTTCGCATTCGCGAACGGGTGCCGCTGGGTCGTCTGATGCAGCGACGCCATATCCTGACAAGCCGCGCAAGGGAATGCTGCAGCGCTCGGGAACACGCACGCCAGCAGAGCCGCAAGCACGATGAGAACATGGATGCCTCTGCTCGGAGAACGACGAATCAGGCGTGAAATCCGCGACAGCATAGAAAGCTTAATATACCTGCACAGCTGGCAAACTCAAATCGATCAGCAAACGCAATCAGCGCCGACGTTTGCGTGCGGCTTATTCCCGGTAGGTATACTGCATCCGAATTCCGCAGTCGCTCCAGCGGCTGCCGAGGCAGTTTCACCAAACCAACAAGCTTCGCGGCTTCGCGTCCGCGCAAGGAGAGATAATGGCAGACGAACAAACAATGCAGCAGTGGACCGAGCTAGCCCGCCAGCTGCGCATCGACAGCATCCGGTGCACCACCCAGGCAGGCTCCGGCCACCCCACCTCCTCCATGTCGGCGGCGGACCTCATGGCCGTGCTGATGATCAGCTACCTCAAATACGATCCCGCCAAGCCGCATGCGCCGTACAACGACCACTTGATCTTCTCCAAGGGGCACGCCGCGCCGCTTGTCTACGCCATGTACAAGGCCGCCGGCTGGATCACCGACGAAGAAATGATGACGCTGCGCCAGTTCGGCAGCCGCATCGAAGGCCACCCGGTCCCGATTCTGCCGTTTGTCGATGTCGCCACCGGCTCGCTCGGCCAAGGCCTGCCAATCGGCGTCGGCGTCGCGCTCTGCGGCCAGTATGTCGATAAGCTCCCGTACAAAACCTACGTGCTCTGCGGCGACTCTGAAATGGCCGAAGGCTCCATGTGGGAAGGCTTCGATAAGGCTTCGCACTACAACCTCGACAATATCGTCGCCATCGTCGATGTCAACCGCCTCGGTCAGCGCGGCGAGACCGAGCTTGGCTGGAACTTGGATGCTTACGGCGCTCGCCTTCGCGCGTTCGGCTGGCATGCCATCGAAATCGATGGCCATGACCTGAGCGCTATCGACGCCGCCTTCAAGGAAGCCGAATCCATTAAGGGCAAGCCGACCTGCATCATCGCCAAGACCGAAAAAGGCGCGGGCGTCTCGTTCCTCGCCAACAAAGAAGGCTGGCATGGCAAGGCGCTGAATGCCGACCAGGAGAAGGACGCCATCGCCGAATTGGGCGGCCCGATCAACAAGCTCTTCCCGGTCGCGATGCCAACCGTCGGCGAGCCGTTCATGGAATCGTCCAACGAGCTCAAGCTGCCCACGTATCAGGTCGGCGAGAAGGAAGCCACGCGCAAAGCCTACGGCGACGCTATTGCCGCCATCGGCGCGTTCAACCCGGAAGTGATCGTCATGGACGCGGAAGTGTCCAACTCCACCTACGCCGACGAATTCAAAAAAGCCTATCCCGAGCGTTTCTTCGAGATGTGGATTGCTGAGCAGCAACTGGTTTCCACGGCTGTCGGCTTCTCCGTGCGCGGCAAGCAGCCGTTCGCCTCGACCTTCGCCGCGTTCTTCAGCCGCGCCTATGACTTTGTCCGCATGGCGGCGATCTCACGGGCCAACATCAAGCTGGCCGGCTCCCACGCCGGCGTCAGCATCGGCGAGGATGGTCCTTCCCAGATGGCGTTGGAAGATATCGCTATGATGCGCGCCGTGTTCGGCAGCACGGTTCTCTACCCGAGCGACCCGAACCAGACCGCCAAGCTGGTGGAGCACATGGCCGATGACATGAAGGGCATCGTCTATATGCGCACCACCCGCGAGAAGTGCCCGATCATCTACAGCCCGGAAGAAGAGTTCCCCATCGGGGGCTCGAAGACAGTCCGCGAGGGCATGAAGGCGACGATTATCGGCGCGGGCATTACGCTCCACGAAGGCGTAAAAGCCGCCGATCAGCTGAAAGAAGAGGGCATCGACGTCCGCGTGATCGACCTCTACTCGGTGAAGCCGATTGATGCCGAGACCGTCTACAAGGCTGCCAAGGAAACCAAGCTCATCGTCGTGGCCGAAGACCACTGGCCCGAGGGCGGCCTGGGCGACGCGGTGCTCGACGCTCTAAACATCAACGAGGATACCGGCGCGAAGGTCATCAAGCTGGCCCCACACGAGATCCCCGGCTCCGGCAAGCCCGCCGATCTGCTGAACCAAGCCGGAATCGACGCCGCGCACATCGCGGCAGCGGTTCGCGAGCACGTGAACGCCAGCTAAAGCAATAGCGGCAAAGCGCCCCGACAAGAAGTCATTTCTTCTTGTCGGGGCGCTTTTTGTTGTTCCGAGTACATCGAACTTCCGCAGTCGAGACTCCGCTTATTTGTGATGCGTGTTTGTCGTGAATAAAGGAGTGAATGATTTTCCTGCCTGTTGCCGTTGCTTTCGTCTGCCGATAATTTCGCTATAGCAGGTCCGTATAAAAGTCCACGAGCTGGCAGGCGAAACACTTATGGCGACATTTACCTACGAAGCAATCGACTCGATGGGCAAGACCCTTCGGAACAAGCTGGATGCGGACAATGAGCAGGCCGTTCTCGCCAAGCTGCATGAGCAGAAGTTCCATGTGGTCAATATCGCTCTCGCCAAAGGCGGCAACCGGGCGGCGGTCTCCGGCAGCGTCGGCGTCAAAGGCAAAGTGAAGCTGGTCTCGCTGGTCGTGTTCGCGCGGCAGTTTTCCACGATGATCAACGCGGGCATCAGCATCGTGAAATGCCTGGACATCCTGGAAAACCAGACGAAAGACGTCGCGCTCAAAGCCGTGCTGATCGCCGTCCGCAAAGACGTAAAAGACGGCGCGACCCTTACCGACGCTCTCGCCAAGCATCCGAACGTCTTTAATAAGCTGTTCGTCAACATGATCCGCGCCGCCGAGATCGGCGGTATTCTCGATATCATCCTTGACCGCCTGGCGGGATTTCTCGAAAAAGAGATGGAAATGAAGCAGAAGGTGAAGTCGGCGATGATGTACCCTGCCATCGTCCTGGTTTTCGCCTTCTTCATTGTGATCGCGCTATTCATCTTCGTCCTGCCCCGTTTCAAGGATATTTTCTCGTCGATGAACGTCGATATGCCCCCGACTACGCAGTTCTTGTTCGACGCCAGCGATTTTGTGCTTCACTTCTGGTGGATTATCCTGGCAATCGGCGGCGCGGCGGCCTTCGCGTTCGTGCAGTTCAGCAAAACCGTGAAAGGCCGCTACCAGATCGACAAGTGGAAATTGAAAGTGCCGATTGTCGGCGAGCTTTCACTCAAAGTTTCGGTCTCGCGCTTTACTCGAACATTTGGTACACTGATTGCAAGCGGTGTTCCGATGATGCGCTCGATGGAGATCATCGGCGAGACTTCGGGCAACGCCGTCCTTGCGGAAGCCGTGAACAACGCGCGCAGCTCTATCCGTGAGGGCCAAAAAATTAGCCAGCCGTTGGCGCAGTCCGGCCTGTTTCCTTCCATGGTCACTCACATGATCGACGTCGGCGAGGAGACGGGGCGACTATCCGATATGCTGGTGAAAGTGTCCGATTTCTACGACAACGAAGTAGACGCAATGATTAAAGGCCTTACCTCCTTGATCGAGCCGATGCTGATCGTGTTCATGGGCGTGGTGGTCGGCTTTATCGCAATTTCAGTCATGGCGCCGATCTTCAAGCTCGTGAGCTCGATCCACTGATATCATCTGAAGCTTCTATAAGCTGTGGTTAGCGCGCTGCTGTTTTGAAAGTGAAGGGATTGTCTACACACGGACTCATCCCTTCACTTTCTTGCGAGTATTAGATTTGCGCCGTGCCGCCATCGACGCATAACTCGACGCCGTTCACATAGCTCGAATCGTCCGAAGCAAGGAACAGCGCCACTGTCGCAATCTCTTCGGGGCTGCCCATTTTTCCACGCGGGATCATGGATTCGAGTTGCTGGATCATTGCCGCGTCGAATAGTTGCTCCTGAATCGGTGTGGCAACTTGACCGGGACTCAGCACGTTAGCCCGGATGTTCCTGTCCTTCAGCTCGCTTACCCACGTGCGGGCGAACGAGCGCAGCGCGGCCTTGCTCGCCGAGTACACGCCAAAGTTCGGAAATCCTTTAATCGATGCGATCGATCCGTTCATGATGATCGATCCGCCATTGTTAAACAGCGGCAACGCCTTCTGAACCGTGAACAGGGTTCCGCGCGTGTTCAATCCGAATACCACATCGAAGTGTTCTTCAGTAATCTCGCCGAGCTTGGCCGAGTCCCCGCGCCCAGCGCTCGCGAACAGCACGTCGATGCTGCCTTTTTCCTGCTTGACTGTATCAAACAATCGATCTAAGTCGTCCATGTTGGCTGCATCGCCCTGCACGCCGGTCACGTTCCGGCCGATGAGCGTCACGGCATCATCAAGAGCGTTCTGCCTTCGGCCCGAGATGAACACATATGCTCCTTCTTCTACAAACAATTTTGCAGTAGCCAGCGCCATACCGCTTGTTCCACCTGTAATCACCGCAACTTTGCCATCAAGCTTTCCCATAGCTGCTCCTTTCGCGCAAGTCGGCGGCATCCGCAGCCACCGAATACGTCCTCAGATGAGAGATGTTAGCATTATAGTTCAAAAGTTCGGAAAATATGCACTATGACGCTCCGCACGATGTATTTCAGATTAGAGTCTCTGATTAATTACAACCAAGCGAACCGGTAATATAGAGCCAGATTGTATGAAACCGCTCGTCCATCCAGCCATTGAAGACGTTCCGCTCGAATTGATCCTGCATGCGCTCACCGAATCCGTGCGCGTGGCGCTGTTCATCGAAACCATGAATCAGGATGGCCCAAGCAACTGCACCCATTTGGTGAGTCTGCTCGACAAGCCGATCCCGAAGTCCACCCTGTCGCAGCATATGCGCATTCTTCGCGAAGCTGGCCTGATTCGCGGCGAGCGCCATGGAGTCGAGATGCGTAACACTTCGCGCTACGCTGAAGTTGACGCAAGATACCCCGGACTGCTCCTGGCTATTGTCACCGCGCATACAATCCAGGTCGAGGCAAGTAAGAACCGAAATGATTCTCACGGGAGCGGAACAGCTCATATCTGATGACATTGTTCACGCTCCAGCTGTTTCAGTAGACTGATAACGGCGGTGTTTGGCTCTCAAGAGTTATGCAAGCGAGCAGGCCACTGTAAACTTCTGCGCCAACATGCATCGAAACCTTGGGGTAGGAAAAGCATATCCTGCAATCCACGATACAATGTACTTACTAATCCGACTCGACGGGCAGCCAGAAATGTAAGTATGGTATGCGAGGAGTGGTCGGCTTTATCGCAATTTCAGTCATGGCGCCTATTTTCAAGCTCGTGAGCTCGATCCACTAAGCTTGACCTAGGCCGTCACCCCGCATCGCGTGCCGATGCCGGTGAAATGACCCGTAGCGGTAGCGCCGATAGTCAGTGAAAGATTCACTCGCTCCTGTCGACGCTGCCGCTATTATCATTTTTACTGGCTATAGGCGCACCGATGAATCCTAATTTTGACACCGAAGAAACTAACGACGACGATGTGGACGAGCAGATCGCTCCCGGCGCTGAGCCGGAGGATGGGCAAAGCTCCGATGCCATAAGTGACCCGGCACCCGCCGCAAGCCCGCAGCCGAGCGCTTCCTCGCCTGACGAGCAGCGCATCCTCAAGCTCATCCAGCGCTCGCAGGCAAGCGGCGACGACAGCGCCCGCGAGGCGCTCATCGCTCAGTACCGCCCCTTGATCGAAAAGCTCGCGCGCCGATTTCTGCCTTCCGGCATCCCGCTCGACGATTTGACGCAGGAAGGCTATATCGGCCTGCTCCATGCGATCAAAAACTTCAAAACGGACAAGAACGTCAAGTTCATCACCTACGCGACCCACTGCGTCGCCGGGCATCTACGCCACTTCCTCCGGGATCGCGGCCAGATCATCAAGGAGCCCGCCTGGCTGCAGGAGCTGAGCCAGCGTGTGCGCCGCGCCTCCGACGCTCTGCTGCAGCAGCACGGACGCCAGCCTACCGTCAGTGAAATCGCCGAGTACGTCGGCCTGCCCGAGGAGACCGTCGGCCAGATTGAAAACACGCGCGCGATTTTCGCGGTCACTTCGCTCGACGAATCCTACGACGACGGCTCGTCCACCTTGGGGGACCGCGAGGCGTTTGGAGATACCGGCAAGGGAATCGCTTCCGCCGGCGCGGCATCCTCGTTCGAGATGGCTGTCGAGGAAAAAGTCGTGCTGGAGAACGCTCTGGTGCGGCTCAAAGAGATCGAGCAGAAGGTCATTTACCTGTTCTATTACGAGGACCGGAGCCAGACCGAGATCGCCAAGCAGATCGGCATCTCCAACAACTATGTCTCGCACATTCTAAAGAACAGCGCGCGCAAGCTCCAGCAGATGTACCGCAGCGAGGCTGTCCGCGAGGCGGCCCTGCAGTTCGAGCGTAAGCGCGTCCGGCTCGCCGCCGGGAAAAACTATCCCGCCGCAGCCCAAGATGACGAAGAAGACGTCCCCACCTCAATCGTCGATCCCGTCACCGGACTTTACTCCCGCGACTACTTCGACGCCCGCCTGGAAGAAGAACTGAGCCGCGCCGTACGGCACCAACTGGACCTGTCGGTCGTTCGGGTAGCCGTCACCGACGATCTGCCCGAGGCGGAGCTGTTCGCGCGGGTGGCGCACGCGGTGAAATCAACCATGCGGCGCGCCGATATCGTGGCGCGAACGGATACCAGGGAGATTTCCGCCGTGCTGCCGCACACCGGCGAGAGCTGCGCCATAGTCATGCAGCGCCTTTCCACTCAGCTGAACACCCTCCAGACGCAGCTGCCGCGCGGCTTCGCGTTCGCTATCGGCACAGCCTCGTTCCCCGACCACCGCAAACGTGGCGCGCTCTACGACGCGGCAATCCCCACGCTAAAGCAAGCGGCCTAATTCTAGGCCGCTTGCTTTACTGGCCCTTCGCGGAGTCGGTGCCAGGCTGGGGAGCCAAATACCGCGCTAAGAACTGAGTCAAAGGAACATACATTTCCAGTGGCGACGGAATATGCCCCTCGTTCGCGTACACGTCGATATGCTTCGGCTGGCCAGCGGCCTTGTACAGCGCGTGCGCGGCGGTAATCGGCACGATAGGATCGCTGCCGCCGTTCTCCATTAAAATCGGACGGGGGGCGATCTCCGAGACGTACGTCAGCGGATCGACCGAGGTCAGCGTCGCATGAGCGCTGCGCGAGCTTTTCATCTGCTCGATCAGCGATGCCTGGTTCCCGCCGTAAGAAAGCCCGTGGCTCGCCTGGTTGCCCAGAATCTCCGTCAGGCCGCCCCCCGACGCGATCAGCGCCACGGCTTTCACGCGCGGGTCGGCAGCCGCGAAATCCACCGCCACGAAGCTGCCCAAACTCAGGCCAAGCTCTCCGATGCGATTTGAATCGATTTCACGGTTGGCGTCCAGAAGGTCTACGCCACGGCGCAAATCGGTCACCGCGCGCACGAAGCCGGACGCAAGATACTGCGCGAAATCGTCCGCCGAGCTAAAGCTGGTGCGGCTCTCGCCGGAGCGCTGCCCATAGCCTGGCAGATCGATCGTCAGCGAGGCGTAGCCGACGTTCGACAGCAGGCGCGCAATCGGCAGCATTTCCTCTTTCGACATCCCGACCCCGTGAATCAAGATGACGCAAGGAACCGGCGATGCGCTGCTTGCTCCCGCCGGAACCACCAGCAATGCGGGCACGGTATCGTTTTGAGCGCCGATATATGTGAGCGTCGTGGTCGTGCCGTAAGTGTCACCGGTGACGCCGGCGACGCTCTGAGTAACCGCCGTTGTGGCGTTATCCGGGAACATCTCGCCCGCGCTTGGACTCGCCTGCGCTCCAGCCGCGCAGACGCAGAGCAAGCAAAGCGCGGCAGAACTTAATTTCAAAATCGATTGCATAGAATCTTTACGCATTTTCACCCGCTATTTGATCCACATCATCAGCACAATACCGACCAACAATCCATACATGGCGACGTCGTCACATATGTAATGGCCAAAGCTTACGCGATCTCAAGACGTTCCAGCACGTCGAACGAAACCAACGGAGTCGGGCCACCTACGGTGTCATGCCCGCCATTAGCGAGATGCTGATGCTGCGCGAAATACAGCTGCGCATAGACTCCCCCGCGCTCAAGCAGATCCGCGTGCGTGCCGACTTGAACGATCCGCCCTCGCTGCATGACCACGATCTTGTCCGCATGCATAATGGTGGAGAGCCGATGCGCGATAATCAACGTGGTTCGTCCCACCATCAGCTTGTTCAGAGCCGATTGAATCTGCTTCTCGGACTCCGAATCCAGCGCCGACGTCGCCTCATCCAGAATCAGGATCGGCGGGTCCTTCAAAAACGCGCGGGTGATTGCGATGCGCTGCTTTTGGCCGCCGGACAGCTTCGCGCCGCGCTCGCCGATTTGCGTTTCGTAGCCGTCAGGCAGCTCTTCGATAAAACCGGCGGCGTTCGCCGCTTCCGCAGCCGCATAAATCTCGGCCTCGGACGCGCTCGGACGTCCGTACAAAATATTGTCGCGAATTGAGCCTGTAAACAGGATATTGTCCTGCAGCACCATCCCGATTTGCCGCCGCAGATAGTTGATTTTCAAATCGCGGACGTCATGGCCGTCTACCAGGATTTTGCCGCTGACGACGTCGTAAAAGCGTGGCAGCAGCTGTACCAGGGTAGATTTTCCAGCTCCCGACGGGCCCACAAAAGCGATTACCTCGCCAGGCGCAATCGTCAGTGAGATATCGGTAAGTATCTTTCGATACTCCGGCTCCGCGCCGGATCGCTCAGGAGCTTGATCGTCGCTGGGAGCCGGCTTGTCATAGCCGAAATTCACATGCTCGAAGCGAACGCTGCCATGGGACGCCGTGGCCGGCTCCAAAGCGTCCGGCTTATCGGTAATGTCGGGCTTTTCGTCGAAGATTTGAAAAATGCGCTCGATAGCCGCCGACGAGCTCGCGATCACTGCCGCGAGATCGGTGATACGACGCAACGGGTTGTAGAACGTGTTGAGCAGCACGTAGAACATCAGCAGCGTGCCGATACTAAGCCGGTGCGCGAACACCTCGCTGGCCCCATACATAACGACAATCACCGGCGCGATGTTGGTGAGAAGCTCGGACGTGGTCTGGTTCATCGCGTTCGAGCGCACCTGATCGACCTGCCGGTTCAGCAGCGCCCGGTGCAGCTTCAGGAACGACAACATTTCCCGCTTCTCGCGCGCGAACGCCTTGACGACGGTCACGCCCGAGACTTTTTCCTGCACGGAGCCGGACAGCTCGCTCAACCCCTCTTGCACGGCTAGGCTCGTCGTCCGGTTGCGCTGGCCGAACAGGCGGACGCTGACCATCCAGGGCGGCAGCACGGCGAAAGCGACCAGCGACAATCGCCAATCCACCGAGATCAAAAACGCCGCCAAAATAATGACCGACAGCGTATCCATCCAGAGATTGGTACAAGCGTTGCCGATAAAGTTCTGCGCCGCCGCGATATCGCTTGTCATACGCGAAACGATGCTGCCCGACATGTTGCGCTGAAAAAACGACAGCGGCAAAGTCTGGATATGGTCGTAGAGATCGTTGCGCAACCGAAAAATGACCCGCTGGCCGCCCGCCCCGGCGAGATAGCCGCGAAAGAAAACCAGAATCGCCCAAAAGGGCAAAATAACGAGCAGCGACCCCAGCAAAAACTCCAGCTGGTACGACGCTGACGCGCCCGCGGGCGTGAAATGCCGCAGGTAAGCCGAGATGCCTCGGTACAAAATGTTGCTCGCGGACGGAGAAGCGCCGCCCTGGCCGCTGTGCCCAGGCTGCAGGAAGTTGTCGATCGCGTAGCCGATGGCGGTCGGGATGATCGTCGGTCCCAAATACAGCGAGATGCCGCACAGTGACGCCAGCGCGAAATAGTGGATCGACGGCTTCAAGTACGCCAAAAAGCGGATCATCGCTTGGCGTTCCGTCGCGCTGTTAGTCTCCTTATCGACCGCGCCGACGCGCAGCTTGGCTAGCGTGATCGCGTCGGGGCCACGCCGCGCGGGCTTGGCGCGTCGCATCAGCCGGGGAGTGGCGTTGCGCGACAAGGTGCCCCCTCTGCGGCGCTGGGGCTTATCGTTGATACTGTCGAAAACCGGACGCGTGTCTGGCTCTCCCGCTAAGGTGGCGGGCATGAAGCTCTCCTTGATGAAGCAATCGGAAAATTAAAAGCGTTGAAGTTGAACAGAATGCTTTATATTAAAGCGCTTACCCCTTTTAACGCTGAATTGAGAATTATGGTTCGCCGCGAGTTCGCGGCGCTCCCGGCATGCTCAAAGCGATGGGGGCGGCGGCCACACGTCAGCCGACACCGCCGAATGAGAATGAGCCGAAAAAGCAGCCACCAGCGACGCTTGGCTCTCCTGCCGCCGCTTGATGCGCAGATGCCTTCTAATCAGCGCCGCCGGCACAACGCCTAAAATGAACGCTGCCAGCGAGAGCAGCACCGCAGCCGCGAGCGCGTATTCCGAGTCGGGAATATACCGGTAAATCCGGTATTCGGCGAGTGCGACCAAGCTTGGAACGGCGGCCACGAACAGCCCGATCAGAAAAGGCTGTCGCGGGGCGGCAGCGGTCGCGGCGGCGGGCGGCGCGATTACAATAGCAACCAGCATCGCGCCCACGATCAAAAGAGCGATGGACTCTACCGCGCCGCCATAATGGTGATGATGCGAATGCGAAGTCGGAGTGGAGTTGACTTGATACAGAAATCGATCGACGTAAATCCAAATGGCGATCTGAATCAGCGTTACGCATCCCACCGCCAGCCAGCGCGCGCCCGCGCCTTTCCCCGGCACGCTTTGGCCACCCGCGACAACGCTGACGACTGGCCCGCGCGGGTGGTGTATTGGTCTGTCCATCAGGCAACGAACGGCAGCGCCGAGACGGTGGCGGTCAAACCGCCGTCCGCCGAATGCAAAGCGAGCCCGAGTTGAGCGTACTCATTGCGAATAAAGCCGAGAGCGATCGACCCGCACTCGGGCGATTCGGTCACGGACGTCAGGCGCGCGGGGCTTTGATTACGCTGCGGGCCTTCATCGGCTTGTAGCTCCATATCGACGGCAGCCGATTGGCTGAGGCGAAAGCCGACAAGCGTTCGGTTGGTATGGCCGCGCGATAAGATTCGGGCGATGACCTCCTGCCCCATATAGCAGCCCTTGTTCTGGTTGATCGTCGCGCCGAGGTTCGCTTCCAGCGGGATAGTCGTCTCGGTCAGCTCGCTGCCCCATTTCGGGATTCCCGCCTCGATGCGCAGTGTTTGCAGCGTCTCCCAGTCCAGCTCCACAGCGCCCGGCGTTCCAAGCAGCGTAACGAGAGCGGCGGGCCCAACTCCGGCGGGCAGCATGATATCGAACCCGCTGCTGGACGGAGTATGCGGACGCTGCATCACCATCGCCTCGGCTCCCATCGCTTCGGGCAGATTCACCGCGGCAAAAGTGTTGGACAGCGGCAAAGCGGCGCTCTCCGGCAGCTCGTTTTGCAGCAGGGCCGAAACAATTCGGCGCGCACCCTGTCCCTGCACGGTCAGAGTATCGTGAGCGTCGCTGACATCCTCGATCAGCACCTTTTCGCGGATCAAATATCGCTCCAGCGTCGACTTGACGAACTCGGCACGAGAGCGCGTCACCTCGATCCACAAAGCGTCGGGCGTGCTTTGCACATACAAATTTGCTAGCATATGCCCGGTGTTGTTCAACAGGCAAGCGTGGACGCCCTGCCCCGGCTGCAGGTACAAAACATCGTTGGTAATTTGCCCGTTCAGAAATGTCTGGCGGTCCGCTCCGGTCAGCTTCAGCCAGGCGCGCTGGCGAGCGTCCACTCCGGCTCCGTTCGGATCGTGGCGTACGGCATTGTAAGCGTCCAAATTCATGATGCGATTATACCTTTCGTCTTAGGGCGGCTCCGGCGCAAGAGCCTACCGTGACCGCTCCACCTCTATTTTCCCGTTTCAGCGAGAAACACGCATCAGGTAAAATGCTCGATTACAACAATCGGCGCGTGCAAACAGGCATTTCCGCCTGTTCCTCGAACGCCGATATCCAGAATTGCAGCAACTGTGACCAAACGCTTTTACGTTACCACCCCCATTTATTACGTCAACGGCTCGCCCCATGTCGGCACCGCGACCACGACGGTGATCGCCGACGCCGTCTATCGCTTCCAAACACTGCGCGGGCGCGACAGCTATTTCTTGACCGGCACCGACGAGCACGCCAAAAAAGTAGCCGACGCGGCGGCGAAAGCCGGCAAGCCCACTCAGGAGTTTGTCGACGATCTCGCCGCCCGGTTCGCAGCGGAGTGGGAATTCCTGAACATCCATCCGTCGCGCTTCATCCGCACCTCCGACACCGACCACAAGGCCGTGGTCGCCGAAGTATTTCTGCGACTGCAAAAATCCGGCGATGTCTACAAAGGCAGCTACTCGGGCTGGTACTCGGTAACCGACGAGACGTACTACACCGATACCGAAGTGGAAGACGGGCGCGCGCGGGAATCCGGCTCGACCGTCGAGCGGGTGACCGAAGAAAATTACTATTTTAAGCTGTCGTCCTACGGCGGACGGCTGCTGGAGGAAATCGAAGCCGCGCCGGATTTCCTGATGCCCGACACGCGCCGGAACGAAGTCGTCTCGTTTATCAACGAGGGATTGCGCGACGTGCCGGTCTCGCGACGCAGCTTCGGCTGGGGAATTCCCGTGCCGGGCGACGAGGAGCAGCAAATCTATGTCTGGTTCGACGCGCTCGTCAACTACCTGACCGCATCGGGCTGGCCTACTAATCCCGAGTGGGACGCGCTCTGGCCCGCCGACGCGCATATAGTCGGCAAGGAAATCTACACCCGGTTCCACGCGACGCTCTGGCCTGCCATGCTGATGGCATTAAGCCTTCCGCTGCCGAAGCATATCGTAGGCCATGGCTGGTGGCTGGTCGGCGGCGAGAAGGGCAGCAAGTCCAAGGGCAACATTCCCACTCCCCAAGAAGCCGTTGCCTTTATCCAGTCGATCAGCGGCGCTCAGGAAGCTCTGGCGGTAGATTCCCTGCGCTATTATCTGCTGCGCGATATCTCCTTCACCGGCGATTCGGAGTTCTCGTACACCAATTTCACGGCCCGCTACAACGGCGAATTGGCGAACGATCTCGGCAATCTGCTCAACCGCACCCTGAACATGCTGGCGCAATACGAGAATTCAATTGTGCCGGACGGCACCGAGGCGCAAAAAGGCTTTACGGCTATCGCGTCGGAGGCGACCGAAGCCGCGCGTGCCGTGTCGGAAGCGTTGGAGACCTACAACCCGCCTCGCGCCCTGGAAGCCATCGCTCGGTTCGTCACGGGCAACAACCGCGCCATCGACACCGCCGCGCCGTGGAAGCGCAACAAGGAAGGCGACACCCTCAGCGTCCGCGAGGCGCTCTACACTGCTCTGGAAGCGAACCGAATCCTCAGCGTGCTGATCGAGCCGTTCATGCCGACCGCCGCGCGCGCGTTCCGCCGCCAGCTGGGAATCGCCGAAGAGCTGACCGGCACTTTTGACCAACTCGTCGAATGGGGACAGCTACAGCCGGGAACCCGCGTCAGCGCCGCCGAGCCGCTGTTCCCACGCATCGACCGCGCCAAGCTAGCCGCCGCGATGCAAGCCATCGAGCCGAAATCAGAGACACCCAAGCAAGGAAAACCGATGACGACACCTACCCCCACCCCAGCCTCAGCCCCTCCGGCGCAAGCCGCGCCCGCCGCCGACAAAATCGGTATTGAGGACTTCATCAAGGTGCAGTTGAAAACGGCGAAGATTCTCACCGCCGAGCCGATTGAAGGCGCAAAAAAGCTGCTGCGCCTCACTATCGAATTGGGAGAGTCCGAGCCGCGCCAGCTGGTTGCCGGAATCGCGGAGAGCTACGCGCCGGAAGAATTGCCGGGCCGGACAATTGTCGTGGTCGCCAACCTGCAGCCCGCCAAAATTCGAGGCGTGGAGTCCAACGGCATGCTGCTCGCCGCCACCGACGCTGACGGCCGCGCGATCCTGCTGCAGCCGGACAAGGAGATCGAGCCGGGAGCGAAGGTGAAGTAGCGCTGGCGGTAAAACAATGGCCACCCTCACCTGCCAAACACTGAAGCATGGCGATTTTGCGCTGACTATCGCGCCGGTGGCAGTCATGCGGGCGATGACCAACCCACATCAGTACGACGTCGCGCTCACCCAGCGCGGCCAAGTGCTGCATGCCGAACGGATCAGCGTGGCGGACTTGCCGGAAGGACACTTCTTCGTCTTCATCCTGGCAAACGCCTTTCGGCGCTGCGATCTGCTGGTGCAGCGCGATCTGGGGTACAAGCTATGGACCCCAAGCTATGAAGACCCAGGCTACGGCCAGCGTGAGACAGCTTATCTTCGGACAGAGGCGTTAGATTTGGAGTTCGTCCTCAGCGGACTGTTGGCGTACCGCTCGAAAGAGCCCCGCCTGCACGGCGATTTGACCCTGCTGCCGAAATCGGATTCGGCTCACGCGGGACTGGCCGAGTGCCGCAGGCTCTCGTTCCACGCGCCCATCGAAGCCGCGCGCGAGTTTGGCGAGTCGCTCTACCGCGAATGCGCCGAAGCGGCGCGCCTCCGCTCCGTCTGCTTCCCCGGCGACGCCGTCAACGACCCGTTCCACCCACCGACGCCCACAGTCATGCTGCGGCAGTAGCCTGCCCCGCCCTAGCAATACCGTCGCAGACGCGCGCCAACCGCGCCATAAACCGCACGTCGTGGACCCGCACGATATCCGCTCCCCCGGCAATCGACAGCGCCACCGCGGCGGCGGTACCCTCCAGCCGGTCGTCCGCTCCCGCATTGTCCAGCAATCGCCCGAGAAACCGTTTCCGAGACGGCCCGGATAAAATCGGAAAGCCCAGCTCCCGAAACTCGGAAAGCCGCCGGATAATTTCCGCGTTCTGCCGGTCGTTCTTGCCGAACCCGATGCCGGGGTCAACCACGATCTGATCTTCCCCCACCCCCGCGCTTCTCGCGATCTCGATTCGTCCGGCAAGACGCCGCTTAACGTCGTCGACAATGTCGCCGTTCTCTGAGTGCTCCGTCATGGCGTGGGGAGTGCCCGGCATATGCATCAAGATCAGCGGGACCTCGCGTTCGGCGGCGAGAAGCGCCATGCGCGGCGGATCAAGCTCGTAGCCGAGGCAGGAGACGTCGTTGAGGATGATTGCGCCCGCATCCAGAGCCGCGCGGGCTACGGCAGATTTGTAGGTGTCTATCGAGATACAAACGTTCGGCGCGCGCTCGCGTAGCGCGGAGATCACCGGCACGACACGGCGAATCTCCTCGTCTTCGCTAAGGGGCGCTTGATCGCGGAACGTGGCGGGGCGAGTGGATTCACCCCCGACATCGATAATATCCGCGCCGTCCGCCAGCATGGACAACGCAGCGGCGACTGCTTCATCGACCGTGCTATATCTGCCGCCGTCGGAAAACGAGTCCGGCGTAACATTCAGCACGCCCATAATCAGCGTCCGGCGACCGAGGCCCATATCGGTGAGGATCGGCATAAGCGGTCATTTGCCCGGACACAGGGAGCCGAATGCGGCTCAGTTATACAAAACGGGCCGGTCAGTGAGGCTCATGCCGAAAAGCTCGGCGTCGGAGGCATGCTCAGTGGCGAGATGCTGGACATACTGCGTGGCTTCCGAAGTCAGGAAAAACCCGCGCTCCCGCGTGGCTTCCTCGGCATCGCGCGCCAAGCGAAGCTGGAACAGCCGGTCGTCGGCGGCGAGGGTAAGAATCACCTGCATCTGCTGGCGGTTGAGCAGATCAAGCGATGATTCCGCTTCCGCGTACTCCAGGCTGGTCTTGGGCGCGAGTTGCAGGGCCGCGGTAAACGCGTCGAGCGCGCCGCGCCATTTACTCTGCTGATGCAGCAGCATGCCCAGCTTGAGGTGCGAGATGGAATCCATCGGCGAGAGGCGCACGATTTCGCGCAGCACGTCGAGCGCGCGCTCCATTTGGCCGCGATGAAAATAGATCGAGCTGAGAACTTGCCGGGCCGGCACACTGGCGGGCACTAAAGCGATCAGCGATTTGCACTCCCGCATCGCTTCTTCAAAACGTTTCGCGTCCAGGTAAATTTCCGCTAAAGCGGCGCAGGCATTGGGATCGGCGGGAGCCAGGCTTCGCGCCCGCTCCAGCGCCAAAGTCGCCTGTGGGATCTCGCCTTCGCGGCGGTGCAGCAATCCCAGCTGCAAAAAGCCCTGCGCGTCGTCGGGAGCCAGCGCGGTCACCTGACGCTGAATATCCAGCGCCTCACGGACCCGCCCCGCCCCGGCGTGACGCGCCGCTTGACGGCGCAAGCGCCGCAGCGACGCGCACTGCTCGTCGCGGATAGCGTCCATCCGGCCGGCAGGCATCGCTTGCGCGCTCGCGCTCTGAGTGGCAGTAGGCATCTGATCGCGGTTCAAGGGTGTCGGGGATCTCCTAATCTTATTGATACCCCAACTTGCGGTTTTGCCGGAAGTTTTCACCAAAAGCTGGAGTAAACACGTGTAAAAACTGTCACGCTATCGGCAAAGCGCGGCTGACACAAACGCGTAAGACCGTGAAACGCGGGTATATCCTGCCTGATTTTGAATTGGTAGATCGAAATGAAGAGGTAAACATGGAAACACGCCCACTTGGAAACACCGGGATCGACGTCGCCCCGCTGGCGTTCGGCGGCAACGTATTCGGCTGGACTATCGACGAGCCAACATCGCATGAGATTCTAGACAGCTTCGTCGACGCCGGATTTAATTTGATCGACACTGCCGACGTCTACTCCGCCTGGGTTGACGGCAACCACGGCGGCGAATCGGAGACGATCATCGGTAACTGGCTGGCCGCGCACCCTGGAATGCGCGAGAAGGTAGTCATCGCCACTAAAGTCGGCATGCAGATGGGTCCAGGGATGGAAGGGCTGTCGAAAAAGTACATCCTTAAGGAATGCGAAGCATCGCTGCGCCAGCTGCAAACGGATTATATCGACCTCTATCAATCCCACAAGGACGATGCGAAAATGCCTCTGGAAGAAACCCTGGAAGCCTATGGGCAGCTGATTAAAGACGGCAAAGTGCGGGCAATCGGCGCGTCGAACTACGGCTCTGACCGCCTGGTGGATGCATTGACTATCAGCGAAGAGGACGACGACCTGCCGCGCTACGAGACTCTGCAGCCGGAGTACAACCTCTACGACCGCGCTGGATACGAGAACGGCCTGGAATTGATCTGCCAAAAATACGGCCTGGGTGTAATTCCGTATTTCTCTTTGGCCAGCGGCTTTTTGACCGGCAAATACCGCTCCGAAGCCGACCTGTCGCAAAGCCGGCGCGGAGGGCGCGTGCAAAAGTATCTCACCGAGCGCGGCATGCGAATACTCGCGGCGCTGGACGAAGTCGCCGCGCAGCACAACTCCAACCCCGCGCAGGTTTCGCTCGCCTGGCTGGTCGCGCGTCCGAGTATCACCGCGCCTATCGCCAGCGCCACTAGCACCAAGCAGCTGGCCGATCTCGTGGCCGGGGCGCGGCTGACTCTCGACCAAGCGTCCATCGACAAGCTCAACACGGCCAGCGAAGGCGAGTAGTCAATGAAAATAGCTCTACTGGATGATTACGCCAAGGTTGGCCTGAAAATGGCCGACTGGTCGGCGATTGAAGCGTCGGGCGGAGAGATCACGGGTTTCGACCATCATCTCTCCGAAGCTGAAGCAATCGACGCGCTCGCTTCGTTTGACGTGCTTTGCACGATCCGCGAGCGCATGGCGCTGCCGCGCACCCTTCTCGAACGGCTGCCCAACCTAAAGATGATTACCATCATCGGGCAGAGCCTGCCGAACCTGGACATGGCCGCCGCAACCGAGCATGGCGTTCTGGTGGCGCAATCCAATCTCGACCGGCAGATGACCGAGGAGAGCCTCGCGTCGGCCTACGCCACGCCGGAGTTGGCCTGGGGTCTTATCATCGCCGCCGTCCGCCACCTCGCGCTGGAAGAGCGCCGCATGCGCGAGGGCAAGTGGCAGGCCACCGTCGGCGAAGGGCTGTACGGCAAGACGCTGGGACTTCTCGGCCTGGGCAATGTCGGCAAGCGGGTCGCCGCCTATGGCCGCGCCTTCGGCATGCGCCTGATCGCCTGGAGCGAGAACCTCACCCAGGAGCAGGCGGAAGCGTCCGGAGCTGTCCGGGTGGAAAAAAGCGAGCTGTTCGCGCAATCCGACGTGCTCACCATCCATCTCAAACTCAGCGACAGGACGCGCGGCCTTGTCCAAGCAGGCGACCTTGCTCAGATGAAGCCGTCGGCGTACCTGGTGAACACATCGCGCGGCCCGATCGTGGATGAAACCGCGCTCCTCGACACGCTGTATCACCGCCGAATCGCCGGCGCGGCTCTAGACGTCTTCGACCAGGAGCCTCTTCCCGCCGACCATCCCTTGCGAAGCCTCGACAACGTCACGCTCGCTCCCCATCTCGGCTATGTTACTACCGAGACATTGCAGGCGTTCTACGGCGACACGGCGGAAAATGTCGCCGCGTTCATGAACGGTAAGCCGATCAGAATCGCTAATCCGGAAGCAACGGCAAACAGCTCGACTCCCGACAAGTAACTCGGCGACAATCTAGTGGCTGGATGTCAGTCCGGCGATCAGGTTGATTGTAGTAGCGATGATGACAGTTCCAAAAACGAAAGAGAGCAGCGCCTGGTGCAGGACGGCCGCGCGGATTTTTGGGCTTTTGATATCGGTGTCGGAGACCTGGTAGGTCATGCCGACGGTGAAGGCGAGATAGGCAAACTCCATGTAGTGCGGCTTCTCGCCGTCCGGCATGTTGAAGTCCACACCGCCTTCCGGATCGGAGTAATAGAGGCGCGCGTAAGTCCAGGTGTAGACGGTATGCACCAGCACCCAGGAGATCACCACGCTGAACACGCCGACTCCAGCCAAGATCGCCTTATCCGAGCCATGCGCGTTCGACGCCTCGACCAGCGCCATTCCCACGGCAACCAAACTCGCCAGACTCGCCGCAATCAGAAGCACGTCCACCCACCCCCGCCCCGGATCCTCACTGAGTGCCATGAACTTGGTGTCGTCGATCCGGTCGAACTGCGTCACCGTGAACGCCACCCCAATCAAATAAGCCGAAGCCGCCACATCCCACCCAATCATAAACGCCAGCCGCCCTAGATGCAGAAAAACCTCGGCAACCACCCCCGCCACAATCCCCAGCACAAAGCTGATGGCAACGCGGGCGTAGGCAGGCAGATGACGAGGCGGCGGAGTGTTTTCGGTTGCTGTGGTTGTCATGTTACCGATCAGTTTACTCCACCGTGTCGCTTAGGATTTGAGCGACATCGCGCGCGCCGTGGAGTACGCGGCGAATTAAAAGCTGTTGGCCTGTGGCTTGATAGTAGATAAGGTGGCTGGGAAATCCCGGCACTGACGCCATCCTGAGACCAGCCAACTCCGGCCTGGTGTAATCCCGAACAACTCCCATGCCTGGAGCTTCCGCAAGGTTTTCGAGCCTGGTTTGCAGCTGAGCGGCGAAGCGCAGGGCGAGGTCCTCACCGGCGGCATCGGTTAAGAAGTCAACGATCTCGAATATATCAGCGAGCGCCGCATCCGACCTGACAACTTCTAGAGCCACTAACGCTTTGCCGCTGCGCGGGCAGCAATCCGCTCGCGCAGATCAGCCCAAGTCTGTTCCGTGACAGGCTGCAGCTCGCCTTGCATACCTTCCAGCAACAGCTCTTCCAAATGCTCCAGGCTGCGGATCGAATTTAGCGGCTGAGGCGCTATATCCTTAAGTATCATCGCGAAGAGCGTTTCACGCTCTTCCGACGAAAGCAAACAGGCTTGCTCATAGACTTTCTCGACAGCAAGAGTCGCGGGTTTCATGTCTCTATTATTGCCTGGGTAATTGGATAAACATGCCAAAAGCTGTTTCAAAAGGAGCGTCATCTTTCCCCTTCCTCAAAAAGAAAGGCAAGGAGAGTCCTGAAATAACTTAGCGTCGAGGCAACCTAGTTCTTTTGCACATTTACCCAGCCATAACCACCATATAGCAGCGACGGAATGCTAGTCGCCCGAAGCCCATACAACTCCTTTGTGTGCGTGTACTAGGCAAGGCGTTTGTAGATGATCCGAGGGAGCGCGGTATTGATCAGCAGGCTGACAGCGAGCTTGCGCATGTCGGGGCAAGGAGCAAAATATAAAGTTTTTTATTGTTCTTAGAAATAGAAGGCTGAGAACTTATTATCATATTGCAGTTAATTTTACGGATGATTAAACTGCAATATTCTTAATGTTAGTATTACCACTTACAACCTCTTCAAATTTTAGCTCAGTCCAATTTCTCCTCGCCATTTCTTGGATTGCTGCCATAAGTACAAGCAAGCCAGTTGATTCCTGATCCATAAGTTCAGTCATCGTGTTCTCGGCACGTATGTCCAAACTACCGTTCCCTGACGGATGCACGATTGCATAATCACCATGAACAAATCTACTTCGCAACTCGTAAAACTCTTTGATTTTCCTAGATATTATCCTGCTGTTTGCGTTTGGATATCCTATTAACAAATATATTCTAGATAACAACGCCTTCGAAACTGCTTCGTGCGGTGTATCGAACAAGCTCTCTAAAGCATGTGACAGCCAAATTATTCGTTGAGGATCTACATTGCGTTGACTTGAGTAATACAACAAAGCAAAAATTGCTCTTTGAGTTGTCGTCTCAGCAACTTGGTTCGGGAAGTTGAGCACATTATCGATCCAAATAGTAGCAATGCCAAGTGAAATCGGTGTGAGGTTTGGCCAATTCAACTGATTACTATCGCTCCATACGTGCGCGAGCAGAAGCGCTGACAATCTGATACCTTGATTCACGTCTTGTGTCAATGCTGAATATTCAAAGTCTAACGAGCCAGGACACGCTAAATTCATGGATAGAAAGAAGGCGCATATATGCTGTTCGACTATATCCAGGGCCATTCGTTTCGAATTATCATAAGTTAGACTGCCACTATCAAAATCCACAAATATGAATATTCGTTGATCCGGCTTACGAGAGTATCTCGCCTTTGTAAAATCCTCTTCAGTCATATCCTCGAAAACTCTGTTGTCTATCATATCAAATTTGAATCTATTCGCAAATGCTTCTATGTCCATTTTCACTGCGAACTGATAATCTTTGAAATTATATATTCTATTGACCCACAGTAGTTTTGCTTCGTTCCATGCTCCAGCGCCATATTCATAGAACTTATCATGCTTCACGTAAGTCTCTGGAGCAATCGATCCAATTCTGAATTCAAACGAAAAATGAGCCATATATGTAACAAAACCCCTGGCCTGATTAGGCCAGGGGTACATTCTAATTTTATGAACAGCCTAAGCTAGTCCCACACTGCATGCACTTGTAGCAGGCTCCCGAGCGCACCGTCAGCGCGCCGCATTCCGGGCATGGGGGAGCGTCTTGTTGCATTTTGACGACCTCC
>CAXSEA010000006.1:0-33270 GCA_964235675.1 uncultured Armatimonadales bacterium | reverse complement strand
AGGCTATCGTCGAAGTAGTACGATTCCAGCTCGGAATCGCTAAGAGCGCCGGCGCTCACGGGGCGTTCTTGGTAAGGGCGCAACCGGTAGGGTTGGTGCGCGAAGAAGTAAAGTGACACCAGAGTCATAGTGACGAGATTATAACCGTTTGCGCGGATTTCGGTGCGAATCGAGCGGTAACGAAAAGAAATCCGCCTGCAATCTTACGTGCTGGCTCTGCACGTGGGCTGCTTTAAGACGTAATTTGCACTGACCAGTTAGTAATATCCAGGTTCGGCGCGTCCGGGTCGCTGGTAGCTGTAGGGGTGCCGGTACCCAAAGTCGAGGCGACATCTTGGCCGGTCGGCTCAGTCGATACTCCCGGAAAAGTGCTGTTGCTGTATGTGCCGTCCTGCTGAGTCGGAATCGTAATAGGCTCGTTGAGCGTAGCCGAGTTCAGAGTATTGCCAAGCGCGTCAAAGAGCTTCGGCGTTGTGATCGCGACCAGGGGTGTTTGGTTGGTATTGATGAAGTTGATCTGAACGGAAGTAATTGAAGCAGTCGGAATAGTCGAGGTTGCCAGGTAGGAAAGCGGAATGCGGAATTGCAGCTCGGTTGACGTCCCTGTCACCACGGACTCGTACGAGATCGGCTGGATTGTCGGCGGCAACGCCTCCAAATTGCCTGCGGCAAGCGTGGTAATGTTGCCGAAGGCATACCCGGCGGTCCCCAGGCCGTTGTGGAACTCCATGTATGATGTCGCGCTGCCGGTCACAAAACCGTTGCCGCCCCAGTCCGGCGCAATCGGCGGGTCTGGCCCCGCCGCGCCGCTGGTATCGTTGGCGTTGTTAAAGATGACAAAATAGTAATCGTTCGGGTTTATCGTCCCGGCGACGTCCATGGTGCAGATAATCTGCCGGGTCGAGGCGCTGTTCGCCCCGGACGGTGTAATCGCGCAGCCATCGGCCAGGCTGGCGGCGACGATCATCGCGGCGATGCTGATCGCGCGAAGAGTGGGGCGGCTAGGAAGTTTCACAGATGCATTATAACAAAGCCGCGCCCAATCGTCCAACGCAACACTCAGGCGCAGGGGGTATGCTGAACGCGGCATGCTGATTCGCTTATTGCATCACCCTTTATTTCTGTCGCTGCTGAGCGGACTGCTGCTCGCGGCGAGTTTTCCCGGCCTGGATATCGGCTGGCTGGCGTTTATCGCGCTGGTGCCGCTGTTGCTCGCGCTGAAGAGTGCTACCGCTCTGCAGGGGTTCGGACGCGGCTTTCTCACCGGCGCAGTGTTCTTCACGCTGATTTACAGCTGGATTACCATCTTCACCGGCCGCAAAATCGGACCCGGCGGCTATGTCGGCGGCGAGGCGCTCGCGATGATTATGGCGCTTGCCTTCGCCGTATTCGGGGCTGCGTCCGCCGCCCTGCTCCGGCGCGAATCGTCACTGCCGAAATGGGCGCTCCTGCTCGCGATTCCATCGCTGTGGGTGCTATGCGAATGGACGCGCCAGCTAGGCAGCCTCGGGATGGGGTGGGGCGATCTCGGCTACACGCAGTGGCATCACTCCTGGCTGATCCAAGTCGCGCCCCTCGCCGGTATCTGGGGCATCGCTTGGCTGATCGTCCTCGTCAACACCGCTCTCGCCCAGCGCGACCCGCGCCTGATTGCCGGGAGCGTTGCCGCCGTGCTGGCCGCCTGCCTGGTCGGCGTTCCGCTGGGAGCTTCCGGCGTGCATGCATCCGGCGCGTCCTTCCCGGCGGCTGCCTTGCAGACCGACATTAGCCAGGACGTCTACTGGAACCGCACCCGGCCCGAGGACCCCGCTTATTTCTCGCGCAACCTCGCCACTATCGACGCCATGTGCGCCGAGGCTCAGATGCAGGGCGCGAAGCTGGCGATTCTCTCCGAAACGGCGGCACCCGGCTATCCGCGCCTGGACTGGCCGCTTCGACTCGCGCTGCAGCAGACCGCGCAGCGGCACGGCCTCGTGATTGTCAGCGGCGCGCGCGATGTCGACGTGGTTTCCAACGAGGACGAAAACGTCGCCATGCTCTTTCAGCCCAGCGACACGTTCGCCTCGCCTCAGCAAGTCTATGCCAAGCAGCAGCTTGTTCCCTTCGGCGAATTCGTGCCCTACGACAATCAGCTTCCCTGGCTGAAGGCGATGCATGTTCTCAGCTTCGACGACAAGCCCGGCCGTGCCGACCAGCCCGACCTCGGCGGCTCGCCGCCGGTCGGCAAAATCGGCACCGCCATCTGCTATGAATCGTCGTACCCCCGCTTCCTGCGTCAGCAGACTTTGGCCGGGGCCGATGTCCTGACCGTCATCACCTATGACACCTGGTACGGCCACTCCGCCGCCGCGCGCCAGCACATGGCGATGTCCGCGCTCGCCGCCGCCGAATGCCGCCGCTCGCTCGTGCACTGCGCCACCACTGGCATCTCCGCCATATTCGCGCCTGATGGCCGCGAGCTGGCCGAAGCCGGGTTATTCACCCGGCAGGCAGTGATAGCGCGGGTCACTCCCATGCAAGGCGAGACTATACTCGTGCGCTATGGAGACTGGTTTGTCGTCGTCAGCGGCATCATCGCAGCGATGGTCGCGGCGACGGCGATTGCCACCCGAAAACAAACGCGCCGGGGTTCGACGGTGCCCGATTTACCTTTGTCCCAGCCTGATGCGCTTGCCGCCAGCGCCGCCTAATCATTTTCTTGCACTTTCCGCCGTGTCCCCGCAAATAATACGGGCATATGGCAGCCCAATCCGCCTACTCCGCAGCCTCTAGAATGGCTCCAAACGCCTCCGACTTGCGTCTGGAGCCGTTTGGCGACAATCCCGATCCCGCCACCGAGCCGCTTCTGCCCATCGGCGCGGCGTTGGGCGACAATGGCCGCTACATCGTCCAGGAGATCGTCGCCGTCGGGGGCATGGCGACCGTGTACAAAGCGGCGGACTCCCGCCTCGGCATGACTGCCTGCGCTTTAAAGGCGCTGTTCCACGCGCCGCAGTCTTCTGAAAGCGAAGGCGATCTCCGCGCCTTCCGCGATGAAGCGCGCCTGCTCGCGGGTTTGCGCCATCCCGGAATTGTCGCCGTGCGCGACTATTTCGAGGAGCAGACCGCCGCCGGAGCCTACTCGTTTATTGTCCAGGAGTTCGTGGACGGCCAAAACCTGTACGACCGGCATCGGCGTTTCTCGCGCGTGGGCGAGGACCCCGAGAACGCGCCGCTCGCGCCGGTGCCGGAAGATCAAGTGGCGCTCTACGGCCTTGCCCTGGCGCGTGCTCTGGAGTATCTGCACACGCGAGCGCCCGCGATTTTGTACCGCGATCTCAAGCCACACAACATCGTGCGCCGCTCGTCCGACGGCCAGCTGGTGCTGCTGGATTTCGGTATCTCCCGGCGAGTCAGCGCCCGCCTAATGCGCTGCTACTCCGACGATCTCGGCACGCCGGGCTACGCCGCTCCGGAGCAATACGAGAGCTTCGGGCTTCTCGACGCCCGCACCGACATTTATAGTCTGGGAGTGGTGCTCGTCGAGCTGGCGACCGGCTACAACCCCCGCGCCGAAAACGCCGGCCGCGCCTTGCCCCGGCTTGCGTCGCTGCAAACCCGCTTGTCGCCGACCTTTCTCGGCGTGCTGCAGAAATGCGTCGAGCCTCACCCAGCCGCCCGCTATTCCAGCGCCGGCGAACTGATAGAAGCGTTAGAATCGTGGCGCAAAATGCCCCGCGCCCTGCGCCGTTTTCAAGAGCCATCGGTCGCGTGGCAGATCGCGCCGGCTTCGGACAATCGCGGTTCGGCGGCGCGGGTTCAATTCACGGCGCTAGGTCCGTCCGGCGAGGCGTTCGCGCTGGCGGCGGCGGACGGCACGCTCCAGATTTTGGAAGCCGCGTCCGGGCAGCCGCTGGCCGGACGCGGCTCCAGCAACGCTGGGGAAGCGACGCGGCAGATTCGGCTGTCGGCGGAGCCGGGCGGCGGCACTCTCGCGCGAATTACCGAGCCGTCGGCGGGTTCCGTCGGCATCGGCGTCGGAGTCGAGCTCACCCTCTTTGACCAGGGCCTCAAGCCGACATGGCGGTTGCAGGCTAACCAGGGACGCTTGCCGTCAGCTTGGCTCACCCGATCACGCAAAGAACAGTCTGCTGCAAACGATGCGAGCGAGCAGGCAAGCCGGATTGCGGTCGCCTCTCAAAAGACGCAAGGCAAGCATGCCGTTATCGCCTGCGCGGAGATGAACGCAGTGTCGCGCGAATGGAACTATGTCTGGCGAGCGCCCCTGCCAGGCGACCTTGTTCTGATTGCCTCCGACGGCGATGGCGGGGCGCTGTGTTTAGACGCGTCCGGCACCCTGACTTCGCTGGACGCGAGCGGCAGTCAGCGCTGGAGCGTGCTTCTCCCATTCCTACGCGGCGGCCCGGCGCCCACTCAGCTCATTGTGCCGGAGTATTGCCGCGGCTTGATTTTGATTTGCGTCGGCACCACGCTCGAAGCCGTCAGCATGGACAACGGTGAATCCGTCTGGCGTGCGCCTTGGGTGGGCTTCGCGCCCGGCCCGCCGCAGGCAACGACCGACGGCGGCCGTATTCTTCTGCCGACGCGGGAATGCGGGCTGGTGGAATTGGACGCAAGCACCGGGCGCTCGATACCGCTCGCGGACTCGTTCCCACGCGCTCTCGCGGGCCTGACGCGATTGCTGCCCGATGCGGACGTCTTCGCGGTGGCCGAAAGCGGGCTTGGCTCACGCTTGATGCTCTACGACGCCGCTTGCGGCAAAACGATCTGGGAGACGCAGCTGCCGGGCCTCGGAGCTCCCGCCGCGCCATGCGTCTCGGAAGAAGCCGATATCGTCGCTCTGCGGGATTTCAACGGCGGCGTCACGGCCTGGCGCTGGAGCGGCGAGACCTTATGACCGCGCCCCCCTCCGAGGCGGGAGAGTCCCCAGGAGATGATGCGGCGAAAAACCGCTACACGCTGCGCAAGAAACTGCGCGCCCATATTCCGGGCAAGCCAGAGGTCTGGTTTGCGCGCGACCGCCGGCTCGCCTGCGACGTCGTCTTGAAAAAGTATGTCGGCGAAGAGCTTGCGCCGCTTTGGGACGCGGAAGCGAAGCTCTTGTCGCTCGGCCTGCCTCAGCTGCCGCGCTTGTTCGACGCCGTAGCTCTCGGCGACGGCACGCGTCTGCTGGTGCGGGAGTACCTTGCCGGAACGCCGCTCTCCGATCTCGCCATGTCGCTGCGCCCTGAGCCGGCCACTTCCGAGAAGATCGCGCGTGTTCTCCGTTACGCCGGACGCGCGGCGCGCTTAATCCATGCGCTGCACTCCGCGAAGCCGCAGCCGGTTTCGCTGTCCGAATGTGTCGGCGCATCCGATTTTATCCTCTGCGGCTCCGACTCGCAATTCGATCTGCGCCTGCTGCCGTCCATCTCATCACGCCATTTGCCATCTGTAGTCCCCGACTTGCGCGGCGATGTGGCGCGGCTTGGCCAATTAGCGGTCGAGCTGCTCCAAGCCTGCGACGAGCGCTTCGCTCCGGGCATAGACACGTTCCCCCATCTTGTTGCCGAAGCGCTCAGGCGCGCCATACACACCAATCCCGATGAGCGTCACGGCAGCGCTCTGTGGCTGGCCCAAGCGCTGGACGAAGCGGCGGGGGATGCGTCGCTCCCGGATTTTGCGGAGCAAAGCGCATCGAATGAGCTCCAAACGCCCCCGTCAGTCCGCATGGAATCGCGCCTCGTCGATGCCGATGACACGCTGGCGGGGCGATGGCTGCAAACCGGGCGATTCTCTCATGACCTTAATCTCGCGCGCGCGGCGCACCAGTTGAGCGAGATGGTCGGAGTCGGCGACGATTCAGGCCCGCTCATCGCGCTGGAAACGCTGGAATGCAATCATTACGCGCATCAGCTCGAATCGGTCGGCAGGGTTGTTTCATCGCCTGAGATGCGCGCGGGCGCGATTTTATCCGATGAAGTCGGGCTGGGGAAAACCGTTGAAGCTCTGCTGATCTGCCAGGAGCTTCGGGCGCGGGGAATGGCGAACTCGGTGCTGGTCATCGCGACACCAAGCGGGGTGGCGCAATGGGCCGCTGAATGCAGCCGCAGGATTCGCCGGGAAAGCGCCGGCGCCCCCGAGTTTCACGTCTACGGCGGCGAGCGCGACTTGAGCCGGTCGCTGCTGATTATCTCATCCGCCGCGCTCCGTCGCCAGCAAAGCTTAAGCCGGCTCATCGAAACCCGCCAGGACGACCTGGTTATTGTCGATGAGGCGCATCAATGCTGTGATGCGGGCAACAGCGGCAGATTAAGCGACCTAGGCGATGCCGTGACGCGTCTGCGCCGCAAACGCCTGCTGCTTTTAACGGCGACTCCCATGACCGGCAGCGCCGCGCAGCTCGCCACGCTGGCCGAGTTGATTGAGCCGGGGCTGATCGACCCCGCGCTGGCTGACGGCATCGGGAGCGCGGGCGATGACGCGAGCGTCGCCCGCTTGCGCGTTCTGCGATCCCGGATGCAGGCCGTGATGGTGCGCCACCGACGCTCCGAGCTGGCCGAATCGCTGCCGTCGCTCGAAGTAGTCGTCCGCAAGATACCGGTCAATTCCACATCGCTCGACTGCAAAGCGCAAACGGCGGCGGATCTGATCTGCGGGGAGTGGCGCAGGGAGCGGGTCGTGGCGTTTTGCCGGTCGCCCGCGATCCGCGAGGCGCTCGCCGACGAGCTTGAGCGGCGCGCGCCGAAGCGGACGGTAATCCAATTTCAGGGCGGCAGGCGCGAGCAGCGTATCCAGGAGCACAGGTTCGCGGTATACGCCGATGCGGTGATGATCGCCGGGGATAAATCGGCGGAAGGCATGAACTGGCAGCGGGCGCGTTGCCTGGTGCATCTGGATATGCCCCTGACTCCAGTTGTTTGGGAGCAGAGGGTGGGCAGAATCGTCCGGCTTGGCCAACGCGCCGCGCAACTGGAGATCGCGCACTTGGTTCACGAGCGCGAGCAGGCTGCTATGGACTTGTACGAGCGCAGCCTCGGACTTTTTACTCTGCCGGTCGGCGACGCCGCCAACGTGCTCGACAATGCGCCCAGCCTGTCTCTGCACGGCTTTGAGCGCGCAATACGAGCATCGCTTTCTCGCAACGGGTTGAGCCGTCAGCGCTTCGATTCTATATCGGAGCATCTGCGCCGCGCCCGCGCCGCTTACGAGCAGCAAAAGATCGACAATCGATTATTGGACGAGTTCTACAGCGCGACGGGATCATCGCCGTCTGCTAGGCAGGGAACGGGCGAGCAGACCGTTGCGGCTCATCAATCGCGGCAAGCGCGTCTAGAGGAATGCGTCCAGGCTTCATTCGATGCTGTCGGCATTCCGCGACGTGAAACTCAGCCCGGCAGCGGCGTCTGGATCGCGCACTTCAATGGCGAACCAAGCCAAATCACTGTGGGGCGGGCACTGACCGGCTCCGACGAAAACGCCCTGCTGTATACCTTCGATGCTGACCATTGGGAGTCCGGCTCTCGGTTGCAATACTGCACGCCCAACTCGCCGCTGGTAAAGCGTCTATGTGCCTGGGCGCTGGCATGCTGCCCCATAATTCAGGCGCATACTAGCGGCGCGGGTGCGACAGAGCCGTACCTGGCCGCGAGATTTTCCGCGCGTTGGAGTGGCGCTCTAGCGCGGGAAAGCAGCGAATGGTGGGCTCTGAACTTGCGCACGCGTGAAATCAAGCGCTTAAGCCGCGACCCTCTTAGCAGCGCTCACCTGATTCCGGGGCCGCCTGCGTCTCCCGCCGCTCGCATGCCGCCGGTGATGCTTGCCTCCGGCCTTGCTCTACTCTGTTCGCGCTTTAACGCCGATGCCGACGCAGCCGGCGAAGAGCAGCGCATTGCGGAACAGTTTTTACTTGACCGGCGTTTTAATCAGGTCTCATCCGCGAATTGGATCACTCCCGAAGCGCGTGAAGCAGCGCTGATCCGTTTACGGCAGACGGAGCTTCAGGTGGAAACGATGCTGCTGGGAGCCGCGCTGCTTTGGATGCCGGCGCGGAGCGGTTCATCCGCTGGAGCGACGGTCTAATAAAAGCGCGGATTTGGGCATAATATACACGAGACACAATTTCACTATGATGCCTGACCACTTTCGCGAGCAACAACAGTCCGACCCCGCGCCGCAGCTTTTTCTGCTGATCGGGGCGTTCGTCATGGGCGCTCTCGCGGCCACACTTCATGCCGGCGCGGTATTCACGGGCTTGTGGGCCGTACTCGCGGTATTGTTTGTACTAGCGGCGACCCTGATTCGTAAGCTGTCCATCCAGGTAAATCCCGAAGAGATGCGCTTCGGGTTCGGCCCATTTATCAATCGGGTGCAGCTCTCGGACATCGTCAGCGTCCGTGTCTTGGACTCTTCCACGGCCGTCTCCCACCAGCCTTTGACTGTGGGCGTGCATCGCACCGCCGACAACATGAGCGCTTGGATCGCCCGGACAGGCCCTCTGGTCGAAATCAGGATTTCCCGGCGTGAGGAATCTTATCGCCCCTCCGGCTACCTCGTTTCCACGGGACGCCCGACTGCCTTGATCGCGGCCTTGCAGCCCGGACAAAACAGCCGCATCGCCGAAGCCCCCTAAGCAGCCGCGCAGCGGCGTTTCTGTCTCAGGCTATAATCGCCTACTGTGCGCCGATACCAAGACCATTCTATTTCGCTGGCGGTGCTGCTGGCGCTTCCCGTTCTGCTCCTTCTGCCTGCGCTTCTTCCAGGGCACGCCTTGCTGCCTGCGGCGATGCTGGGCAAAATGCTGCCGTGGCGTGGCATGACGGCTTATCCCGCTCACCCTCCGTTTAATCCGCTTCTGTTCGACGGCATCGCGCAGTTCTACCCATGGCGCTTGTTCGCCGCCCGAACCTGGGCATCGGGCACTGTCCCGCTTTGGAACCCGTACCAGTTCTGCGGCACGCCTTTTTTAGCCAACGACCAGTCGGCGATCCTGTATCCGCTGAACTTTATTTTCCTGATAATGCCCGTGGCGCGCGCTTTCGCCTCAAGCGCGGTCCTGCACCTTTTCCTCACGGGCGCGTTTCTCTACTATTTTCTGCGCCGGCGTGTCGGCATGCTGCCGGCGCTGCTGGGAGCGGCGACCTGGCAGTTGTCCGATTGGCAGGTGAGCTGGCTGGCGCTGCCGACATTCCTCTGCACGTCCGCCTGGATACCGCTCGCTTTGCTGCTGATCGAGCGCTGCGCCGAAAAACCCAGCGCGCGACGCGGCCTCGCGCTGGGCTGCTGTCTCGGCGTGATGCTGCTCGCGGGCCACTTGCAAATTGCTTTGTACGGCCTGATCTTCTGCGCGGCCTACGGCATCTTGCTGCTCGTCCGAACTCCGGAGCCATCCGGGCGCGTGCGGACCGCACTGACGTTCGCCACCGCTGCCGCGCTCATGCTGCTGCTCGCCGCGCCGCAGCTTCTGCCGACAGTGGAGCTGGCCCGAGTGTCCCACCGAGCGGGAGCGCACGCCAGCCTGTCCGGGTACACCGGCTACGTCTCCCTCGCGATGCCGTGGTACCGGCTGGTGACGCTATTTTCGCCCTCGTTCTTCGGACGCGCTTACGATTACTGGGATCGGGCCGATATCCCGTATCCGGAAACGGCTTGCTTTATCGGGGTCGCGGCGCTGCTGTCGGCCTGCTTCGGCGTCTACGCGAACTGGACGAAGCGCGCCGAGCAATCCGACATTTACCATGCGCGTTTCTTTGCAATCGCGGCGCTCGTGGCGATGCTCTTCGCGCTGGGCACCCCGCTGAATTTGCTCACCTACTTCGGCATCCCCGGCTTTTCACAGTCCGGCTCACCCGCGCGCGATCTCGTGTTATGGACGCTCTGCCTCGCGATACTCGCCGCGTACGGCTTGGATTTCCTGATGCAAGGCCGAAAGGAGTACGGTCGCGCGAGTGTCTACACCTGGGCAGCGTTGCTGGGAGTGCCGCTTGTCGCGGCGATTTTGTTTATCGAGCGCCAAGGGCAGCAATATCTGCGTCAAATCAACCGGACTGATCTCTTGGCCTCGCTGCTGATTGCCGCCTGCGCTCTGGCAATCGCCGTTCGGCTCCGCCGTGCCACGCACTCGCGCGAACGGGTAATCCTAGCCGCCGCATTCACGCTGCTTGCCATGATCGACCTGTTCCGGGCCGGTTACGGCTTCAATGGCGCCGCGACACTGGCGCAGGTCTACCCCGTCACTCCGGCAATCGCTTATCTTCAGCGGCAGACGGAGTCGAATCCGAGCGGTGGGGCATCGCGCGTCGCCGTGCTGAACGCCGCCAACGGCGTTTACGAGCAGGCCGGCGTACTTCCCCCGAACGCGGCCACGGTCTATGGGTTGCGCGATCTTCAAGGCTACGATTCTTTGCAGACCGGCCAGTACAAAGCGTATTTAAATCGCTTGAACGGCAACCAGGAATCCAGCCCACAGGAAAACGGCAACATGGATCTGACCCACTATGAAGCCGCTGTCTCGAAAAAGACTGCTGCGGAAACCGACGCGGAGTGGATACTCAGTCCTGTTGTGATTGGTACCGGCGCGCCGACACTCGTGGACAACGGAGTCGACGTCTACCGTCAGTTCGCGCCGACATCAGGCCGCGCGTGGACGGCAGCCGGGCAGCCGGTTCCCGCCAAGGTGCTGCTTGATGCTCCCACACGAGTGATCCTTCAAGCCCAGGCATCAGGCGATCTTGTTCTCGCCGACCAGTATTTTCCCGGCTGGACAGCGCGCGGCCCTAACGGAGTGGAACTGCCGCTGATCGAAAAACCGGAGGTATTCCGGACAATCCCCGATGTTTCGGCAAATGAGCAAATCACGCTGCTGTACAAGCCGACTTCGTTCTTGTTCGGGCTGTATCTCGCCTGCGCCGGTTTGCTGGCGGTCGGCATCGCGCTGGGACAAAAAATCGCTGGTGGCATACATAGCCACCAGCGATAAGCCATAAAACGAAACCACGCCCAAGCTACGCAGGCTGGGCGGTATGCGATTTCGATTTGATGTCGTCGACTGCGGTCGTGCGGTCGGTGTAAATCTGGAACAACGTGTTCAAGCGCGTGATTTCCAGCATCCGCGTGACGGCGTCGTTGCATCCCACGAGCGCGAGCGAGCCGCCGGCGGGGCGAAGCACCTTAATCGCCGAAAGCAATGTCCCAAAGCCGCTGCTGTCCATGAAAATCACTTGCGACATATCGATCAGCAGATGCTGCTGGCCGGTCGCGATCATGTCGCTCAGAGCCTTTTTGAAGACCGATGCAGTGGATAAGTCGATCTCGCCTACTGCGTTAAGTACGGACAATCCATTGACGTCTTCCGTGTATGTTGATAGAGGAACCTTGTCCATGCAGAAAAACTCCTAGGGTGCAGCATTGCTTGTGTATGAAAATAGAGGAGCAAAGAGGAAGCGCTCCAATTTGTATTCGTGTTTACCCATATACACGCGGCGCAAACCAGTTATGTCATCGAGAAAAGGCATTAAAGCGCAACCCACGACCCGGTCGGCAACAAATGCCAATCCTGCTACCCGGCGTGCAGAAGCACGCGTGCGACCAACAGGAAATCCAGGATTCCGGCAATCGCCCAGTGGATGAGAAAGCCGTAGAAAAACGTCTTTGTCCGTAGTGCCAGCCATCCCAGAATCAATCCGCCGAAAAACGCCGATGCGATTTCCAGCGGGGGCTTGGAGGCGGAAGGCACCACCGACCAGTGCAGCAGCGCGAACGGGATAGCCTGCAACAGGATTGCGCCGATTGACCCGATAAAACGCGCTCTGGCCAGGCCGAACAGCAGAAAGCCCCGGAAAAAGAACTCCCAGCAAAAGAAGTAGAAGCCCTGGCCAAGCTCGTAATACAGTAGGCCGAGCGGACGGACATGCTGCACGCCGGGCAGCGGAATGCCGGAATAGACGGCATACTCGACGTTCGCCAGCGGCTGGCCGAGCATATTGCCGTAGTAGCTCTGGAAGTTGCGTTGCAGCGAGATCACGACCAGTACCGGCAGCATCGCGACAATGCCGATTGCCGTCCACTTTAGGCCGAATTTCTTGTCGCCGCGCGTTGCCCCGAACTGCTGCAAATCCTGTTTGAGAAACAGCGTAATCAGGAGCCAGGGCAGCCATAAAAGCGCGATGGCGTTTACCATCCGGTAGGCTTCAAACGAGTCGTAGTAGGGATTGGTGAAGAAAATAAACGCCGCGATGCAAGATCCGGCGAAAAAGGTCAGCGCAGCGGTAACCGCGTCGCTGCTGATGCCTCCCGAGCCGCCTGCGGTGTCTTTTGTCTCTTTCGAGCGCCGCTTCGATGCGGGCAACCGTCCAAGCCGGCCGCTTTTCAGCCCCAGACGCTCGCGGGCGCGCTCCAGTTCATCCAGTTCCGCGCGATGAAGCACTTCGCTGTCGGCGACAGTTGACGATGAAGCGCTTTTGCGCGGTTTGCTGGGCATGGGTGAGGCTTATAATCTATGTCGCCGGCGCTAAACGCCGGCGCAGCGCGTCGGCATCCCGGATGAGCGATTTATGCTCGTCGAAAAACCCGCCGCCGGATGAATTTGAGCCGTCGTAAAGTATACGGCCATTCACCATCGTCAAGCAAACATCCTCCGCCCGCGCCGAATAAACCAGAGCGGCGTACGGGTCGGTCGCGGGCGCGGCATGCAGCGTGTCCAAGCGGACGGCGATCACGTCGGCTTTTTTGCCGGTTGCCAGGCTGCCGATTCGGTCCGCCCATCCCAGCGCGCGCGCGCCGCCCAGAGTGGCGGCGCTGACCATCTGACGCGCGGATATCGCGACTTCCTCGAGCTTGCCGCGCTGCATCAGCAATCCGAAGCGCATCTCCTCGAACAGGTCGTGCGCGTTGTTGGAAACCACGCTGTCCGTTCCGAGCGCCACGCGCCCAGCTAGGTCGGGACGCGCCAGCCAACCTGTCAGCGGCGCGATACCCGCGCCGAGCTTGGCGTTCGACTTTGGGCAATGCGCGATTGCCGCGCCGGATTGCTCGATCAGCGTGATATCGTCTTCCGTCTGATGAACGCAGTGCACCGCGAGCGCGTGCTGCCCCAGCGCGCCAAGATCAAAAAGATATTGGGTCGGCGTGGCATGCGGGCACTGCCACGCGATACCGCGCCGGGCGAACATCTCCGCGAACGGGCCGTCGCCGTGCTCCGTCAAGCGGCTTTCGGCAGGCGATTCGGCGACATGGATACTGGTTTTTAAGTTGCCGTTCGCCGCCCGATAGCGCTCGATGGCTCTGAAAAGCTCCGGTCGAATCGTATAAAGCGCGTGCGGCGAGATGCCGAGCTCGACCGTATCCGAGGCGAACGCCGAGAGTCGCTGCAATTTGCGGTCAAGCTCGTCGATCAGCGGCTGCGCCGCCTCGCGCTCGTCGATACCGAACAGCTCCTGATACACTCGCGCGCGCAAGCCCATCTCCGACGCCGCCTGAGCCGTCACGCCCGCGTCGGTATTGTCGCCGATGGTGGTAATTCCCGCCCGGATGCACTCCGCCGCGCCAAGACGCGCCGACAGCAGCCAGTCGGCCCGGCTATACTGCGCTTTCGCCGCCATCAAGCCGCGAATCCAAGGAAAAAACGGCACATCTTCCAGGAAGCCGCGCAGCAGGGTGTACTCCAGATGAGTGTGCGCGTTCACCAATCCCGGCAGCAGCACGGCCTCGCCGAAGTCGCGGACTTCGCTGCCTTGCGGCCGCTGCTCCACGGTGCGAGCCGCTCCGACATACGTCAGCGCATCGCCCCGCACTTCCACCTCGCCATACTCAACCGGCTCGGTATCGACCGGCAGCACCCAGCGCGCGGTGAGACAAAGCGATGCAGTCATCGCTATTTAGCGCCGGCGGCGGGGCCAGGCGTCGGTGCCGCGGGCGCGCTCGGCGCGGCTTGCGTGTTCGGCAGCTTCGGCTGAGGGCCGCTGATCAAATCGAGCAGCGCGTTCTGCTCCGCCGTGGCGAACTCCTCCAGCGTCATCTTTTTATAGCCTGCGGGAATGTCAAACAGGGCCGGCGCAACCAAGGACGCGCTGATTGCTCCGTCCTGCTTCAGCGCCGCGCCTTGCCCAGGACCGTTTCCGAACAGCTCCAGCGGCATATAGCTCATGGCCTGATTGTACGCGGCCAAATCCCCGCTAATCGTGTACACGACTTTGTCGCCGCCCGGCTGTATCACGGTATGCTGCGGAGCGTTCGCCAAGGACGAAACGGGCCGCGTATAGCGTGGGTCCACCCACAAATCCGTATGGATGCGCCTGGGCGGAGAAGGCTGGGCACCGGCGACGGAATTTGTGTCGGATGTAGTGGCGACACCGATCGAGTAGTGACGCCCGCTCACTCCCGGCATCTCCGGAGCGGCGGAGACGCCCTCATCCACGACAGTCAAAGCGATGCTTTCCGTTCGTGTATGGGGCGGTGTCGAGGCGGTGAACGGCTGAAACAAATCGGTGACATTAGGGATTCCGCTCAGATCAACCGGCGCTGCCGAGAGTGGCGTCACCGTGTATGCCTTCATGGCCGTATCCAGCACAATGTATTGCTCCAGATCGTACCGCTTGATGACAGTGATGCCGACCTGCACGGGCGACGTGATTGTTAGGTCGTCGCGCTCTTCCTGGGGACGCGCCGAGATATGGATACTCACCGAAGCGCCGTTCGATGCGGCTGCCAGCGTTTCGGCGACGTCGGCATGAACAGGCGAGTTCGCGGCGAGTGCGGCAAGCGGGAACGCGGCGAGCAAAAGCGGAAAGCGTTGGAAAGTACGGTTAAACATGGCGGGATTTTGGCAAAAAGTAGAATCGAATCAATTGATTTGGATGCGACGATGGTGTACCTCAAAACAGGTTTATCTTGACACGATGGAACGTGCGAGGTTTAATAGGCGTTATTCCGAGTGAAATACTAGACATTCGCGGCGAAGAGGGCAATTTTAACATGGCAACCGAAACGGCGACTGCTCCGGCGCAGTCCGATTCAGCGGCGACAGCAATTACGGCGAGCAACCAAGCGTCTCAGTTTTGGTGCAACTTTTGCGACTTCCGCACCGACGATCCCAACGCTTACCTCGCCCATTCGTGCGCCGATGTTCTGGCCGCGCGCGGAGTCGAAGTGAAGCCGACCGGCAAAAACGAATGCAGCTAATACGGCAGGCTGATCGCTCGTCGCTTTTTTGTTTGATAGTCACAGACGGCAAAGCCGCCGGTTCGAACGGTACGGCAAAGCAGCATAAACTTTAATTTTCAAGGATACAGAACATGACTGATTACGCGCATCCCGACGCGCTTGTTTCCACGGAATGGGTCGCCGAGCACGGGCAAGATCCGAGCGTCCGCATCATCGAGGTCGATGTCGACCCGACCATGTACCAGAACGGCCACATTCTAAACGCCGTCGGCTGGAACTGGGCCACCGATTTGAACGACAGCGTTCGCCGCGACATTATCGACAAGGCCACCTTTGAGGCGCTTCTCGGCAAAGCCGGCGTCACCAACGGCGACACGATTGTCCTCTACGGCGACTCCAACAACTGGTTCGCCGCGTGGGCGTTCTGGCAGTTTAAAATCTATGGCGTCGATACCGTCAAGCTGATGAATGGCGGACGCAAGAAGTGGGAAGCCGAAGGTCGCCCCTATACCACCGAAGTGCCGTCGCCCGAAGTAAAAACGTTTACCGCCAAAGAAGCCGACCCATCCGTCCGCGCCTTCCGGGATTACGTGGTCCAAAATTTAGGCAGCGTCAATCTGCTCGACATCCGTTCGCCCGACGAGTTCACCGGCAAGGTAATCTCGCCTCCAGGCCTGAGCGAGACCGCGCAGCGCGGCGGCCATATCCCCGGCGCGGTCAATGTCCCCTGGGCGATGGCAGTCAGCGAGGATGGCACCTTTAAGAGCGCCGATGCATTAAAAGCCTTGTACGAAGGAGTCGGCGTTAAGCCCGACCGCGAGACGATCACCTACTGCCGCATCGGCGAGCGCTCGTCGCACAGTTGGTTCGTGCTGAAATATCTGCTCGGCTACGACAACGTCCGCAATTACGACGGCTCCTGGACTGAGTGGGGCAACATCGTCGGCGCGCCGATTGAGAAGTAATTGCCGCTAGCTGGGTAAAAACCGGCAAGCGATTCACTTCGGAGAATTGAAAATAGAAAGTATCGCTCCGGCTCCACCTGAGAAATAGTCTCGGACATTTCGCTTGTGGAACCGGAGCGTTTTGGCATTTATTATGACAAGCGTCCTTGAACCTTTGGTGACTTCGGAAGCGGACCGGGATATGTCGGTGGTCAGCTCCCCCGGACAGGGCCTGCGCAGCGGCGACGGCCGCAGCTTGCTCGATCAGGTCGGCAATACGCCCTTAATCCGCCTCACCCGAATCACGCGTGATCTGCCGCCCGGAGTCGAGCTGTATGCCAAAGCCGAGTATTTCAACCCCGGAGGCTCGGTGAAAGACCGCGCGGCGAAAAACATGATCCGCACCGCCATCGCCGATGGACGCCTCACGCCCGGCAAACGCATCCTCGACGCTACCAGCGGCAACACCGGCATTGCTTATGCCTGGATCGGCGCGGCGCTTGGATTTCCCGTGACTCTATGCCTGCCGTCGAACGCCTCGCCGGAGCGCAAGCAGATTCTCAAAGCCTACGGCGCGCAGCTGATCCTCACCGACGCCGCCGAAGGCACCGACGGCGCTCAGCGCCGCGCGAAAGCGATCAAGGCTGAAAACCCCGACCTCTACTTTTATCCCGACCAGTACAACAACGACGCCAACTGGCGCGAGCATATTGCCACCACCGGCCCCGAAATCTGGCGTCAGACCGACCAGCGACTCACCCACTTCGTCGCCGGCCTCGGCACCACCGGCACCTTTGTCGGATGCAGCCGCTTCTTCCACCAGCAGGACCCGAACATCAAGTGCATCTCCATGCAGCCTGCCTCGCCCCTGCACGGCCTAGAGGGTTTAAAGCATCTCGAAACGGCCATCGTTCCCGGCATCTACGATCCCACTCTGGCCGATGAGAATGTCTGGGTGGAAACCGAGGACGCCTACGACATGTGCCGCTGCCTCGCGCGCGTGGAAGGCTTGTTCGTCGGCATCTCCTCCGCCGCGAACGTCTACGCCTCCATCCAAATCGGCAAAAAGCTAAAATCCGGCGTGATCGTCACCATTCTCTGCGACAGTGGCGATAAATACCTCACCGACGAGTTCTGGAACGACCCCGAGCCCTGTCCCATGGCCGACCTCGCGCCGGGGGCGGGCTCCACTCCTCAAAATGTATAGGAAGAGTTGTCTGAACTCCCCTCCATTTTTATGGAGGGGCTGGGGGAGGTCTGGATTACGGATTAACAGTAGCTCCTGAGAAGTGGAAGGGAACAGAAAGCCCTGAGAACGAGACCTTTCCCTGCACCCTCTTAGCCTATCCAAAATCGTTCAAGGCCGACACCACCCAACACACGACCACCCCATTTTGCTGAACTTTCCGCCCCACCTTATCGACGCGATGCACGCTCATTGCGAGTCGGCGTACCCGCACGAATGCTGCGGCGCCTTAATCGGCCGCGCCGACGGTGAGAAAAACCTTGTCGCGAGTCTCCGCCCTCTGCGCAATGCCGAGCCGAACTCGCCCGAGCGCCGGTTTGTCGTCGACCCTCAAGAATTGAACGCTCTTGACCGCGAGCTGCGAGCAAGCCATCAGGACGAAACCATTATCGGCTTCTACCATTCCCACCCCGATAGCCCCGCGCGTCCATCGTCTACCGACCTGGAGTGGGCGTGGGAAGGCTACAGCTACGTGATCGTCTCCGTGGAGAAAGGCGAAATCGCCTATACGTTCAGCTACCGTCTGGACACCGCCAGCGACACGCCTCAGTTCGTCTCGGAAACATTCGTCACGCTGTAAACCGGTGTACAATCGGCAGCATATGACCGAAGTCACCCTCACCTCCACTCCGCCCGGCCCAATGCTGGGCGCGCATATGCCGACTTCCGGCGGCGTGCAAAACGCGATCATCTCCGGCCAGGAAATCGGCTGCACCGCTGTCCAGCTTTTTACCGCGTCGCCTCGCCAGTGGAAATCGCCTGAGCTGAAAGAGGAGACTGTCGCCGCGTTTCAAAACGCCAAAGCCGCCTCCGGCGTGCGGCGCACCGTCGCGCACGATTCCTATCTCATCAATCTAGCCGCCCCCGAAGGCGAAGTCCGCGAGAAATCCCGCGCCGCTTTCCGCGCCGAGTTGGAGCGGGCTGAACGTTTGGGGATCGACTATTTGGTCACCCACATGGGCGCGCATCTGGGCGAGGGGATCGACATCGGTCTGCAGCGCCTCGCCGAAAGCATCAACTGGCTGCACGATGAGCTGCCCGGCTACAAGACCAAAGTCGCTCTGGAAACTACGGCGGGGCAGGGCACCACGCTGGGCGCTACCTTCGAGCAGTTCCCCATAATCTTCAACTCGGTCGCCGACCCCGACCGGCTGGTCGTCTGCATGGATACCTGCCATATCTTCGTCGCCGGATACGACCTGCGCACGCTCGACGCCTATGAAGCCACCATGGCTGACCTGGAGAAGAACATCGGCGCGGGCAAGCTGGCCGTCGTCCACGCCAACGACGCGCAAAAACCGCTCGGCAGTAAAGCGGATCGCCACGCCCACATCGGCGAGGGGCAGATCGGCCTGGAGGGTTTTCGGCATTTGGTCAACGATCCCCGCGTGGCGGGCCTTCCCATCATCCTGGAAACTCCCGAGACTGAAACGATGGTCGCGGTCAACTTACAGCGACTGCGCGACCTAATCAGCACAGACTAGACAATAGCCTGCTCGACTCGGTTTGCCCGACGCGAATATGGAATACTGAGCGGGGGAGAAGTAATTTGACAAACGTTCACCGGATGCGCGGCTGTTTAGCGGCGGTATTTACATTGATGCTCGCCATCGGCGCGGGGGCGCAGCGGCCTGCCTATTGCTGGGACAAGTTCGCCCACGAAGTGATCGCGCAGATCGCCTGGGACAACATGAACCCGGCTGCCCGGACAAGCGCCGCGTCGCTGATGAAAGCGTTCAACTCCGACCCGCTTGTGCTGAAAGCCCAAGCCGACTACAAGCCCTATAACTTCGTCACCGCCGCCTCGTTCATGGACGATATTGCCGCGCGAGGCGCAAACCCCGGTCCGGGCACGACCACGGCCTACAATTCCTGGCACTATATCGACCTCCCGGACAATCCCAACCTCACCATCGACCAAATCGAATCGTTCCGCGACCAGCACCCGTCCAACGTCTATCTCGCCATTCGCACCGCCTGCCTGCCGACACTGGAAGCGCCTTACTACCCGCCGTCGTTCCGCGCCCGGTCGCTCGCCATGTTCCTGCACTTCGCCGGTGACATCCACCAACCGCTCCATGCCACAGCGCGAGGACTCGGCGGCAACCGGTACCCGATCCAGCCGCTGCCCAGCGACGATCCCGCTTACCAGGTCAGCAATTTACACCAATTTTGGGACGGTGCCTATCGCTATTCAGCGATGAACGGCAAAATCACGCTCGTTGAGCCCGCCAGCGATCTGCCGCGCGTCACCGCTCCCGACCAGGGCGAAGTGGCGGCGCTCGCCAAACGCCTGGAAGCCAAATACACGAAAACCGAAGCCGCCGGCGCGGCAAACCTCGACCCAGCGCAATGGGCGCTGGAAAGCAGCCGCATCGCCGATACGTTTGCCTTCACCGCCTTAAACAATGCCACAGTCCTGCCGGACTCCTACGTCAACAAAGCCGCCGACATTGCCGACCAACGCCTGGTGCTCGCCGGCCTCAGAATCGCGAACGTCCTCAATGCCGACCTGGGCACGCCGCACCCGCAGCCTAAATGGGGAGGGTAGTCGGCTCGCCGTCCGCAAATTGCAGCCGGTACAGCCGTGCGTAGTAGCCTCCTCGCGCCAGCAAATCGGCATGCGTTCCCTGCTCGACCACTCGCCCAGCGTCCATGACGACGATCCGGTCGGCCTGCAAAATCGTGGACAATCGGTGGGCGATGGCAAACGTAGTTCGCCCCCGCATCAGCGGCTCCAGCGCCGCTTGCACCAAACGCTCCGACTGTGTATCCAGCGCCGAAGTCGCCTCGTCCAAAATGAGGATGCGCGGGTCTTTCAGCACCGCCCGCGCGATGGCGATCCGTTGCTTCTCGCCGCCGGAAAGCTTGTAGCCCCGCTCGCCGACTACCGTATCGTAGCCCTCGGGCAGGCTCATGATGTGGTCGTCGATAGCCGCCACCTTGCACGCCGCCGCAATTTCCGCGTCGGTCGCGTCGGGCTTGCCGAAGCGCAGGTTCTCGCGGATGGTGTCGTGCACGAGGTACGTCTCCTGAGTCACCACGCCGATAATTTTGCCGAGGCTGGCCAGCGCGATTTGGCGAACGTCGCACCCGTCGATAGTCACCCGCCCCGAGTCCACATCGTACAAGCGTGGGATGAGATAAGTCAGCGTGGTTTTGCCCGCTCCGGAATGCCCCACCAGCGCCACCAATTCTCCCGGCTGCGCCGCGAAAGTGACTCCGTCGAGCGTGGGCCGCGTTTGCTCCGCCGAGTACCGGAACGTCGCCTGCTCGAACGTCACCTGGCCGCGCACGTCCGACGGCGCGAGCGCGACGGCATTGGGCGCGTCCACGATCTCCGGCTTCAAATCGAGATACTCGTAGATGCGGTCGAACAAGGCGAACGAGCTGGTAATGTCCACCTGCGAGTTGAGCAATCCTTGCAGCGGGAAAAACAAGCGCACCTGCAAAGCCGTGAACGCCACAATAGTACCAAGGGAAAGATTTCCGGCATGCCGCCCGATCAGGAATCCCGCCAGCCAGTACACCAGCACCGGCGTCACCGAAAACGACAGGCCGATCATGTTGAAAAACACGCGGTAGATAATCGACTGCCGGATCTGCGACTCGCTCAGCGATTCGCTTTCGGCGGCAAACTTCCCGATCACCGCATCCTGCCGCCCGCTGGTCTTGGTCAGTAGAATGCCCGAAATCGACAACGTCTCCTGCATCGTCGAGTTCATGTTGGCGAGCAGCTCCTGCGTCCGCTTGCGCACCTTGCGCGCCCGCGCCCCCACTTGCTGCCCGATCACGGCGAATAGCGGCAGTATCCCAACCGACAGCAGCGTCAGCCGCCAGTCCATAATCACCATGAACACCACCGTCGAGATCACCACGGAGAAGTTGTTCAGAAGCGTCGCCACCGTGTCGGACACCACCGACTGCACCCCGCTCACGTCGTTGGCGAGCCGCGACTGAATCTCGCCGGTGCGCGTGTCGGTAAAAAACTCCAGCGACATCGCCTGTAGCTGCGTATAAAGCTGCACCCGCAGATCCCGCATAATCCGCTGCCCGACAATGATGCTCTGGAAACTGTAAGCCAGGCTGCACGCCGTCGCCGCGAGCGTGGTCAGCAGCGCGAACACGCTGAGCCGCGTAATCACCCCAAGATCGTGCGCGACAATCCCCTTGTTCACAATCGGCTTGAGCAGCAGCGACGGCACCAATCCCAGCGCCGCCGACGCCAGCACCGCCACCGCGATAATCAGCGTCTGCCCCTGGTAAGGCCGAAACGACCGCGCCACCCGCCCGATATTGGCGCGGTTGAACTCCTTCTTTTCGCCCGACCCGCCCGGACGAACAATCCCGCTCGGCCCTGCCGCCCCTGAACGCAATGCTGTACTCATAACCTACGATTAAACCCCATCACCGGCAATCGAGCGGAGTTTACGAACCCAGGATAATATTGGTGGCGTCAAGTGTTATACAAGAACAACAATGATTACACCCACAAGAAATCCCTGGCAGCGTCCAGATTCCGACGGTGAGCCTCGACCCGGTTCCTCCGAGCTAAGCGAGCCGCTGATTCCAGACTCCGACCCCGCTCTAATGCAGCGCCCAATCCTCACCGAAATCGAGCGCAAGCTCTCGGAACAGCCAATCACGCCGCATAGCGCTCTTGCGGACGATACGCCCCGGCCAGCCGGCGCTGCATTGCTCGGTAATGCCCCGGAGACTACCGTCGCGCCACCCGCCGTACAATCTCCTGCTCTCATGCCGTCAAGGCCCGGTCTGCTTCAGCGCTGGCGGCAGAAAGGCGGTGTGCTTGGCGGAATCGCGTCGGCGATTATTGCGATCCTGAAAATTGCGTGGCCGGTGCTCGCCTTCATCAGCAAGCTGAAGTATCTCGCCCTTGCCGCTAAACTTCTGCTGACTTCCGGCTCGATGCTGCTGTCCGCGTGGGCCTACTCGCTGCGGTTCGGCTGGGCGTTCGGCGCGGGGCTTGTCGCGCTGATCTTCATCCACGAGTGCGGCCACGCCTTAGCGGCGCGTCTGAACGGCATCAAAACCGGCATCATGGTTTTTATCCCGTTCATGGGCGCGTTCGTCACCGCCGACATGGCCGAGCGCAGCCTCACCTTAGACGCCTTCATCGGCATCATGGGGCCTGTCGTCGGAACGCTGGCTTCGGTGCTTTGCGCCCTGATCTACCTGCCCACGCACAATCCATTCTGGCTCGCGCTGGCAAGCTGGGGCTTTTTCGTCAATCTCTTCAACCTCCTGCCGACCCCGCCACTCGACGGCGGCTGGATCACGCCTCTCTTCTCGCCCAAGCTGCTCGCCGTCGGAATGATCCTCGCCGTGATCGTCGGCTTCAAAAACCCTCTCATATGGCTTCTCCTGCTCGCCAGCCTTCCGCGAATTGTCGGCGGATGGAAGGCCGATCCCGCGACTCAGCCTTACTATCAGGTTGCCACAGTCGACAAATGGAAGTACGGCTTCGCCTACGTCGGCCTGGCGACCTTTCTCGGCGCCGGCTCCTGGTACCTGGACAACTTCCTCACGAACATTCACTCCACGCTTATGTAATCCTGCGCCTCTGTTGTAATTCGCATTGACAAGCTCATGCGAATGCTGGTATAAACTCACCCACACGTAGAAATGCGATGACGAGGACTTTTGTACCTTGCGTCGTCCGACTTCAGAGAGCCGTTGGTTGGTGCGAAACGGCGCGGGCGCGCGAGGGAACTCCCCTCCGAGCAGGCAACCAAACGCCGGGAATGGCCCCGGCCAGTAGGATTGCACGGGAAACTCAGACGCCCGTTACAGCGTCTCCAAAGTGCGTAGGCAAATGCCGCCTCAAGCGGTAAGTTGCCACGAAGTTGGGTGGTACCGCGTGGAGCTTTTCAAAAGCCCCTCGTCCCTTCAAAAATGCTTGCGTTACTCCAGTAATGCAGCACACTTGAAGCGGACGAGGGGCTTTTTGCATCTAACAGCAAACTGCACCCTGCGTCGTAAACTTTTCCTTCTCTTCAGGGAAGGTGCCCGAAAGGGCGGATGGGTTTTGGTCGAAACATGGCCAGCGCCCAATATAAAACGCCGAGCGAAACATGCCGGCGAAGGAGCAGCAGAAAACACTATGCAAATGACAGGCGCGCGAGCGCTTCTAGAATGCCTAAAACAAGAAGGCGTGGACACGATCTTCGGCTATCCCGGAGGCGCGGTAATTCCGATCTATGACGCCATCTACCAATTTCCCGACATCAAGCATATCCTGGTTCGCCACGAGCAGGGCGCGGGCCACATGGCCGAAGGCTACGCTCTCGCCACCGGCAAAGTGGGCGTCTGCCTCGCCACCTCCGGTCCCGGCGCAACCAACCTGGTGACGCCCATCACCGACGCCATGATGGACTCGGTCCCGCTGGTCGCCATCACCGGCCAGGTCCGCACCGGCGCGATCGGCACCGACGCTTTCCAGGAAGCCGATATCACCGGCATCACCATGCCGGTCACCAAGCACAACTGGCTGGTGAAAGATATCAACAAGCTCCCCGGCATCATCGCCGAAGCCTTCCACATCGCCCGCTCCGGACGACCCGGCCCCGTGCTGGTCGATATTCCCGTGGACATCTCCCGCGCGATGATCGACTTCGAGCCGATGCGCGAGCCGGTCGAGCTGCCCACCTACAAGCCGAATTATGAAGGCCACAAGCGCCAGATCGAGCGCGCCGCCGAGCTCATTAAGAATGCTGAGCGCCCCGTCCTCTACGTCGGCGGCGGCGCGATCTACGCCCACGCCGAAAACGAAATCCGCGAGCTGGCCCGACGCACCAATACGCCGGTCACCACCACTCTCAAAGGCTTGGGCGCGTTCCCTGAAACTGACGATCTCTCGCTCGGCATGCTCGGCATGCACGGCACCGCCTACGCCAACTACGCCATCTCCGAATGCGACCTGCTGATCGCCGTCGGCGCGCGCTTCGACGACCGCGTCACCGGCAAAGCCGACGAGTGGGTGCCGCAGGCCAAAATCATCCACATCGACATCGACCCCGCCGAAATCGGTAAGGTGCTCGCCGCCGACGTGCCCATCGTCGGCGATGTCCGCAACGTCCTCGCCGCGCTCCTGGAAGTTGTCCAGCCGCGCTCCGCATCCGCCTGGAACCAGCGCATCGCCGACCTCAAAACCGAGTTCCCGATGCACTACCCGCTCGCCGACGGCCAGCTTCACGGCCAGGCTGTGATCGAAGAGATCGGCCGCCAAACCAACCACGACGCCATCGTCGTCACCGATGTCGGCCAGCATCAGATGTGGGCGGCGCAGTTCTATGGCTTTACCCGCCCCAACCAGATGATTACCTCCGGCGGCTTAGGCACCATGGGCTTCGGCCTTCCCGCCGCCATCGGCGCGCAGTTCGGCCAGCCTGACTCACCCGTGATCTGCTTCACCGGCGACGGCTCCATCCAGATGTGCATCCAGGAGCTGATGGTCGCCACCATCTACAAGCTGCCGATCAAAATAGTCATTCTGAACAACCAGTACCTCGGCATGGTCCGCCAGTGGCAGGAGCTTTTCTGGGAATCGCACTACTCCAACGTCGATCTCGAAGCCAGTCCCGATTTCGTCAAGCTCGCCGAAGCCTACGGCGCTTACGGATCCCGAATCACCGATGCCTCGCAGATCAACTCCGAGCTGGAAAAAGCCATGGCTATCACTGACCGCCCCTGCGTGCTCGACTTCCGCATCGTCAAGGAAGCCAACGTCTACCCGATGATCCCCTCCAACGGCACCATCAAGCAGATGGTCGTCAAGCAGCCCGAAGGCACCCGCCCGATGGACGCCTACACCGCCTCGGAGTACGTAGAGCAGGAACCCGGCGACGATCTCCTGACCCAATCCGAAATCGAGACGTTCCCGGTCGCCTCGGCAGCGGGAGCGCCGCGCGGCGGCACTGCTGATAATTCGGGAAAGGGTGCGTGATATGCAAACATTAATCAAAGAAGAGCAACACACCATCAGCGTCCTGGTGGACAATAAACCCGGCGTTTTAGCTCGGGTCTCGGCGCTGTTTTCGCGGCGCGGCTACAACATCGAATCGCTGGCAGTCTCCATCACCGACAACCCCGAAATGTCGCGCATGACCATCGTGGTCAACGGAGACGAAGCCGTGGTCGAGCAGATTACCAAGCAGCTGCACAAGCTGATCGATGTCAGCAAAGTGCAGGATTATGTCGGTGCCACTATTGTCGCCCGCGAAATGGCGCTGATCAAAATCAACGCCGACGTGAAAGACCGCCAGGCGATCATGCAGCTGGTGGATGTTTTCCGAGGCCGCATCGTCGATATGTCCGAAAAGACGTTCGTCGTAGAAATGACCGGCGGCGCGGAAAAGATCGACCAGTTCGAGACTCTTATCCAGCCCTACGGTGTCCGCGAATCCGTCCGAACCGGACGCATCGCCATGGCGCGCGGCCCGCGCAGCATCTAGCCATGAAAGAGCTTATCACTCTACATCAGGCGAACATTCTAATGCTGGCGGTGCTGATTGCTTCGCCGCTTATCGGATGGCTTGTCGGCCATATCATAAAAACAAAAGGCGGATTCGTCTGGGGTTTAGGTGCCGGCATACTAAATTGGAGCTTGTGGCGAATTTACAATCAAAATGTCGATGCAATAGGACTCGATACGGTTAAGAACTTACTCGTTAACCTTGGCCTCTTTATCGTAGTCGGCCTGGTTCTAGGACTTATGCTTGGTATCAGTTCACGTCGCAAGCAAAGCGACGGCAATCAAACAATATAGATTTTAACAAAGTTGTTATAAGAAGGAACGGATTAAAACATGGCAGTCAAGGTATACACGGAGCAAGACGCGGACTTAAGCGTCCTGAACGGCAAAAAGATCGCGGTGATCGGCTACGGCTCGCAGGGGCATGCGCATGCGCTGAATCTGCAAGACAGCGGTATGGACGTTCGCGTCGGCCTGCGCCAGGGATCGAAGAACTGGGCGAAGGCAGAAGAGGCCGGGCTCAAAGTGATGACGGTCGAGGATGCTTCCAAAGAAGCCGACATCATCATGATTCTCATCAACGATGAGTTCCAGGGTGACGTCTACCGCGAGTCCATCGCGCCAGGCCTTGAGGCGGGCAACGCGCTGGTCTTCGGCCACGGCTTCAACATCCACTTCGGTCAGATCAAGCCCCCCGCTGATGTCGATGTCTTCATGGTCGCCCCCAAAGGCCCTGGCCACCTGGTCCGACGCCAGTTCCTCGAAGGGCGCGGCGTGCCCTGCCTGATCGCCATCGCCCAGGACGCCACCGGCCACGCCAAAGAGCTTGCCCTCGCGTGGGCCAAAGGCATCGGCGGCGCGCGCGCCGGGGTGCTGGAGACCAGCTTCCGCGAGGAGACCGAAACCGACCTCTTCGGCGAGCAGGCCGTCCTCTGCGGCGGCACCACCGCCCTGGTGAAAGCCGGATTCGAGACCCTCACCGAAGCGGGCTACGCCCCCGAGATCGCCTACTTCGAGTGCCTCCATGAGCTGAAACTGATCGTCGATCTGATGTACGAGGCCGGGATCGCCGGAATGCGCTACTCCATCTCCGACACCGCCCAATACGGCGACATGACCCGTGGCCCGCGCCTGATCAACAGCGCCACCAAAGACGAAATGCGCAAAATCCTCGGCGAAATACAATCCGGCGAATTCGCCAAAGCCTGGATCCAGGAAAACAAAGACGGCCGACCCAACTTCAACCGCCTCGCCGACCAGGACAAAGACCACCTGGTTGAGCAAACCGGCAAGCACCTACGCGGCCTCTTCGCCTGGATCAAACCCGCCGCCACCGCCGAGGAGACGGTAGACCAAGGCGAGAAGCAATTAAAATAAGCATCCGAAAGCCGGGCAAAGTAAGAACTAATAAAAAGCAATCAATTTACAGTCATAAGTAGGCTCATCAAATGAACATTCAGTACGATAGATTTGCCCGTACCGCGTACAACACTCTTAGCGATGCCGAGCGCGAAAACATAAATCAAGTTCTAGCGACTGTCAAACTCGACGACACGGCACAAGTGCGCCAAATCGCTGCTGGTAAGCGCAAAGGATCGTACGTAATTAATCCAACTGGTGATCTGCGTGTAATCTTCAACTTAGATAGCTCCAGTCATGCTATCGTAGTTACGGAAATCATAAATCCAAATGTATATAGCAATTAATTCCGTAAGTAGGTTGAATGGGTAAACTCGAAAATATCATTCTCGATAAATCCGCAATTTCGACTGAGCTAAATGCGTTCAAGGCGATATTGGCTGCCAGTGATATAATTGGTGAGAGCGCACTGCTGAAACACTTCAGAGCAAATCGACAGTTATCTGCTTCCTTTGGCTCGTTTGTGCCCAAGATCCGTCGTGATCGCTTGCTAGCCTATGAATACGATGTTGCTGGCGTTTTTGCCGCAGACATCGTCGTCGGCGATAAAGAGCGAGGACATTATTGCATGATTGAGTTTGAGGCTGCAAACCCCTACGCAATGTTCAAGAATATCGCGCGAAAAACGCCGGAATGGGGCGCACCGTTTCTGCACGCATTTGGTCAAGTCATCGATTGGAATACACGTCTCGACGATCTAAAGCAGACGAGTGCGTTTCGCGATGAGTTTGGCCACAAGGAAATTTCGTTTACCTACTTAATTGTGGCTGGTAGAAGCGCAAATCTGGGTGATAAAGAACAACGTCGGCTTCAATGGTTCTCTGATAAAGTCGTCCTCAACTCGCAACACGTCACTTGCATGACATATGATGAAATGGTTGAAGAATTGGAAGTGATCCTCGAGACATAACTCGAGACATAACAGACTTGATACATAACGGGTTAGTAAACTAAGCCCATCCAAGTTATTATCGAAATCCTTTAGTCAGCATCACAGAAGAAACGAGCACTATCAAGATTCAAGTATATGGCGTTATCCGCCGCGACAGCAAGCGATCCGCCGACGTGCTGCATGCTCCTAACGACAATATAATGAACCTCATCGTAGATTCACCATGACCTTTAATGATCTAATCAGCCAATACGGTGCCACTGTATTCGACAACCAAGACCGCTTCGCCGATTTTATTACCGGCGCGGGGTGGTCCATCGATATCGATGCTGGAACAATTAGCTTTGGGCCGGATAAAACCCTACCGATTCAAGTCGTCGGCACCGAGGCTGAGGGGGACCAAAGCTGGCTTTGGGCGTGGGCAAATACGCAAAGCGAGCTGCCGGACAATTTGCTACACACTGTCAACACCGTGCGTCAGTTCGGCGAAACGCATGGGGTAGGGGAACTGACTGAGCGGAGTTTGTCCTTGGCGGATATCGGCGGCAACGGTCATGTCCCGGCAATGGTCGCCGCCGGAATCAGCGGTGCCGCTGCCTACTACCGCTGCCCTTATGACGGCGGAGCCCTGTACGTGCTGATCCCGCAGCTGCCCGCCTCCGTAAAAGCCGATGATAAAACGGCGAATCACTTCATTTCGATTTTGATGCAGTTCGTTGGAGCCGTTGCTTGCGACCATCGAACAGCGCTCACATCATTCGCCGCGTACAAAGGCTACAAGGTCGATGATCAAGGAGCGCAGGTCGTCTGCACTTCGCCTTATGGCGAAGCCATTACTTTTGATTTCGATCCTCAAGGGCGAATTAGCGACGTAAAGGGAACGCTGACAGCCGCGCCATCTGCACCGCTTTCTCCGGCGCCTGCATTTCCAGCGGCTAAAAAACCCTGGTGGAAATTGGGACGGTAGTTGTCGTTGAAGCGTGAGAGACAACAATGGCCGAAACGTTACTTCGTGCTAAAGCTGCTCAACTCGCGCAGACGGATACGGCGGCGGCTTTAAAAGTTGCAAGGAGCATAAAAGAGCCTTGGTACCGAGTGCAGGCATTGTCCTCGATTGCCGCCTACGCATCTGGGCGCGAAGTGGAACCTCTTGTTAGGGAAGCTTTAAAAGCTGCGCTGAGTGCTAGAGACAACTACCAAAAAGTGGCAGTATCGGCGTGGCCCCTCAATGTTTTGGTGCAGCGCAGAAAGACTCGACTTGCCGCTGAAACTCTGGCAAGCTTGCAGTCAGCAGTAGCAGGTCTAATCAATTTAGCCAACCGCTCCGATGCACTGATGCTTCTGCGCGGGGCAGCACTGGCGCTCGGCAGTGAATACACCGAATCGCTGGACAATTCAATTATCGATTGCGCCGCCCAGCCAAGCAGTTGGCGCTGCGACCGAAACGCTGTTTCTATCATCGAAGCAACCGCACGCACGGACAAAGCGTCGGCGCTGAGAATGCTGAACCGTTTACCGGACAACAAATGGCGGCGGCGCACCTTCCGCCGGCTTGAGCGGCAAAACTGACACAAGTTATCATTGCTAATCACGAGCAATAAAACAACGGAGTTACTATGAGCACCAACAAAGTCCAAATTTTCGATACCACCCTGCGCGACGGCGAGCAGTCCCCTGGCGCGTCACTCAACATCGACGAGAAAGTGGAAATCGCCCGTCAGCTGGAGCGGCTCGGGGTCGATGTCATCGAAGCCGGGTTCCCCATCTCCTCGCCCGGCGATTTTGAAGCCGTCCGCCGCGTCGCCGCCGCCGTGGGCGACAACATCACCGTCTGCGGCCTGACCCGCGCGAGGGAAGGGGACATCGACGTCGCCTGGGACGCGCTCAAAGGGGCGAAGCGACCGCGCATCCACACCGGCCTCGGCGTCTCGAAAAGTCATTTGCAGCATAAGCTCCGCATGACCGAGGATCAGGCGCTGGAAATCGGCGTGAACGCCGTCCGCACCGCAAAGCGGCTGGGCTGCGAGGACATCGAGTATTTCACCGAGGACAGCGGGCGCGCCGAGCCGGAGTATCTCTACCGTGTGATCGACGCTGTCATCAAAGCGGGCGCGACCGTCATCAATATCCCCGACACCACCGGCTACATGACTCCCGAGGAATACGGCGCGCTCTTCCGAGGCGTGCTGGAGCACGTTCCCGGCTCCGAAAACGTCATTCTGTCCGCCCACTGCCACAACGATCTCGGCATGGCCACCGCCAACAGCCTCGCCGCCGTCGCCAACGGCGCGCGCCAGGTGGAATGCACCATCAACGGCATCGGCGAGCGAGCGGGCAACACCAGCCTCGAAGAAGTCGTCATGGCGCTCGCCACACGCCGCGACCGCTACAACCTCGAAATCGGCATCCACACGCAGGAGATCTACAAAACCTCCCGCATGGTCTCCAGCCTGACCGGCGTTCTGGTCCAACCCAACAAAGCCATTGTCGGCGCGAACGCCTTTGCTCACTCGTCCGGCATTCACCAGGACGGCGTCCTCAAAGAGCGCTCCACCTACGAGATCATCGACCCGCGCGACGTCGGCATCACCGAAAGCAAAATCATTCTCTCCGCCCGCTCAGGCCGCCACGGAGTCAAGCACCGCCTGGAAGAGATGGGCTACACGTTCCCCAGCCCCGAAGATTTCGAGCGCATCTACGACCGCTTCCTCCGCGTCGCCGACAGCAAAAAGGTAGTCTACGACGAAGACCTCCAAGCCATCGTCAGCGACGAAGCCTCCAACGTTCACCAAACCTTCGAGCTGGAGCAAGTGCAGGTTACCTGCGGCGACACCGCCATTCCCACCGCCTCGGTAATCCTCAAGCAGGACGGACGCTCGCTCCTGCGCGACGCCAGCACCGGCAACGGCCCCGTCGATTCCGTCTACCAGGCCATCAACCGCATCGTGAAAGTCCCCAACGAGCTGATCGAATTTACCGTTCAAAGCGTCACCGAAGGCATCGACGCCATGGCCGACGTCACCATCCGCCTCAAAGCCGGCGGCGACAACAACAACATCTACACCGGCCACGCCGCCCACACCGACATCATCGTCGCCAGCGCCAAAGCCTACCTCCAAGCCCTCAACAAGCAAATTGACCGAGACAAGCAGCACGGGCGACCGATGCCGATGCTGGAGCATGTGTAAGACTTTATACATCCTCACTGACACCATTCCCACCTATCCGCCCTCTCGGGCACCTTCCCTAAAGGGAAGGAAGTTCATACGGCTTAAGTTTCGTTGTCGTTCTTCATCTGAACGGTAAGCAAGTCTTTGCGCTGTAATATTTTCCTTCCCTTTAGGGAAGGTGCCCGAGAGGGCGGATAGGTTTAGGTGTGCCCGAGACGCCAAGTAGAATCTCACCTGTTTGCCCACGTCGCAGTTTTGCGGTAACATAATACGAACTAGATGACGCCTTCTCGCCCCATTCCGGCGGATGCGCGTCGTTTTTGTTTGCATCGCTCATGGATTGGCAATCGTGCGGGAACCTCGCTGTGTCGCCGGTTGTCTCATACAGAGAAGCCCCCATCCTGCAAAAGGTAGTAAAACGTCTATGTGTGGAATCGCCGGTTATGTCGGCCCGCGCGCCGACAGCGCGCATCTCGTGGTCGAGTGTCTGAAAAAGCTGGAGTATCGCGGCTACGATTCGGCGGGAGTCGCCCTGGTGAACGAGTCCGGCGACCAGCCGATCACGGTGATGAAGCGCGAAGGCAAGCTGCGCAACCTCGAAGCGCACATGACCGATTTTCCGCACACCGGCGGCACCGCTATCGCCCATACGCGCTGGGCGACCCATGGACGACCCAGCGACCGCAACTCCCATCCCCAGTGCGACTGCGACAACCGCATTGCCCTGGTGCATAACGGCATCATCGAGAACTACCTGGTCCTCAAAGAGATGCTCGCCGCCAAAGGCCACGTCTTCACCAGCGATACCGACACCGAAGTGCTCGCGCATCTGATCGAGGAGCGGTACAAAAACCGCCCCGAGGACGGCATGGAGATGGCGCTCCGCCGCGCGCTCTCCGAAGTCACCGGAGCCTACGCGATCTGCGTTGTCTCGGAGTGGGAACCAGGCACTATCTATGCCGCGAAAACCGCCTCGCCCCTGATTATCGGCTATGGCGATGGCGAGAACTGGCTGGCCTCCGATATCCCGGCGATCATGCGCCACACCCGCAACGTGGTCGTCCTGGAAGACGGCGACTTCGCCAAAATCACTGCGGGCAAAGTGGAGCTGTCCACCTTAGACAGCAAGTGCATCGAGCGCGACCCGTTCACGGTCACCTGGGACGTGCAAAAAGCGGAAAAAGGCGGCTACCCGCACTTCATGCTCAAGGAAATCCACGAGCAGCCGCAGACTGTCCTCGACACCATGCGCGGCAGAATCACCGCCGAGGACACTGTCACCCTCCCCGAAATCAGCATCCCGCTGCGGACATTCCTCAGCTTCAACCGCTACGTAATCGTCGCCTGCGGCACGGCCTATCACGCCGGGCTGGTCGGCAAATCCTTCTACGAGCACTTGCTCCGCCGCCCGGTGGACGTCCAGGTCGCCAGCGAATTCCGCTATTCCGACCCCATCGTCGACGGTAAAACCCTCGCCATCATTATCTCGCAATCCGGCGAAACCGCCGACACCCTGGCCGCTCTCCGCGAAGCCAAAGCGCGCGGCGCGACCACCCTGGCGGTGGTAAACGTCGTCGGCTCGTCCATCGCCCGCGAGGCTGATTACGTGATCTACACCCACGCCGGCCCCGAGATCGGCGTCGCCTCCACCAAAGCGTATATGACCCAGCTGGTCGCCTTGTACCTGCTCGGCCTCTACGCCGCCCAATTCGAGAACAAGCTCTCCGAGGACGTCGTCGCCGGCTACATCGCCGACCTAAAAGCCGTTCCCGCGCAAATCCAGACGATCTTAAGCGACACCAGCCAAATCGAAGCTCTTGCCAAACGCCTGGCAACCTCGTCCAGCTTCTTCTTTCTAGGGCGCGGCTTCGACAACGCCGTCGGCTTCGAAGCCGCCCTGAAGATGAAGGAAATCACCTACATCCACGCCGAAGCCTACCCCGCCGGAGAAATGAAGCACGGCCCGCTCG
>CAXSEA010000005.1:0-35646 GCA_964235675.1 uncultured Armatimonadales bacterium | reverse complement strand
ATCGACGATGGAGAGCGCGTCGGCGGGGAGGAACAGCGCGCCGTCTTCCGTGCGCACCTGCAATGCGCGCACGAGCGGGTAGGGCTCGTCGGGGCTGACGACAATCTCCGACACCCGGCCGACCGGCTCTCCGCTTTCACTGACGACAAGGCGCGAAATTAGCTGTGAAAGGTATTCCACGCCAGCGATTATACCTGCGTGCTCTGATGCGGCAATCTCCAAGCATAATTGCGGGCACTGTGACGACTTTGTAACCGCTTGTATCAAGAACGCCTGCTGAGGGGTACAACACGATTAGCGTAAACAACGCGGTGTAAGCGCTTATCCCCGGTTGCGATTGACAAATTCTCTTCCGACGACGATGATAATCCCATGACTTTGGAAACAGCCCTGATCGGTGACGGCGCCCCTTCCAGCCGGCAAACTCAGCCGGATCGTTTGCCGCAAACGGCGCAATCTCAAGGCCAGCCTGAATCGGTCGCCTCCGAGGTTGCCGGCGTCGTGCGCCAGGTGGAAAAGGTGATTATCGGCAAGCACGCCTCAATCGAGCTGGCAATGGTCGCCATCGTGAGCGGTGGGCATGTTCTGATCGAGGATATTCCAGGGGTCGGCAAAACCACGCTGGCGAAAAGCCTCGCCAAGGCGCTGGGATGCACCTTCCGGCGCATCCAATTCACCCCGGACCTATTGCCGGCGGACATTACCGGCTCTTCCATTTACAATCAAAAAGAAAGCTTGTTCGAGTTCCGCGAAGGCCCGATTTTCGCCAACGTAATCCTCGCCGACGAGATCAACCGCGCGACGCCGAAAACCCAGTCGGCGCTGCTGGAGTGCATGGAAGAAGGGCAGGTGACCGCAGACGGCGTCACCCACATGATGCCCTCGCCGTTCTTAGTGATCGCCACCGAAAACAACATCGAGTCCCAAGGCACTTTCCCGCTGCCCGAAGCGCAGCTGGACCGTTTTCTCCTGAGGATGAAGATCGGCTACCCGAAGCGAGACGAGGAAGCCCACATCCTGGGCATGCAGCCAAGCGCTCAAGGTTTGGACGACGTCGAGCCGGTGCTCACCGGTGAGCGGATTTTGATGCTCCAGCAGCAGGCGCGCTCTGTTTACGTGGCCGCCGCGTTGCGCAATTATATTGTCGATCTGGTCACGGCAACCAGGGTCCATCCCCAGGTGCAGCTTGGCGCAAGCCCGCGCGGCTCGCTGTCTCTCATGTACGGCGCTCAATCCTTGGCGGCTCTGCGCGGCCGCACCTATGTGCTCGCCGACGATATCAAGGAGCTGGCCGAGCCGGTTCTCGGGCACCGGATGATTCTCCGCCCGGAGGCGCGTCTGCGCCACGCCGACCAGAACCGCGTGATCGCGGACATACTCGACGAGACCCCCACACCCGACGCGCAGTAACTAGCAGCCAGATGCCCGCGTCGCCTTCACGAAAGCAGAGCGTGCTCTTATGCTGATCGAAAATCAGTTGAAAAAGCTGGGCTTCGGCACAGCGGCCGTGTTTCTCCTGATCGTCGCCATCCTGCTCGGCTCCGGCCCGATGTACCTCATGGCGGTCATCATGGGATTGGTGCCGTTCGCAGGATGGGTGGTCAACCGAATTATCATGCACGGCTTGATCTGCACGCGCAGCGCTCCGGAAACCGCCGACGAAAACGGTCGAATCCTCGTGACGATTACGCTGGAGAACGCCGGAATTTTCCCTAAATTTTATCTCCGCGTGATCGATTCCCTGCCCAGATACATTCGTTTCGCGGGCAGCCCGGAAGGCGAGCCGGCGTTCGTCACCCGCCTCTGGCCGGGCGAGACGGCGCGTATCCGCTATTATCTGGAGCCGCAAAAGCGTGGCTTGCACCGCATCGGGCCGCTGACGGTGCAAGCCACCGACGTCTTCGGATTCGGAGAATTGCGCGCGCTCATCAAGCAGTATGACGAGATTTTGGTCTACCCCAGCGTTCTGCCGGTTCGGGAAGATATGATCTCGAACGGCGCTTCGATCGGTTTCCAAGACGAGCAGGACTCGCAAAGCCGGGGCGAGGGCTCCAACTTCACCGGCGTGCGCGAGTACCGGGTCGGCGATCAGATGCGCCGCATCAACTGGCGCGCTACGGCGCGTACAGGCATGCTCACGGTCAGCGAGTTCTCGCAAGGTTTCGCCGGCGACATCATCGTCGTCCTCGACTGCGGCGCGCCCGGCTACGCCAATTCAGGCTCCGGGCAGATCAGCGCGTTCGAGTATGGAGTCACTATCGCCGCGTCGCTTGGCATCGCGGCCCTGCGCCGGGGCAACGGCGTGCAGCTTCTTCTAGCGGGTGTCAGCGATTTGGTCGAAGACAATTTCCAGCTGCGCGGCGAAACGGGCGTGGCCACACTACTGAACCGGCTCGCCGGAATAGAGCCGGTCAAAGCGCCGCAGGATGAGCGCTCCCTGGCTGGAGATCTCCGCGCCGTCGCCGGGACCATCAAACCCGGCACGTCCGGGCTGATAATCACTCCGCTGCCCAGCGACACTGCCGCTGTGCGCGCGTCTCTGGAGCAGTGGACTTTGCCGCCGATGTCAATCGGCGTTCGCGCGTTTTGGCTGGATGCCCCCTCGTTCGCCGCCGCCGAACTCGCCTGGCGCACCGGCAACTCCGGTCGCCATCTACCGTCGATGGGTGGGCAGGCAAGCTGCGATACGACGCAGCTCGGTATCGAGCATTTCATCAACGCCGACTCGAGCCTCACCGAACTGCTGTCCGGAGAATCTTCCTGTGGTTGAACTCAGCCAAAATCCTGATGCCGCCTCGGTTCGTGAGGGGACTGACAACGTCGAATCGAGCGGTGTGCGTCTTTCGCAGAGCGCCGCCAGCGTGCCGCTCTATGTCAGCGGCTGCCTGGGAACGCTCGCCGCCGTTGGCGCGGTAATGCAAAACGTCGGCCCGGACGCGCTCGGGTTCGCCACCGGCCTCATTGGCATTCTCGGCTACATCATCTCCTACAGCTATCGACGAACAAGGCTGTCCGCCCGTCTTTTGAACGCCACCATCGGCTTTTTGGTTGCGCTTCTGGTCGCCGCCGTCGTGACGGGACGAATCAGCATCGCGACGCTCGAGCCGGGAACCCAGTCTAATACGGACCTTCAGCTTGCCGTCGCCTTGCAGTGGCTGGCCGTACTTTACACGTGGACGCTGACCGACGACCGCAAAGTCGTCACCGCCGCGATTCTGGCGATTTCCACAATCGGCCTGGTCGCCGCCTCCGACGTTACCCCCACGCTGATCGGCTGCTTCCTCGTTTATGTGGCGGCCACCGTGTTTCTCTTGATTCACCAGAATTACCTGCTGCACTGGAATTGGGGCCATCCCGATATGCGGCGCGGCAGTGGCCGCCTGCTCGGAGTCCAGCTTGTACTCACGGCTGTTTGCTGGGTGGTGGTCGTGCTGGCGGGCATGATATTGGTAATTCCGCTGCAGGCGATCGGCTCGCATCTGTCGCTGGCCAACGCTTTGAAAGGATTCGTGCTTGCCGGGGGCACGTCAGCCGACACGCCGCAAGCCGCGTCCAGCGTTTCGGTCAGTGACACGAAAACGTTCTCCATCGGCCAGGGAGGCAACGATTCCGAGTTCTCGCTCAGTAAGGATATTATCTTCCAGGTTTATCCAAGCGACGGCAATGCCCACTACTGGCGCGGCGACACCTATGACCGATACGACGGCCAAGGCTGGAGCAGCAGCCTCAGCCTGCCGCAAGTTCCGATTGCAGCCACCAATTTGGACCGTAAGCGGCGCATGACCGATTATTATGTGCCGCCTACTTTCGGCGACCCCCCGGCAGATGTCGCGAGCGGCGGCAAGGCATCGCTCATTACCCGGTATGTCCTCGTCTCCGGCAGCACCGACACGATTTACATTCCATCGCGCTCCTACGCCGTGTCGGTTCCGGCCCCGTTCCAGATGAACGCGCTGTACTCGCGGGACGGACACATCCAGCTTCCGGAATCGCTCAGCCGGATCTCTTACGAGTCGGCATCGCTGCCCGACGACGTCTCGCCCAACACTTTGAGAAAGCTTCCCGCGGGACTGGCCATTCCGCCTCAGCTGCGAAGCTTATATATCGACCAGCTCGCCACATCCGCCTCTTCTTCCGATCAGCAGAGACTCGCCGCGCAAGCCAAGCAGATTATCGATGCGCTGCCCGCGAACCAGCATGACGAATACGACGAGGCGAACGCCATTCGAGGGTGGGTCTCCGACCGCGCTCAGTATGCGTTCGACGTTTCTCCGACGCCTCCGGGCCAGGACGCCGTCTCTTACTTTTTGTACACGTCGCGCATGGGCTATTGCGATCTGTACGCCTCGTCGATGGCTGTTCTTTGCCGCTATGCCGGTATACCGTCTCGCGTCGCGACCGGGTTCGCTCCCGGAGTCGGCAGAGCGGATGGTGGCTATAATCTGAGAGCGATCGACAAGCACGCCTGGTGCCAGGTCTATTTTCCGAACTACGGCTGGTTTGATTTCGACCCCACCAGCGGCACCAGAGCCGCTCCCAGGCAAACGCCCTGGCTAAAGCTGGCCAATACTCTCAGGGCCGCTTTTTCGGCTATCACCCAGTTGTACCGGCGAGGCGGTCCAATCCCGGCGCTGCTGACCATCGCTATCCTGGGCGGCTTCTTATACATAGTCGCTACCGAGGGAGCGAGCCGCCTGCGCGCGCGAAAGTCCGCGAGGCGGGACGCGAATACGATTGCGGAGGAGGCAAACCGCCAAGGCCGCGACACCGCTATAGCCCGAGCGAACGCCGAGCGGCGATGGCAGGCGGCGCGGCAGGAACTGCGCCGATGGAACCTGAAGCAGAAACCTTCGGAAACCGCGCGCGAGTTCGCTTCGAGAGCCGGATTCGCGGCAGCCGAGCTGTCCCGCCGCATGCAAGAGCAGGCTGCCTCCAGTGCGTCCGCGAATGAAGCCGCACTCAAAAACAAAGCCGACGATGCCGTTTCGATAGTTGATCCAGAAACTGTAGCGCGTGCCCTTGGACAACTCGCCCAAAGCTTCACGGCGGCCCGATACGCCGAACGCGACAACGCATTGATGCAATCACTCCTCGATACCGACGAAAGCGGAGCAGGGGAGCGCGAGCTGACCGAAGTGCGCAGCTTTGTCGCTTTGTCGAAGCCGTTCGCGAAAGAGCTGGCGGAAAGCACACCGACGCGGTAGCAAACCCCAGCGCGAGCGATGCGTCAAAAAAAGCCGCCCTCCCTGTGGAAGGTGGCTTTTTGCGAGCGATACTTTACACGCCGGCCGCGCTGGTTTTCTCGTTGCCCAGAACCTTCAGCGCCAACTCGCGCGCGCCGTCGAGCTGGCCTTCGGAGCCAAGATACTTGTTGCGCGAGGCGATAAACTTCGCGTACTCCGCGATAAAGACTTTTCCCGGAGACCTGAAATCAAACTCGGCGGGATGCTCTTTCATGTACTCGCGGTGGACGCGGGTCCAGACCAGCCGCCCATCGGTGTCGATATTGACTTTGCAGACGCCGAGTTTGGCGGCGGGCAGGTACTGGTTCGGATCGACGCCCTTGGCGTCCTCGCGCATCTCGCCGCCGGCGGCGTTGATACGCTGCACTTCGTCCAGCGGCACCGACGACGAGCCATGCATCACCAGCGGCACACCGGGAATCGCTTCCTGGATCGCCTTAATGCGGTCGAAGTGCAAACCCTGGCTGCCGGCGAACTTGTACGCGCCGTGCGAGGTGCCGATGGCGCACGCGAGCGAGTCGCAGCCGCTCTGCTCGACGAAATCCTTGGCCTCATGAGGATCGGTCAGCATCGAGTTCTTCTCGTCCACCGCGATATCTTCCTCGACCCCGCCCAGCATCCCAAGCTCCGCTTCCACGGAGACGCCCTTCTGGTGTGCGTGGTCCGACACTCGCTTGGTTATGGCGACGTTCTCCTCGAACGGGTCGTGGGAGGCGTCGATCATCACCGACGAGTAAAACCCGGAGTCGATGCACTCGTGCGCTGTCGCCTCGTCGCCGTGATCGAGATGGACGGCGAAAAGCGCATCGGGGAAGATTTCGTCGGCGGAGCGGATAATGGCTTCCAACATGCGCTTGTCGGTGTAGTTGCGCGCGCCTTTTGAAATCTGGATGATAAACGGAGCCTGCGAGTCTATGCAGCCTCGGAACAGGCCCATGGTCTGCTCGGCGTTGTTGATGTTGTATGCGCCCAGGGCATACTTGCCGTAGGCGTGCTGAAACAATACTTTGGTGGGGACGATCATTCGGTCGAATCTCCTTTGACCCTAGTGGGTGCGCTGCCGGCGAAAGCCTCGGCCAAACGAAACGGTGAAGGATCGGCGTTGGAGCGGCCAGATGCCCGGCGAAATGTCTTTTGAGACATGCATGCGCCTCAATTATGCGAAAATCCCCTCCGATTTGTCAATCGTGCGCATGAGTCCGTCGTCCGGCGCGCTGCGCGCGTATGGCGGCGATTTGGTTGCTTCGGCAGACAATTCGCTGAATCAATTGGCCGGCCCGCATCGGAGTGGCAACTGCGCGGGGTACAAAAGCGTCACAAAGCATCTCCTTTTGGAGGCTGCTTGCTAGGAATTCGCCGGTTGTCATTTCATCGCACCGCTGCGAAAATGCAGCATCAGGGAGAACATCTTGAAGGATCAATCAGGAGCCGCCAAGGCCGGCTCAATACTCGCGTCCGTGGGACGCGGCCTCGGCTGGACTGTGGCGCTGCTGGCCGCGACCGGCGCCTACGACTTCTCGCGCAATAAAAAGATCGACAAAGACCTGGTCGAGCGCTATTTCACCGGCAACGGCCTGTTCACCTGGCTGCTCTCGCCGCTGAACACCGCGCTCGACGCGCTCGCCCTGCCGTACCGCAATCCCGGCGTCTACAAGCTCACCGACCTGCCCAAGCCGTACCAGGTTGAAATCCAGCGCCTCATCGACGCCGCCCACAGCGACGACGTTGTCGGCAAGCTGCAGGAAACGGCCAAAGACCGCAAGAAGACCATGATGTTCTTCAAGTGGTACGGCAGCAACGTGGATTCCCCGATCAGCATCCCGGCGTTCCACGAGCCGTATCAATTTATCCAGACAATCGGCGTCTCGGTGTTCAACAAGCGCCAGTCCACAACCAAGCATTTCGGCCCGTTCCGCCCCATGCTGCGGGTGCTGTACAACATCAACGACACGGTCGGACGCGGCGCGCATATCGTCTGCGGCGACGTCGACCATTATTGGGAGGACGACAAGCTCTTCATCTTCGACGACACCCTGGCCCACCAGTCCTTTAACGAATCCGACCAGGCCCGCTACTGCCTATTCGTCGATATCCTGCGCCCATCCCGCATCCCGGCTTTTTTCCAAGGCCTGGTCAGCGGAGTCCAGTTCCTGCTGCGCGGCGTGAACTACGTCTTCTACAAGAGCTGGGATGTCGTCGAGAACTAAGGCATATTGTTGGCGAATAGCCACCGCCGTCAAAATTGACGGCGGTGGCTTTTGTTTGCGCTGCCACTCGAAAATTTTCCACTTGCGGTGTTTCTTACTCTTTGCTATACTTGTACTAATACAATTTGCCAGATGCGGGAGGCAGAACATATCGTGCAACCATCCACCTTAGATGCTGATATATACGTATCTCGATTCGATATTAGCGGTACTGCAAGCGACACTTTTGCGCCTCGCTGGCCACTGGCTGGCAGAGTGGCGTTTCGCTTCTTCTTCTGCTACATCCTGCTCTACTTCGACCTGCCAGGCCTGCTGACGATGGCGATACCGGGCTTAAACGGCCTGTACACGCAATTCTGGGACAATGCCGTTCCTGTCGCGGTAGGCCGAGCTTTGTTTCATGTCGCCGTATCGAATGAAGTCAGCGGCAGCGGCGACATGGCTTACCAATGGATACAAACTGGCTGCGAATTAGCTTTAGCCGCCGCAATTACATTGATTTGGTCCGTGCTGGACCGCAAGCGAGCCAATTACACGCGGCTGTACGACTACCTCCGCATCTACGTTCGGTTTATGTTGTTCTGGAATCTGTTCCAGTACGGCGCGATGAAGCTTCTGCCCGTGCAATTCGGCGCGCTGCGTCCCGACGCGCTTGGCCAGCCGGTCGGAGAGATGCGCCCGATGCGTCTGCTATGGACCTTCATGTCCGCTTCACAGCCTTACCAGTTCTTCGGCGGCGCGATGGAAACAGTGTGCGCTCTGCTTCTGACGACGCGCCGCACTACTACGCTCGGGGCGCTTCTCGCCTGCGCCACGATGAGCAACGTCGTGATGCTTAACTTCTGCTACGACGTACCCGTGAAGCTCTTTTCGACGCATCTGCTCCTATTTTCAGCTTTTTTGCTCGCGCCCGATGTGCGCCGGCTCGCCGATTTTCTGGTGCTCGGCAAACCTGCGCAACTTGAGCAGCACCACAGAGTGTTTCAGTCGCCGCGCTGGAACGCCGCCGCGCTCGTTGCGCGCACATTGCTCGTCGCCGGCTGCTGCACCTTCCTTTTCTTTGGTGCGTGGCAAGATTATCACGCAAACGCCTCTTCGTCGGACAATCCTCTTGTCGGTCACTGGATCGTGGACAGCTATAGCGAGCTAGCCGATGCCCATCCCGCTCCTGTGCCATGGGGAGCTTTGGACGTTTCCGCAATCGGCATCGCCCGCATCCTTCAAACCAATGGCCGCAGTATAGCGCTCCAGTGCCGCGTCAGCCCTGGAAGCCATGCCGTGGTGATTGTTCGCCAGCGCGGCTTGCCGAGCAAGTACGTACTCGCCTACACCGCCCAACCCGCAGGGGAAATGGCGCTGGACGGACTTCACGACGGTCGCCCTGTCCACATCCGCCTTCACCTCGACAACGCCGCCATGGTACTGACCCATACGCCCTTCCACTGGATCAGTCCCAAGCCCAACAATCACTAGCTTGCCTGCCGCTCATTGCGCGCAGCCTCTAATTTCCCGGCATAGCGCCCGATAATCACGCTGAACCAGTGATTCAGTTATTTCGCGTGATCTATGAACATCGAGCAACTCCTCCACAAAACCGTCAACGACGGCGCGTCCGACTTGCACCTGACCGTCGGCGCGCCGCCGTGCTACCGCGTGCATGGCGAGATGACTCCCATCGCCGATCAGCAGCTGACCGAGAGCACGCTCCACGATATGCTGATGACCGTGCTTACCACCGAGCAGCAGCAGTATTTCGAGCGGCAGCAGGATATCGACCTGAGCCTCGAAATCAAAGATTTAGCGCGGTTTCGCGTGAACATGTTTGTCGGGCGGCAGGGCGCGGGCGCGGTGCTGCGCGTGATTCCCACCCGTATCAAAACCGCCGAGGAATTGGGCCTGCCGCCGGTGATCGCCGATCTGTCGAAAATCGACAAAGGCCTGGTGCTGGTGACCGGCCCGACCGGCAGCGGCAAGTCCACCACACTCGCCGCGATTGTCGATTTGATCAATGAGCAGCGGCGTGGGCACATTCTGACCATCGAAGACCCTATCGAGTTCGTCCACCCGCACAAGGGCTGTATCGTGAACCAGCGCGAGGTGAAATCGAACACGGAATCGTTCTCCAGCGCCCTCCGCGCCGCGCTCCGCGAAGACCCCGACGTTATTCTGGTCGGCGAAATGCGCGACCTCGAAACCATCCAGCTCGCCATTTCCGCCGCCGAAACCGGCCACCTGGTGCTGGGCACGCTGCATACCTCCAGCGCGCCGCAGACCATCGACCGCGTGATCGACGTCTTCCCGCCGCACCAGCAGCAGCAGGTCCGCACGATGCTGTCCGAATCGCTGCAAGCCGTGGTCGCGCAGCAGCTTCTGCCGAAACTCGGCGGGGGCCGGGTCGCCTCGCACGAGATCATGCTCGCCACCACCGCCATTCGCAACTTAATCCGCGAAGGCAAGAGCTTCCAAATCCCGTCGGTGATCGAGACCAACACTAATCTCGGGATGCAGACTAGCCATCAATCGGTGCTCGCGCTCGTGCGCCGGGGTCTGGTCTCTTACGAGAGCGCCGTCGAAAAGGGCGTCGAGCCGAAATTCGCGCTCGAAGCCAGCCAAGCCGCGCCGCATGTCGCTCAAACGCTGGCGCGTCAGCCGGAACTCGCGGATACGTCCCCAACAGCCACTCCCGCGCCGCCTCCGACACCCACGCCAATTCCATTCCCATCATCCACTTTGGGAACTCTCGACACAGATGACGACGATGACGGCTTCGATCTACAGCCGCTTGTCCGCAAAGCGGCGTAAGTAGTCTGGATTAGCCGCCGATATTGGTACCATCCCCTCAGCTTAAGTTTCACTGCGGGGAGTTTTTCATGCAACCTGTGTTAGTTGCCAGCGCGAACGGCGATGTCGGCATGTCGGCGGGAATGGAAATACTGCGGGCGGGCGGCTCGGCGCTGGATGCAATTGAAGCGGCGACCAAACTAGTGGAGTTGAATGAAGCCGACCACACCGTAGGCGTAGGCGGGTACCCAAATGCGCTCGGGCAGGTGGAGCTGGACGCGTCGATTATGGACGGCGCGACACGCCGCGCCGGGGCTGTGGCCGCGCTGAAGGATTATCCGCACCCGATCAGCGTGGCGCGCTCGGTGATGGAGCACTTGCCGCAGCACGCGTTCTTGGTCGGCGAAGGGGCGGCCCGCTGGGCGCGTGAGCGCGGGTTTGACACCGCAGAGCTACTCACTCCGGACGCAAAGCAGGCGTGGCAAGAGAAAATGTCAAGTATGCCGCAGAGCGAGAATCAGACGGCGCAAGGCGCAACCGACATCGCCGCCGCCGGAAGAGCGGGAATCGCAAACGAAGAAGCGCGCCACCTGCCTTCGCTGTCGGCGAGCAGCGAAAAGCCGACCGGCACCGTGAATTTCCTGGCAATGGACGCGTCGGGCAGTATCGCGAGCGCCGTGTCTACCTCCGGCTGGGCGTTCAAGTATCCAGGCCGGGTAGGAGACTCGCCGCTGATCGGCGCGGGCAACTACTGCGACTCCCGCTACGGAGCCTGCGCCTGCACCGGCCTCGGCGAATGGGCGATCCGGTGCGCCACCGCTCGCACAGTCGTGCTCGCGATGCAGCTCGGCCTCACCCTAGACGAGGCCTGCCGACTCGCCATGGAAGACCTGCAAACCGCCCCGCTGCCCGACTTCGTCCCGCCGATCATGAACTTCGTCGCTTTAGACGCAGGAGGCAACCACGCAGGCTATACGACCGTCCCAGGGCGGCAGTATATCTGGCAAACAGCAGACATGGACCAATTCGAGAAGGCAGAGCGGACTGTGGTAAAGCTGTGAAAAAATTGCGGGGTTCCTCACCGGCCCCATCCGCCCTCTCAGGCACCTTTCCTGAAAGGGAAGGAACTTTATATCAAGCTAAGATTAATTGTAGCTTTACGCTTTTAAACGATAAGCCCATCAAGCTTATCGAAAACTTCCTTCCCTTTAGGGAAGGTGCCCGAGAGGGCGGATAGGGTCGGCCTACCAGAACTTATCAAACAGCTCGCTCACCGACGAGTCCTCGTGGATTCGTCGAATTGCGTTTGCCAGCAGCGGCGCGACCGAAACCACGCGCAGCTTCTCGGTTTGCGCGGCGGCGTGGGCGGGGAGGGGGATCGTGTCGGTGACGATCAGCTGCCGAATGGGAGAATCCTCGATTCGCTCCAGCGCGGGGCCGGAGAGCACTCCGTGGGTGGCGGAAGCGTACACCGATGTCGCGCCGCGCTCCAGCAGCGCGCAAGCGCCGGTGACGGTGCTCCCGGCGGTGTCGATAATATCGTCCACCATCAAGCAGACTTTTCCGGAGACGTCGCCGATGATCTCCATGACTTCCACTTTGTTCGGCTCGGGGCGGCGCTTGGCGATAATAGCGAGCGGGCAGTTCAGCGCCTCCGCCATCGCGCGGGCGCGTCCCACGCCGCCGGTGTCGGGCGAGACGACCACATGGTTGCTGTCGTACAAGCTGTTGTCGCGGAAATAGTTGGCGAAAATTGGAAAAAGCCCTGTATCTGCGCCGAATGCAAATCGACTGCCAGCACGCGGCTCGCGCCCGCCATCGTAATCATGTCCGCCACTAAGCGAGCCGTCACCGGCTCGCGCGGCTTGATTTTTTTATCCTGGCGCGAGTAGCCGTAGTAGGGAATGACCAGCGTAATGCGGCTGGCCGACGCTCTCCGGAACGCGTCCACCAGGATCAGCAGCTCCATGAGGTTGTCGTTCACTGGGCCGCAGGTGGGCTGGACGAGAAAAATGTCCATGCCCCGCGCGCTTTCCTCCACCATCGCGCAAATCTCGTCGTCGGCGAAGCGCGTCAGGTTAAGACGGCCCAGTGGCAATCCCAATTCGTCCGCGATTTTTGACCCCAATGCGGGGTTGGCGTTGCCGGTAAAGATGCGCAGCTCGCCGCTTCGGCTCATGGCGTTCGGCTCTCCTCTACTCCCGCCGATTCAGTAGGCGAGTTTACCCACCGATGACGTCGCCTTACTCGTTCTTAGGCGCGTCTTTTCCAGCCTGCGCCAGCGACTTCGCGTGGCGGCTCGCCCAGCCGTCTTTCACAGCCTGATGAGCGCGGCCGATGCCGAGGGCGTTATCCGGCACCGAATCGGTGATCGTGCTTCCGGCGGCGACATACGCGCCGTCGCCGATGGTAACGGGCGCCACCAGCGTGGAATTGGAGCCGACAAACGCCCGCTTGCCGATATTGGTCTTGTGCTTGCGGACGCCGTCATAGTTGCAGGTGATCGTGCCCGCGCCGATATTGGAGTTCTCGCCGACGGTCGCGTCGCCGAGATACGCGAAGTGGCCCGCCGAGACGTCGTCCTCGATTACCGACGATTTTATTTCCACGAAATCGCCGATTTTCACATGGCTGCCGATTGTAGACGCCGGCCGGATATTGGCGAATGGCCCGATCGTCGTGTCGGAGCCGACCTCGCTCGCCACCACCCACGAGTCCCGCACACGGGTGCGCGCGCCGATACTGGCGTCCTCGATCCGCGACCCCGGCCCGATCTCGCAGTGCTCGCCGATATCGGTGATGCCGCGCAAAATGGTGAACGGGTGCACCGTCGTGTCCTGCCCGATCTTCACGCCGATCTCGATGCGCGTGCTGGCCGGATCGACCACGGTGACGCCCGCCAGCATGTGCGCGCGAATAATGCGGGCCTGCATCATCGCGTCGATTTCCGCTAGCTCGACCCGCGTGTTGACTCCCCTGCCGACTGCGGCGTCCGGCCAAGCGAGCGCGCCGACTATGCGCTGCTGCGACCTGGCAATCCCAATCGTATCCGTCAGGTAATATTCGCCCTGCGCGTTCTCGGGCGAAAGGCCATTGAGCGCCGGATACAAAAATGCCGGATCGAATACGTAGATGGACACGGCGACCTCGGTGATTTCGCGCTGCGTTGGAGATGCGTCTTTTTCCTCGACAATCTGCTGAACGCCTATCCCGCTGTTTTCCCGCACCACCCGGCCGTAGCCGGTCGGGTCGCCCAGTTGCACGGTCAGCAGCGTGGCGGCGTTAGTGGAGTGGCTCTCCAGCAGCGCGGAAAGCGCGTCGGCTGTAATCATCGGCGCGTCGCCGGGCACGACCAGGACTGGCCCGTCCCATTCCGACAGGAGGCTTTCGGTCATCAAGGCAGCATGCCCCGTGCCGCGCTGCTCGGTCTGCTCCACATACTCCACGCTGTCGCCCAGCAGGCTACGTACCTGGTCCGCCCCATGTCCAACCACCACGATCACGCGCGACGCGCCCGCTTGCTCCAGGGCGTAAAGAACATGCTGGATCATGGGACGCCCGGCGATAGGGTGCAGCGCCTTCGGCATCGACGAGCGCATCCGAGTTGACTTGCCGGCGGCAAGCACGATCGCGGCGAAAGAGTTCATAAGTTATACTGCCCGGAATTTAACGACGAAAGAGGCCGTGATAAGCATCCGGCGATGCTCACGGCCTCTATAACGCTGCCCGCGTCCGGCGCGGACTGCGCACGAAAAAGAAAAGCTCCGAGGCAGGGATTCGAACCCCAATAGTCAGTACCAAAAACTGATGTCCTGCCGTTGAACGACCTCGGATCATACGGCACGCTTTGCGCGCGCCAACGGGAATCCAGTATACCTCCCAGGCCGCCGAGGGTGTCAATCGCCGCTGCATTCCCGCCGCGAGAATTCCCGCGCCGCCGCTTCAGCCTTGACAACGTTATGCCGGCCTGCTACTATCGACATTGGATATTTATATTGCCCGAGCGTCGCCCTGACGTGCCTTTATCCTGCCCGTTCGTGAGCGCGCCGCCTCACAATCGCCATTTTCGCTGGAGTTTCGATGACACGCACTACTCAAAGCTCGACCGCGCTTGCGGCGGCAAACCTCTTGAACGATCCCGCGCAAGCGCTTTCCGCTCCGCGCCCGCGCCGGACTGCGGCCATATTGGCCGGTCTGCTGCTCGCGTCCGCGTGCGCGCTGCGCGTCGACGCCTCGCCGGTGCGAAGAATACCGCCGCCCCGCTACGGCCACGTTGTCCGGCCGCTCCGCTCCGAGGACGCCGACGGCGACAAGATCAACGACAGCCTGGAGCGCGCCCTCTCCCAGCAAAATTTCGCCCTGCTGCCGAATGCCGTCGTGCGCCCGCACTCCGCGCTGGCTTCGATCAAGGGGCAGGATGCGGCTTCCTCCACAATCGTCGATCTGTTCGTCTGCTTCGACCATGTGCCCACCGACACCGATACGGCAGCTCTGACGGCGCGCGGCTTCAGCGTTAAAAACGTCTACAAGCACGTAATTTATGCAGTTCACGTGGTGGGGCCGGTTCCCTCGGGCGTGCAGACGCTGCGCGATCTTGCCGACAAGGTTCCGGGAATTACGGCAATCGAGCCGAACCACGTCTACAAGGCGCTAGGCATCTCGAATACTCGGCAGATCGGCGCGCGGCAGTCTTGGACAACCTACGAGCCACATAACGCTAGTCTGCCGCTCCAGGGCGACCCGGAGCGCGCGATTGCCATCTTGGACACCGGCATCGACTCTACGCACCCTGACTTATCTGGCGGCACCGGCGGTCACAAGATCACCGATTACGAAGATGAAGTCTCCGTCGGCACCGCTCCCGTCGACTACATCGGCCATGGCTCGTTTGTCGCCGGAGTCGCCGCAGGCACGGGGCAGTCGGGAGGAATCGCTACCGGCACAGGTTATTTGCCGATGACAATTGCGGCGCAAACAGTGCCTTTGCCCGTGGATTCGGCGTATGCCAATGTTCCGATAGATACCACCGGTTTTTCCGATTACGCGAATTTGACGTTGAACGGGTACGCGCCCACGTTTTATCCGGAAGAAGTTCCGGAGTATGGGTTCCTGACCGACGCGTCCGATGTTGCCAACATAGATACCAACGTCTATGACGGTGATCTTGTCGAGGGAACGACAGGCACCAACAATCCAACTACAGTTACTGTGCCGATCCCCCCGAGTACCCAGGAAGACCTCTACGCCTACTACAACAGCGAGTTTACTGCTGACCTGAACACGGTGGGCATGGCGATTCAAACGCCGTATACGGCTATTGGCGACGGCTTCAACTTAATGGCCGGCGTCGCGCCCACCAGTGAGCTGGTCTCCGTCCGGGCTGGTGACAATTTCGGAAGTTTCTCCGAAGATTCGATTATCACCGGCCTCGACTTTGTCGGCGCAAACGCATCGACTTATAACATTGGCGTGCTGAACATGAGCTTCGGCGGCACTGGCGTGAGCGCGGATGACAACGGAGTCGACACAACCATTGACACTGCGGTAGATTCCCTTGTCGACCAAGGCATTGTATGCGTTGCCGCCGCCGGAAACTCGCGCGTGGACGAGGCCGCTGGTGCTGACGCGACCACCGGCGATAGCGTATCGGCAAACATCGCCAGCCCCGCATCTGCAACCAGCGCCATTACAGTGGCCGCTGTCGGCAATGCAAACCAGATCACCGATTACAGCTCGTACGGTGGAACGGTCTATATTACCGACGTCATCAGAAACGCTAGTGTTACAACCCCTTACCTACAGGAAAAGCCCGACGTCGCCGCTCCCGGCGGCAGCTACACCTATGGTACAACCCCAGCGCACGACGAGGCGATTACGTCCGTTGACAGCAATTTCGACGATGCTACCGAGTCCGGCTCAATTCCCGATGTTCAGGCAAACGACTACACCGACGATATTGGTACCTCGTTTTCCGCTCCGCATGTCGCTGGATCCGCGGCGTTGCTGGAGCAGGCGTTCACATTGCCCGGCGCATTTGGCGGATTAGGAACCAGCGGAGCCGATGAAGCTTACAGCATCAAAGCGTTGCTGGAGATGACTTCCACTAAGCCTAATGTCGCTGGCGAAGACGGAACGGCAGAGGCTGCTGCTGCTACTAATACTGACCCTTCTGTCCGTGATGTCGACGCCGGATTCGGCAAGATCAACACCGACGCGGCCCTTGGAGCCGTGCTCAACACTATTTTACCGGGTGGCCCTGCCGTCACTGGATCGTTTGGCGCTCCCGATACGACAGTTACTACAACGTCAGGCGGGACGACTGCGGTTGCTCCGACCGTTCAAGCGATTGCAATCGCTCCCGAAGCTTACGCGGCCAACGTCACCTTGACTGGAGGCCAGCCGTATACCTTCACGCTGACCCCAGGCACGACTAACGGAACCGCCTCGACGTACGAGCTGTACCTGTATTCTTCCGAATACTCCTTTGAGGATGTCGGAGATCTGGTCATCAGCAGCGGCTCGAACGGAGATCCGATCTTCCCGGACATCGAGTTCAACGCTACTGCCAACGCTGATGAAACCACAGTCGTGGGCGAGGGAACTCAGGCCATTACTTATACTCCCCCGGACGACGAAGTCGATATCCTGGTCGTGAAGGAAGTCGACGTCGCCAGCACGAGTACCACTACCACGACTACCAGCACCAACGGCACTTTCGGCACCTACTCGGTCGCGAGCACCGGCTATACCGCGACTGACCTCGCCGTCACCGTCACCGACGCTACCACCAGTACCGCGATTGCGGGCGCTGAAGTAGTCGCTACCGGCACTGACACCGGTCTGCAGTACAACCAGGGGCCGACTGTCACCACCACGACGACCACCGGCACCGGCACGACTGCAACCACCACGACCACGACCGGACTTGCTCTTCCCGTTCCCGCCGCCACCGACCTGACGCTAAGTACGACCGCGTTCGGCTACTACGGCGCGACCCAGACTGTCACGTCAGGCGCAACTGCGGCTGCCATCGCTCTGACGCCTTCTCACATCTTCAGCACGCTCGGCTTGCAGATGATCTCCGTGCCCATGGGCTACTCAGGCCAGACCATTGCGCAGATTACTCTGCCTCAGCTCGATACGGCAGCAGTCTGGCAGCCGACAGCCGGCGCTTACGCCGTGACGCCGACAGCGCCGGCTGATACGTTCACGCCAGGGCAAGCGTACTGGGTGCGCTTGAAGCAGCCGACCTCAATCAACATTCAAGGGACGACCGAGACGGCGGGCACTGTCGCTATACCGCTGCAAGTCGGCTGGAACATGATCGGCAGCCCCTACGCCACTCCGAACGGCCTCGGCAGCGCGACTGTCACTCTCGCCGCCGGTACGTCGGAGAGCTTCGCCGCCGCAAACACGGCAGGAGTCGTCGGACCTTTGTACAGCTATGACTCGGCCAGCAACGTGTACGACACGCTGGGCACGTCTGACCCGTTAACTCCTTACCTCGGCTACTGGGTCTACGCCTTCCAGGCTTGCTCCCTCAACGTCTCAGGGTCTTAATCGCAGCCGCAAGCGCCACCCGGCTTTAGCTCTTATGCTAAAGCCGGGTGGCGCTTGCGGCGTAGAGCGGGTATGCTAAAACATAAGGTTTTTCGCATTTTCCATCTGCTAGCTTATCGCGATTCTAGGACTCGGCAACGGCGGCATGCATCGATTTCAGGGCACAATCCACCTTCTGCTTAACTTGCATTATCTCGACTACACCCGCTCCGCAGTCGATATCTTAATCGTCGCGTATATCGTGTACCGGCTGATGATGCTGGCGAAGCCGACTCGCGCCTGGCAGATTCTCATCGGCCTGGGCGTATTGGTCTTGATGCTGAACGTCAGCCAGTACTATAAGCTGGAAACGCTCAACTGGCTTTTAGGCGGCTTGGTGTATCTCGGCCCGGTGGCCATCGTCATTCTTTTCTATCCCGAGCTTCGGCACGCCCTGGAAAACTTGGGGCGCTTCGGCTTTTGGAGCAACAGCTTCGTCGGCTTGACCCGGCGCGACGTTCTCGATTTTGTCGGCGAGATTGTCCGCGCCGCTACCGTGCTGTCCAACCGGCGAACCGGCGCGTTGATCGTGATCGAGCGCGAAACCGGGCTTGCCGATATTATCGAGACCGGAACGCCGCTGAACGCGGAAGTGACCGCCGAGCTGCTGGGCACGATTTTTCATCCCGGCAGCCCGCTGCATGACGGCGCGGTGATTATCCGGCGCGGGCGCATCGCCGCCGCGGGATGCACCCTGCCGCTCACCGACAGTCCGAATATCGGCGCGAACATCCACACGCGCCACAAAGCCGCGATCGGCATCACCGAGCAGAGCGACTGCGTCGTCGTCGTCGTCTCCGAGGAAACCGGCATCATCTCCGTGGCGATGCAAGGCAATCTTACGCGCCATCTTCGGGATACGGCGCTGGAAGAAAAGCTCACTCAGGTGCTGCAAGGCGGCGAAGAGCGTACAAAGGCCCGACGCCGCTTGGGGATGCCGCTGGGCAAGCATCTATGGCGTGAGTCGGCGAGCCGGCCAAGCGGAAGCGCGGCGGTCTCGAAGGAGCCGTCATCGGGGGCGGCTGCGTCCGGCGCGCCTGCCGTCAAGCCATAGGCCCATCTTCTTGGCAGTCCTCAGCGAGCGCGGGAAAATAGCGCGATCAACAAATGCTTTCACGTATCCTGTTCAACTGGCCTTATAAGATCGCGGCTTTATCCATCGCCATCGCGCTGCATTTCTACGTCTCGCATATCAACGATCCCCATATCGCCAAATCCGTGAATATACCGGTCATCTTGAAATCCATCCCGGAAAGCCTGCAAGTCGCCGACGCGACGCCGGACGTGACTTTGCAGCTGAACGGCCCGACTTCGAGCTTGGATTCGATCACGGCATCGTCATACCTTGCCGCCGTCGATGTCTCCGCGGCCCGCGCCGGAGCCAGCCAAGCCCTTCCGATCACGATCAGCAGCGCCCCAGGCACGCCGCAGGATGTCGAAATCGAGTCGGCAACGCCGCGCAGCGCCACAATCGTGCTGGAAAACAAGGTGCGCAAGCAGTTCACGGTGTCAGCGACGTTTCCCAGCCAGTCGCCTCCCGGCCTCAGCTATGGAGCGCCGAAAGTGGTTCCTCCCGTGGCATCCATCGAAGGACCGGAGTCCGACGTCAACCGCGTGTCGCGTTTGGTGGTGCACGGCGACGACGCGGTCAACGGCGAAAGCGTCGCGCCCGGCATACTCGAAGGCTTCGGCGAAGTCGTTCCGCTAAACTCCGAAAATCAGCCTGTTTCCGGAGTTGCCGTCATTCCCGAGCAGGTCGAACTGAGAATTCCGGTGACGCGCGAGACGGCGGTGAAACAGCTGATCGTCAATCCGACGATTACCGGCACGCCCGCTTATCCCGTGCAGATCACGAGCGTCCAGGTGCAGCCTTCTCGCCTGGAGGTGACCGGCGCGACGGATATCCTTGCGCGCGCCAGCGTCCTCGCCACCGCGCCGCTGGATGTCACCGGCTTAAAATCCGACATCACCCGCCAGCTATCGGTCAATCTGCCGCCGGGAATCAAATCCCAGCGCGCTCAAGCGGCCACGGTCACCGTGACTGTTCATGTCAACGCGCCCATCGCGACTGCGCCGGTACAACCGCCGCCGCCCGCGGCGGCAGTGCCTGCAGCCTCGCCGCGTTAGATTTTTGCCGGATGAAGTACGCCTCGCGCGTCGAATCGGCAGTGGCGAGGCATAATAGCGAATCGGCAATGGAGCAGCGCCGGACGACGGCGCGGGATAACTATGGCAGAACGACTTTTCGGTACGGACGGCGTTCGCGGAGTCGCGAACGATGAACTCAGCCCGGATTTGGCATTGAAGCTTGGTTTGGCGGCTGGATATCTTCTTTCCCGAGGACGCGCCCCCGGCGATGCCCCTGGAACGGTCATTGTCGGTCTCGATTCCCGCGTGTCCAGCCAAATGCTGGAGGCGGCGCTTACGGCTGGTCTCTGCGCGATGGGCATCGACGTCGTGTCGCCCGGCCTGATGCCGACTCCCGCCGTGGCAAACATCACGCGCTCGACAGGCGCTCTCGCGGGTGTTGTCATCTCGGCCTCGCACAACCCCTTCCGCGACAATGGCATCAAGTTTTTTGGCCCCGACGGCTACAAGCTCGATGACGCTTTGGAAAGCGAGCTGGAGGCTCTTGTTCCCACCGCTTTCGATCTGCCGCGTCCCACCGGCGCGGGTATCGGCCATGTCAAGCGCGACCCGGTGTTGCGCTCCCTATATGCCAAGCATGTCGAGCAGACGATGGCCGGCGTGCGGCTCGACGGCTTGAAAATCGTCGTGGACGGCGCGAACGGCGCTGCGTCCGAGCTGGGGCCTCGCGTGCTGCGCGATCTCGGAGCGGACGTCATCACGATAAACTGCGCGCCGAACGGCGTCAACATCAACGAGAACTGCGGCGCTTTGCACCCGCAATCGATGGCGGCGCGAGTAGCGTCCGAAGGCGCCGACGCCGGTGTGGCCTTCGACGGAGACGCCGACCGCGCGATCTTGGCCGACGAGCTTGGCAAAATCGTCGACGGCGACCGCGTCATGGCGATCTGCGGCATCGGGCTGAATGATCGGGGCGAGCTTCCGGGCCGGACCGTAGTTGGGACGATCATGAGCAATATCGGCCTGGAGCATGCGCTACAATCAAAAGGCATCATCCTTGAGCGCACTGCCGTAGGCGACAAGAACGTCTCCGAGCGGATGCGGGCAGGCGGGTTCGTGATCGGCGGCGAGAAATCGGGCCACATCGTTTTCGGCGCGCTGACCACCACCGGCGACGGTATCCTGACGGCGCTGCAGGTGCTGAAAGTCGTAAAGGAATCCGGCAAATCGCTGGCCGAGCTGTCCGGCGTGATGCGCGAGTATCCGCAGACGCTTGTCAATATCCGCGTCAGTGACCGCACCGGATGGCAGGCCGATCCGTCGGTTCAGGACGCGATACGCGGCGCGGAATCGCAGCTGGCGGGAGGCGGGCGCATCAACGTGCGCGCCTCGGGCACCGAAAAGCTCGTGCGCGTGATGGTGGAAGCGCCCGACCAGCAAACCGTCGATTCCGTCTCCAGCGGAGTGGCCGACGCGATCCGGCGCAACTGGGCCGTGCAAGCTCAATGATTATCACGCAAACGCCACTGCGCGTCTCGTTCGCGGGCGGAGGAACGGACTTCGCCGACTTCTACCGTGAGCACGGCGGCGCGGTGCTTTCATCGTCGGTCGATAAGTTTATCTATGTCATCATTAAAGCGCGCTTCGACCGCAAGATCCGGGTCGGCTACACGCGTACCGAGATGGTGGATAATATCGAGGATATCGAGCACGAGCTGGTGCGCGAGTGCCTGCGCATGACGGGCATCACGCAAGGCGTCGAAATCGCCACCATGGCGGATATCCCATCCGAAGGCAGCGGTTTGGGCTCATCGTCCACTGTGACTGTAGGGCTGCTCCACGCGATGCATGTCTACCAGGGCGAGCTGGTGACCGCCGAGCAGCTGGCGCGCGAGGCGTGCAAAATTGAAATCGAGGTTCTCGGCAAGCCTATCGGTAAGCAGGATCAGTATATCGCCGCGTACGGCGGCCTGCGCCGCATCGTCTTCAACCCGGACGACAGTACGGATGTGATCAAAATCGACGTTGGCTTCGAGACCGAGCGCCAGCTCAGTGAAAGCTTGATGTTGTTTTATACGGGCGTCACACGTCAGGCCGACAGCATTTTAGCCCAGCAAAAAACGAATATTGACGATCAGACCGACAACCTCCTGGAGATGCGCGGCCAGGTCGATCAGGTGGAAACCTGTCTCCGCGAGCGCAACTTTATTCGTTTTGGACGCATTTTGCACGCCGGCTGGGAGCGGAAAAAGCGCCTTGCGGCAGGAATTACCTCGGACGAGTTGAACAGCCTTTATGAGCGCTCTCTCGATGCCGGAGCGATTGGCGGCAAAATAGCGGGAGCGGGCGGGGGAGGGTTCCTATTGCTGCTCGCTCCCCCGGACCGTCAGGCGCAGGTACGCGAGGTTCTCAGCGGATTGCGGGAGCTTCACGTCAAGCTCGAGCGCGACGGCAGTAAAGTAATTTTCAACAACCGCAGGGAGTAGCGTGCGGCACCTCGGTAATTCCGCCGATGCGGGCGGAAGGAACGGCAACAAGACGATGGGCCAAGTCCGGAACTATTTTAATCAGGTGGAGCAGCTACTGCGCGATGTCAACGAGCGCGAGGTGGAGACTTGCGTCGATCTGCTCTGGGAATGCTATGAGCGCGGCGGACGAGTGATCACGTGCGGCAACGGCGGCTCGGCTTCCACGGCAAGCCACTTTGTCACCGATCTGCAAAAGAATCTTTTTTCTCACGACCCTCCGCTCAGGCCGTTTGAAGCGCTGTCGCTGGTCGATTCCGTGCCGCTGCTCACCGCGTGGAGCAACGACACCGAGTATGCCAACGTATTCGCGGCTCAAGCCCGCTGCTGGCTGCGTCCGGGCGACATTCTTCTTTCCATATCCGGCTCCGGCAACTCCCCGAATGTCGTCGCGGCCGCGGAAGTCGCGCGTTCCGTTGGCGCGACGGCGATGAGCTGGTGCGGCTACGGCGGCGGCAAGCTGGCGAAGCTGAGTCAGTGCGCGGTGGTGCTCGAATCGCGGGACATGCAGCAGGTCGAGGATATTCATCTCGTCCTGGCGCATGTCATCTTCCGCTGCCTACACCAAAAGATGATGGCCCTCGCCGCCGGTCTGCTGCCCGCGGCGACCGAATCGCACGCCGAAGCCGCCACGCTCCAGCGCAACGGCATCCATCCTGCTCCCAAGCTTTTTTCAAAACATGATTGACTTCAAACTTAGCGCCGTATTCATCGACCGGGACGGCGTCCTTAACCGATACGTCAAGGGTGACTATATCCGCGTACCCGACGAGCTTCACCTGCTGCCCGGCGCGGCGGATGCTCTGCGCGCGCTCAACGATCTGAATATTCCGGTTCTAGTCGTCTCGAATCAGCAGGGAGTCGGCAAGCGCATAATGACCGAGGACGCGCTCGACCAGGTGGACGGCGAGCTGCGCGACTCACTGCAAGCCGCTGCCGGCGCGTCGTTTATTCGCTCCTACTACTGCGTCCACCTGGCCGAGGAGATGTGCTCCTGCCGCAAGCCCTTGCCGGGCATGATTATCCAGGCCGCCGCCGAATACGACATCGATATTTCGAGCTCCGTGATGATCGGCGATTCGCTGACTGATATCGAGATGGGCAACAACGCGGCTGTGAAGCAAACCATACTGCTCATGTCGGGGGCCACTGAGCTGGTGCCGTTCGACACGCTTGAGATGAAGTCGCGGCCGACCTATATCGCGCGCGATTTCAGCGCTGCGGTATCGTTTCTGCTGGAAGGGTATCGGCCCTGAAAGCAGGCATGCAATCGGCGCATCGCTGCGATTGCGGCAGCGCCGATTGATGGGCTATAATAGGACGCTTAAATCCAGTTTTTGACGGCTACGAAAACACAACGAGGTACGAATGGCAGCCACACAAGGCGCAGACGCCGCTCTCGCGGCAAATAACGGCAGCGATTCCGCAACCGGGTCGATGCAATCCGTAAGCGGCAACGGCAGTGGAAACGGCGTCGGCGGCGAGCCTGTTCGCGAGCCGCACGGCGAGGTAAACCTGCCTCATGTCGACCCCAACGAAGTAATTGAAAAGCTTCATCTTAGCGACGCCGATCTTCTGCGCGCCTACGAGGAGATGCTCAACATCCGCCACTTCGAGGAAGCCTGCAACCGCGCGTTCCGCGCCGGCAAGGTAGGCGGCTACCTGCACCTGTACATCGGGCAGGAAGCGGTCTCCACGGGTATCCTCGCGTGCACCAAGCCCGGCGACCAAGCCCTGTCCACCTATCGCGACCACGCGCATGCGCTTGTCTTAGGCTCCGACCCCGGCAAGGTGATGGCCGAAATCTACGGCAAGTCCACCGGCGTCTCGCGCGGCAAGGGCGGCTCGATGCACTTGTTCGACAAGGAGCATGGCTTCGCGGGCGGCTACGGCATCGTCGGGGGCAATGTGCCTCTTGCCACCGGAATCGGCTGGGCGCTGAAGTACAACAAGACCGACAACATCTGCGTCTGCTACTTCGGCGACGGCTCCATGAACGCCGGCGGCTTCCACGAGGCTTTGAATATGGCGGCGCTTTATCGCCTGCCCATCTTGTGGGTGCTCGAAAACAACGGCTACGCGATGGGCACCAGCATCGACCGCAGCCATGCCAATACGGATCTTGGCTCGCGCGCGGAGTCCTATAACATCCCGCACGCCAAAGTGGACGGCCAGGATTACTTCGCGGTTCGGCAGCTGGCCAGTAAAGTAATCGAGAACATGCGCAAAGACCCGTACCCGTTCTTTATCGACGCGATCACCTACCGCTATGTCGGGCACGGCGCCGCCGATCAGGCCGAGACGCAGAAGACCTACCGCGAGCCTTCGGAAGTGGAGCGGTGGCGGCAGCGCGATCCGGTCATGATTCTGCAAAAGACTTTGGAGCAGCGTGGCGTTTTGAACGACGAGAAGGCCAAGCAGATCGACGCTTCCGCGCTTGAGTTCGCGCGCAAAGCGACCGAATACGCCGAGCAAAGTCCCTGGTGCTCGCCGGAAGAGCTGACTCAAGACGTCTACGCGGAGTAATCACGATGACTCCGTTAAATTGGGCGGAGGTCGCCGGCGTCGGCGTCGTGTTCGTCGTCGTGCTGCGCAACTTGAAGGGCATGCACGAGCTGACCGGCGCGGCACCGAAAAGCGGACCGGGACCTGAGGCGGTGGTTTGGCACATGCTCAGGGAAAATGGCGAGACTGTGCATCCAGGCGACATCATTGCCGACACCCAGGTGAACTCAAACAACTTTGAAATACAAGCTCATCACATGGGCACGCTCAGATGGATCATTCAGGACGGCCAATCGAGTCCCTCTGGAAGTGTCATAGCCACAATCGACCACGAGTCGGAGTCCATACCTGTCAGCGTACCAAAGGAGTACTTTGAACGGTAGGGGCTGACCGCCTAATGCAGCGTCATCATCTCGGCCGCGCCTATCGCGCACGGCCCGCCAAATGGTGGATAAATCAACTTATGCCAGAAGTAATCATGCCCAAGATGGGCGACGGAATGGAAGCGGGCACCCTCCTGTCGTGGAAAAAGCGCGACGGCGACGAGGTGAAGCTGGGCGACATCATCGCTGAAATCGAAACCGACAAAAGCAATGTCGAGATCGAAGCCGAGGATGCCGGAGTGCTCAGGACACAGGTCACGGAAGGCTCCAGCGTACCGGTAGGCGGCATTATCGCCACAATCGGCGATGCCACGGGAACGCAAGTCGCCGCGCAGCCGGCCGCCTCGATGCCGAAAAACGGCACGTCTCAAAACGGCTCTACCGCCGATGGCGCGCAAGCGCCCTCCGCGCGGCCCGACATTCCCCAGGCAGGCGACAGCGATCTGATGAAGCCGGAAACCGAGGACGACACGGCGATCGTCAACGGCGCGAAGCACGAGCCTTACACCGGCAAAACGGTCAACATTTCCTACCGCGACGCTATTCAAATGGCGCTCGCCGAAGAGCTCGACCGCGACCCCAAAGTATTTCTCCTTGGCGAGGAAATCGGGCAGTACCAGGGCACGTTTAAAGTGACCCAAGGCTTTCTGCAAAAATACGGCGCGGAGCGAATTGTCGATACGCCCATCTCCGAGGCGGGCATGATCGGCATGACAGTCGGCGCGGCGATGATGGGTTTGCGTCCGGTGCTGGAGTTCATGACCTTCAACTTCGCGCTGGTGGGCTACGACCAAATTATTAACCACGCCGCGAAAATTCTTTATATGAGCGGCGGCCAGTACCCCGTGCCTTGCGTGATGCGCGGCCCGGCGGGTGTCGGCACGCAGCTTTCGGCGCAGCACTCCCAGGATTTGATGCACTGGTACGCCGGCACGCCTGGCCTTAAAGTGGTCTGCCCGGCCACACCCGCCGATGCCAAGGGATTGCTGAAAGCGGCCATCCGCGACAACAACCCCATTATCTTCATGGAGCATGCCAAACTCTACGGCTCCAAGGGCGACGTGCCCGAGGATCCCGATTTCGTCCTTCCTATCGGCAAGGCTGATATTAAGCGCGAGGGCAAGGATGTCACGCTGGTTGGCTACTCCCGCAATACTATCCTAGCGCTCGAAGCCGCCGAGAAGCTCGCGGCGGAAGGCATTGATGCCGAAGTCGTCGATATGCGCTCGCTCCAGCCCTGGGATTTGGACACGATTCTAGCCAGCGTCCGCAAGACGCACCGTGCGGTGATCGTCCAGGAGCAGTGGCTCGACTACGGCACCGCCGCTGAGTTCGCCGCGCAGATTGCGGAAAAGGCGTTCGACGACCTCGACGCTCCCGTGGAGCGGGTTCATGGCGCGTTCGTGCCGATGCCCTACGCCGCCGCGCTGGAAAACCTTGCTACGCCGCACGCCGATGAGATCGTCGCCGCGGCCAAGCGCACCCTGGAGCGGAGCCTTTAAGCCGACATGCCAAACGCTGAAGTAATCATGCCCAAGATGGGCGACGGAATGGAAGCGGGCACCCTCCTGTCGTGGAAAAAGCGCGACGGCGACGAGGTGAAGCTAGGCGACATCATCGCTGAGATCGAAACCGATAAAAGCAACGTCGAGATCGAAGCCGAAGACGCGGGCGTTCTGCGAACCCAAGTAGCCGAAGGAGCAAGCGTGCCGGTGGGCGGTATTATCGCGACAATCGGCGATGGCTCCGGCTCGTCTGCCGCTACTGCCGCGCCTCCTGCCGCGACAGCATCGGCGACGCCTGCCGAAGCCGACGGCACCAAGAATATGAGCGCCGCCGAGCAGCAGAAGATGGCGATTGATGCTCCCGCGCCACCTGCCGCTCCCACTGCTCCCGCCGCGCCTAGCGCGGCAGCCCCTACGATGCCTATGCCAACTACCACAGCGCCGCGCGGCAACGGCACCGCGCAGCCGAGCCGCTTAAAAGCCTCGCCGCTGGCGCGACGCGTGGCGCGTGAGCAGGGCGTCGCGCTCGAAAATGTGACCGGCACGGGGCCGAACGGGCGCATCATTGAAGCGGACGTGAAAGCCGCCGCCACCCAGCCGAAACCGCAAGCCGCGGCAGTTCAGTCTCAGCCGACGGCGCAGCCTGCGATGGTAGCGCCGACTGGCTCCGGATTCGCGCCTTCGAGCGTTCCCGGCGAGCGGGTGGAGATGTCCACCATGCGCCGCGTGATCGGCCGGCGCATGGTCGATTCCAAGTCGCAGGTGCCTCATTTCTACCTCACTACCGAAGTGGACATGGACGCGGCGATGGAGCTTCGCAAGCAGCTGAACACCCTGGACGACAGTCTGTCCAAAATCTCGTTGAACGATTTTGTCGTGAAGGCTTCGGCGCTGGCGCTGAAAAAAGTGCCGGACGTCAACCGCATCTATCAGGGCGATTCATATATTCAGCCGTCGTCGTCGAATGTCGGCATCGCCGTCGCGTTGGATGATGGTCTGATCGTTCCCGTCGTCAAGGAAGCCGATACCAAGAGCCTGCGCGCCATTGCCAAAGAAGCGCGGGGCTTGATCGACAAGGCGCGCAGCCGTAAATTGCAGCCGGCTGACTACGGAGGCGGCACGTTTACCGTCTCCAATCTCGGCAGCTTCGATATCGATAACTTTATCGCCATTATCGACCCGGCGCAGGGCGCGATCCTGGCGGTCGGCTCGATTCGCAAGATGCCGGTCGTCCTCGCCGACGACACCATCGCAGTTCGCAGCCGCATGAATATTACGCTCAGCGGCGATCATCGCGTCATGGACGGCGCGGCCGGCGCTAAATTTCTGCAGGAACTGAAGCGCCTCTTGCAAAACCCGCTCGCTTTGCTGGAGCACTGACGCCCGCGCACTCACTGATCGAGTCACAACTGGCTGGATGTATGCCTGACACACTGAGCGGCTCCGGAAACGAGCTGCCCCCGCCTGCCGCCGACGGCAACAAAATTGGGGCGGCGCGAGACGATTCCCGGAGCCGCTTGCTTCCTTTGCTCAACTGGACGCGGCGGAAAGCCCTCGCCGTCATGGGAGCGGACGGTCCCCAGGCCATGGGAACGGTCGCGGCGATGACGCGTGACGAGCCGTTGATCTCGCCCTACGAGCCCCTGGCGGCCGTGCATGCCGCGCTGCGGCGCTCGCCGAGCGGATCGCTGTGTGTCGGCGTCGCCGGACACGTGCTGGGCGTGCTGAGCTTGGCATTGCTCAACCGCGTGCTGGCGGCCAACATGAAGTATATCGGCGGCGGGACTGGTTCGATGCCGGCCCAAACGCCTCTGAGCGTGCTGCTCGACGGTCCCGAGCCTTTGCTCGTACTCGCGTCAGCGCCGCAGCTCAGGGCGAGCGATCCACTGAGCCGCATTCAAGCCGCCTTCGATGCGATCAGCGATGCTCCGCTGATCGTGGTCTGCTTGAACGGGCCGCGTCCGGTTTACGCGGGAGTCGTCTATCGAAGCGATTCGGTCGCGGCGGCGCTCGGTAATTTGGCTCCGGCGCGTGTCGGCGGCATGGCGACACCGCTGGGCGTTTATCTCACGGATGGAGTCGTGCAGGGCGGCGCGGGTAACCTTGGGTTGGTACTGGCGGGTGTGAGCATGTCGGTTTTGTACACAATTGCGGTGGCGATTTCCTCGCTTTTGTTTCAATGGCTTGAGACGGCTTACCACTTCGATTTTTTACGTCTGCTGATGCTCACGTTCCTGCGGCTCAACCCGAATGCGGTCATCGCGCTGGCGGGAGACTTCCAGGCCGCGCTTGCCGTACCGCTGCTCCTGATACTACTCCGGCTGGTTCCGGTGGCGGGATACCATGCCGCCGAGCATCAGGTGGTTCACTGCCTGGAGCGCGGCGAGCCGCTGACCCCGGAAAACGTGCGCCGGATGCCGCGCGTGCATCCGCGCTGTGGCACGAATCTTGTCGCTGGCCTGTCGATTTTGACTCTGGCAATCAGCGTGGTATTCGCGCTGACCGGCAGTATCGCGACGTCGGTGCTCTCGGGAGTCATCGTAACGATGCTGACTTGGCGGCAGGTCGGCAGCGCGATTCAGCAGTTTCTGACGACCCGCGCCGCGAGCGACAAGCAGATTGCGTCGGGGATACGGGCTGGTCAGGAAGTGGTGGCGCGCTCTTTAGCCAACGGGCTGGAAAGCCGTCCTACTTTCGCGCAGCGCGTCTGGAACATGGGCCTGGTGCAGCTCATGGCCGGGGCTTATCTGGTGGTCGGCGTCTGCGATCTGCTCCTCTACAAATTCCCAGTGCTGGCGCGGTATCTCGGCGGTTTGAACTAAACTTTTTGACAGCTTCATGATTAAACAAAAACTCACGCAATTGATCGAGCAAAGTCTTGAGCGGGCGCAAGCGGCGGACGCTCTGCCGCGCTCCGACGAGCTTGCCGCGAGTGGCGCTCTCCAACCCGAGCTGGATGTTCCCAAGCAAAAAACGCACGGCGACTTCGCGACCAATATCGCGCTCACGCTCGCCAAGCCGCTCAAGCTCGCGCCGCGCCAGATCGCGCAGGCGCTGGTTGATAATCTCCAAATCGAGGGCACCGATGTCGAGCGCGTGGAGATTGCCGGGCCAGGTTTCATCAACTTCCATCTACGCCCGAGCTGGCTGCATGAGATCGTCCGCTCCATTGTCCACGAGCAGGACCGCTACGGCCATTCTAAAGCGCATGACGGCAAAAGCGTGCAGATCGAGTTCGTTTCCGCCAACCCGAACGGCCCGATTACGGTTGCGCACGGGCGGGGTGGGGCTATCGGCGACGCGCTTGGCTCGCTGCTGGCGGCGACCGGCTGGCGCGTCGAGCGGGAGTTCTACATCAATGACGCATTAAACTCCACGCAGATGAACAATTTCGGGCGCTCCGTACATATGCGTTATATGCAGCAGCTCGGGCAGGATATGGGCCCGGATGGGGTCGATGACGGCCCGGAGTGGCTGTATCGCGGCGATTACGTCATCGAGATCGCCAAAAATATTATCGAGCGTGACGGCGCGCGGTATGCCGTTACCGATATCGACGATCCCGCCACTGTCCAGCTTTTTCGCGACCTTGCCCAGGAAGGCATGCAGGACGAGCAGGCCGCCGACCTGCAATCGTTCGGCATCGTGTTCGATACCTGGTTCAGCGAGAACACGCTGCACGAATCCGGCAAAGTGCGGGAGGCTATCGCGCAGCTGACCGCGAACGGCCACACCTATGAGCAGGACGGCGCGCTCTGGCTCCGCAGCACCGCTTTCGGCGACGACAAAGACCGGGTCCTGCTCCGCGCCGGCGGCGCGCCGACTTATATCGCCGCCGACGTCGCCTACCACATCGACAAGTTCGAGCGCGGCTTCGACCGGCTCATCAACATTTGGGGCGCGGACCACGGCGGCTATGTCGCACGGATGAAAGCGGTTGTCGCGGCGTCCGGCTACGATCCCGACCGGCTGGATATCCTGCTCTTTCAGCTGGTGCGCATCTCCAAAAACGGCGAAATGGTGCGCGGCTCGAAGCGCAAGGGCAACGTCCTGGAATTGAAAGCCGACCTCGTCGACGAAATCGGCAAGGATGCGGCGCGCTTCTTCTTCCTGATGCGCTCCAGCGATACGTCGCTGGATATCGACATCGATCTTGCCCGCGAGCAAAGCTCGAAGAACCCGGTTTTCTACGTCCAGTATGCCCACGCCCGCTGCTGCCGGATATTGGAAAAGGCGGCGGCGCAGGGCATCGCCGAAGAAGCGATTGCCGCAGCCGATCTGTCGCTCCTGACCGCGCCCATGGAAATCGACCTGATGAAGAGCCTTGGGGATTATCCCGACCAAATCGCCTTCGCGGCGGAGCGCTCTTCGCCGCACATGATTACCACCTACGTGCGCGAGCTTGCCGCCGCGCTGCACCTGTTCTACGACGCCGGAAGCAACGATCCGACACTGCGCGTTCTCGGCGACGACGTTCCGACCACCGCCGCGCGGCTCTATCTGGTGCAAGCGTCGCGCGTGGTGCTTCGTAACGCTCTGACCCTTCTCGGCCTCAGCAGCCCCGTAGCTATGTAGCTGTATCGATTGACATCGGCCCAAGAGTGGCGTGCCTAATTGCCGATTCGGAGCGTACACTAAGATAATGATGTCCCGTAAATCGTCCGCTCTCGCCGCTTCTTTGATTTTGGGCTTAGGCATTCATGCGGGAATGCTCGACTCGCGGAGCGGCGTCGCCCAAGCCGATGCGATTCCAGCGGCGCAATCAACCGGCGACTACACGCCCGCTGCCAACATCGCGCCTGTTCATTGGTCGATCACCGGCACTCACGCGCTGCTCTGGGACGGCGCGCCGTATGTACCGGCGGGGGGCGTGTTTCAGCCGCGCAGCTTGGCCGACGCTTCCTCGAACACCGACGATAATTGGGCCGCCGACACCCGCGATCTGCGCCGGCTGAAAGCGCAGGGCATCACACAGCTCTTGATTAAGCCCGGAGGCAGCGGCGCGGAGCTGCCGATCACGGCGCTGCCTCCCGCCGCCTTGCAGCGGCTGATTACTTATCTCGATCAAAACGGCTTTACCTACGGCCTCGACCTAAACGCGTTCCCGCCCGGCAGCCTGGACGCGATTACCGTCAATCCCGCTTTGTACCGCCTCCCCGACCCGCAATCAGGCGCTTACGCTTCGGTCGGAAATATCTCCGGGCTCACCGGCGGCTCCTATTTTCTAGTCTCGACCCGCGACAAGTCCATCCAGAAGCAGGGCGCGGTTATTCTGCAAAACGCGGACGGCGCAACCACCGATGACGTCAGCGCGGTCGCGCCGACAGGATCGTCCGGCGGCGACGATACGGTTTTGCTGGTCTATCCCACCCGGCGTTTCGGCCCCGGCACCGCTGAGGAGCGCGGCTGCCCCGATTTCTGGAGCAACGCCGACCAAGCCCGCGACGATCTCTTGATCTATCTCGGCAAAATTCAGTTTGGCTCCGGCCTGCGCTTTTTCGTCGATCCCATCCGCGACGATCTCGGCTACTTCGGCGCCGCCAGCACGTCGCGCGGCTTTCTTCCCGTATCTGACGCCTACCGCAGCCAGTTCCAGTCATGGCTCAATGCGAAATACAGCGGGCGCTTGACTGCTCTCCAGCAGGCGTGGCGAGTCACCAACGAGGATCTGCCCGATATCGCCACCGCCGCACGTCTTGTCCCGCTTTGGAATCAAGGCAAAGGCCTGGAAGATCTCTACGACTCCGCCAACGATAAGCTCTACGACGCAAACGCCGCCAACTCCGCCGTTTGGAGCGATATCCGCTCGTTCCAGCTGGAATCCATGCAAAAAGCGATGAACGGGATGGCCGACGCCGTTAAAAAGGGCGTGGCGGACGTCCCCGTGCTCTACCGCTGGTCGCAGTCCAGCCCGATTACCCTGAATAAAAGCGCGTCCGGATACGACGGCCTCCTGGTGGATTCGCCGCTCCATGGCGACGATCTTGGCTCGCAGGCAAACGGCTACGCGCTTTCCGATGTCGAGCACGCCCGGCGCACGCAGTGGCTTGTCAACGAGCTGAGTTTGCCGGATGCCACCGTTCAAAACGGCAAATTCGTCGGTTATGGAACTCAGGAGAAGCTGACTGGAGACAGCCGCATATTGCTGAGTCTCGGCTCGCGCGGCTTTTATGTCAACGCCCTCCGCAGCGTCGATTCCAGCGGCAACAGCCTGCTGGATGCCCCCGTCGAGCAGCTGGGCTGGGTAAGGTCGCAGTCGCAGGCATACGGCGCGGACGCCAACGCTCTCGCCGACCAGTCGCCTTCAATTCTCTACTATCCCGCTAATTTGAATCTGCCCGGCACTCAAACCGAAGAGCTATCCAGCGATCTCTGGTGGCTTCCGGCCACGTTCGACAGCGCGCGCCTCGATGTCGGCCAGGGAGTGGTCGGCTACACGCTGCCGCCAAGCGGCGCTTCAACGACGCCTTCTTTTGTCTTATACTCGCAATCGGAGCTGCCGCAAGTATTGCAGTTGTCGTTTACCCCAAAGGAGCATCCGGTCGTCGCCACGGCAACGGGATTGACCCTACCGACGCAAGTTAAGAAAGGCGCGATGACGATTTCGGTCGGCCAGACGCCGATTATCATCAGCGGGATCGCCGCGCTGCCGCTTCCCTACGGCGCAATCACCGATGAAGTTAAAGAGATCAACCGCCTGCTCAATCTCGGGAAAACCGAGTCCGCCACGGTTCAGCCCTTTGCCGACCGATTGTTCTACATCACGAGCAATCCAAGCCTGACCAACGCGACCGATAACGTTCCCGAGTACGATCTGCTGGACGGCCTTCGCATTCGCTTGCAAGCTTATGTCAGCCCGTTCTTGTGGATAGAAGGCGAAGCGCCGTCGGCGCAGAACTTCGGCTCGATCGTCGCTTCTCCCGACATTTCCGGCGGAGCCTACCTTTGGCTTGATACCGCTTCAGCGCCTCCCGCCGGCAGTGCCGCAGGTACGCAAGGCACCTACTTCGCGCAGTACGCGTTCCGCGCCAACGCCCCCGGCGACTACGATATCTGGGCCAGCATGGCCCCCAGCGGCTCGATCGGTGCCGGCCCGGATACCTCCAGCTTGACTCTCACTTTCGACGGCGGCGTTCCGCTCAAGCCCGATCAATCGACGGCCGATACGGGCGCTCCCTACGGCTCCTTGGCCCGCTCCGGCAGCGGCATCGCAGGCCAATTTGTTTGGCGACGACTCAGCAGCTATCATTTGACCGCCGGCGACCACACGCTTCTGCTCGCTCTGCATGCCCCGTCCGCCGCCACAGGCAGATGGACGCTCGGCCTGGATGCCCTCTGCGTCTCGCGCGGCGACTTTCACCCCGACGGCCCCAACCAGCCGCAGCCTTAGCGCCGTCGCAGCGGCAACGGCAACGGCAGCAGGTCATGGACGAATTAGCGAGATCCCGGAGTGTACGCCGAGGCTGGCGGCGAGTGCAGCTTCATTCAATGCGTCCATATAAGAACGACTGAGGACATGCACGTTTCCTAGAATTTAAGGATTACTCGCGCGAGGCTCTGCTAGGGTAGTCTCCCGTTCACAACCGGCTCAATGCGTCTGCCGCCAGCTTTCGGGTAAATTGATCCGCTGGCATGGCGCTCATGAGCCCCGCCGCTTGACCGGCCCAGAGTTGCATGTAATCCAGCGAGCCATTCTTCTCCGACGCGGCTCGCAAAGGCGCTACCAGTGTCGCAGCATACGGGAAAGCCAAGGCGTCTTTTGAAATGATCCCGGATTCGCTCAGGTACCGATTGAGAATGCCCCTGGCCGGCCTTCCGCTGAACAGATTCGTCACGGCTGTCCCGGTGTCCGTCGCCGTTTCGAGCGCTCGACGGTATACGGGAGATACATTGGCTTCCGGGCAAAATAGATACGCCGTGCCCATCTGCACGCCGGAAGCGCCCAGCGCGAAGGCGGCCACAATCCCCCGCGCATCGGCGATGCCCCCGGCGGCAATGACGGGAATCGAAACAGCGTCCGCCACCTGGGGCAGCAGCGCGAACAAACCAACTTGCGTCGCAGCGTTCGTTTCGAGAAACATGGCCCGGTGGCCACCCGCCTCGAAACCTTGGGCGATTACCGCGTCGCACCCGCGATCCTCAATCCATTTTGCTTCCCTGACACTCGTCGCCGATGACAATACTTTGATGCCACGTTTCTTGAGCCGGTCCATCAAGCCGGGAGCGGGCAGTCCAAAGTGAAAGCTGACGACTTCGGGGCTGACTTCCTCTACGACCGCGCACATCTCATCATCGAACGGAAGGCGGAGACGGCTTTCCGCCACGGCTTCGATATCGAGGCCGAAGCATTCATAGTGCGGTTTCAGAAAGCTGTTCCATCGCTCTTTGGCGGCCATATCGGGAGCTTCCATCGTGTGGCAGAAGAAATTGAGATTGAAAGGACGATCCATCCCTTGCCGAATCGCGCCGGCGGCTTCGCGGACACCGTCCGGGCCGAGCAGCGCGCACGCCAGTGACCCGAGCGCGCCCGTGGAAGACACGCTCCGCGCCAGCGCGACCGAATCCGATCCAGCCATGGGCGCTTGTATGATCGGAATCTCAATTTTCAGCAAATCGAGCAGACGTCGGTTGGGCCACTCTCGCATCATGATATTTTCTGCGATCAGCCCGCTGGAAGCAGGCGACGCCACATTCCGGCCGTCATGTCCGAGTGACTCGGGCTAGGACAAACCGTGATCGATTGTAGTCGACATCAATCCGGAAAGCAAATATCGACAATACTTGAGTGTATTGCGCTAAAGAATTGGGAA
>CAXSEA010000004.1:0-35877 GCA_964235675.1 uncultured Armatimonadales bacterium | reverse complement strand
CCCTGGGCGTGGAGCTGAAAAACAACCTGAAGCGCGCCTGGTGGCGGCACAATATCTACGAGCGCGACGACATGGAAGGCATCGACACCGCCATCCTGATGAACCATTACGTCTGGAAATACTCCGGCCACGAGGAAACCTTCGTCGATCCGCTGGTGGACTGCCGCACCTGCAAAGGCCGCTTCCGCGAGGACAAGCTCGCCGACGGCGTCTGCCTCAAGCATCCCAAGCAGCATCCCGGCGAAACCCCCGACTGCGATCTCACCGAGCCGCGCTCCTTCAACCTGATGTTCAAAACCCAGGTTGGCCCGCTCGCCGACCCCGAGTCCTACGCCTACCTGCGCCCGGAAACCGCGCAGGGCATGTTCGTCAACTTCAGCAACGTCCTGAACTCCACTAACCGCAAGCTTCCGTTCGGCGTCGCGCAGATCGGCAAGTCGTTTCGCAACGAGATCACGCCCCGCAACTTCATCTTCCGCGTCCGCGAATTGGAGCAGATGGAGATCGAGTATTTCGTCATGCCCGGCGAGGATGAGCGCATCCACGAGGAATGGATTCAAGACCACCTCAAATGGTGGACCGAAGTGGTCGGCCTAAAACCCGAGAACCTCCAGCTCTTCGAGCACCCGAAAGAAAAGCTGAGCCACTACTCCAAGCGGACGGTAGACATCCTCTACAAGTTTCCCACCCTCGGCTTCGACGAGCTCGAAGGCTTCGCCAACCGCACCGACTTCGACCTCGGCTCCCACTCGAAAGAAAACGCCAAGCTCGGCCTCACCGCTAAAGTCGTCCCGAACGATCAATCCACCGAAAAGCTCACCTACTTCGACCACGTCACCAACAAGCACGTCGTCCCCTTCGTCGTCGAGCCGGCGGCGGGCGTAGACCGAGGCTGCCTGGCCGCAATCTGCGAGGCCTACCATGAGGAGCAGCTGGAAAACGGCGAAACCCGAATCGTCCTAAAATTCCCGCCCGTTCTCGCGCCCATCAAGGTCGCCGTCCTGCCGCTCAAAAAGAACGACGACCGCATCGTCGCCAAAGCCAAAAGCATCAAAAACATGCTGCAAGCCACCGGCGACATGCGCGCCGTCTACGACGACACCGCCGCCATCGGCAAACTCTACCGCCGCCAGGACGAAATCGGCACCCCCTTCTGCGTCACCGTCGATTTCGACACCCTTGGCGAAGGCAAAACCGAAAACAGCGCCGAGCTAACCGACACCGTCACCGTCCGTGATCGCGACACAATGGGCCAGGTGCGCGTGCCGATTAGCGGTTTGCTCGATTATGTGAAGTCGCGGATCGGATAGCGGATTTACTGACTGTGCGCTGCTAAAACAAGAATACACCGACGACGAGCAGTAGCATGAGGACAAAACACTTACTTAGCTTTATGCTCGCTGCGTCTGCCGCCTATTCTGGCCTGCTGCAGCCTGCGCTTTGCCGTCTGGTAGAACAGTCAACTCGCCTGCCGTGTTTTCGGCTGCAACTGCTTCCTATCCGCTGCAGCAAATCGATTCTAGATGCCAATCCAGCCCGAACAGGCGGCTTTGCAGGATCTTTCTATACTGATTATGAGAGTGCAGGACAGTGCTGCCGAGCATTTGTCTACCAACACAACAAAACATATATTTTGCCCCGTTCGCCGTATCGCCCGGACCCGGATAATACATACACGATGGATCGCGCTGTGGACGTCGACCGGAATGGCCGCATCGCCGGCACCTCTCAAGTAAACGAATCCGGAGCATACTCCTTCGAATACTCTCAGGCCTGGGTCTATGCCCACGGCGTGTATCGTTTTCTTCCGGGCGGTGAGCCAGATAGTTCTGCCGATTACTTTGATTCCGCCGGGAACGTTCACGGCCATATCTATGACAGTGAATCGATACCTGCTGTGGACGCTTCCAGATGCTATGCGGACCCAGACGGTGTCGAGTGTGTTTGGACTAACTTCTATCGAAATCCAATACTTGTCAGTCATCGCCGTGCGAGCTCTGGCTCAAACCGCAATGACGAGGCGCTCAGCCAGGTCACTTTACCAAGCGATTGGCAGTATTCTTGCGTCAATGACAAACTGAAGTGGGAAGTTATCGAGCCGGCACAAAACTACGCAGACGACTTCTGGCTGGCGACAGTCCGCGGTAAAGTTCGCCTTACCACTTTAATGATGGATAAGCCGCTTGTAAAAATAACGGAAATCGACGCGATCAGCAACGAAGGCGAAATACTCGGGCAGGGAATCAGTCGCAGCGGGCATCCGGTCGTTCTCGTTTTGAAGCCGGTTCGGTGATCCCGGCGTAATAGGAATGTCGAGCCTCGGGTAAGCTACTGAAGTGGATTCTTCAGCACTTGATTCGAATGATCTCAATCGCTTTCGCCTCGCCGCCGAAGCCCGCGAAGCGCAGCTCCTCTCGCCCCACGCCCAGCAATCCGCCCAAACCCGAGGACGCCTGCGTCCCGAGCCGCTCGACCCGCTTCGCACCGAGTTCATGCGCGACCGCGACCGGATCCTGCATTCCAAGTCGTTCCGCCGCCTCAAGCACAAAACCCAGGTTCTCATCGACCCCGAGGGCGATCACTACCGCACGCGCCTCACCCATACGCTGGAAGTGGCGCAAATCGGGCGCACCATCGCGCGATGCCTGCGGCTGAACGAGGATTTGGTGGAGGCGATAACGCTGGCGCACGATCTCGGCCATACGCCCTTCGGCCACGGCGGCGAGGAAGCCATCGAGGAAGTGCTGCGCGAGTATGTTCCCGGCGCTCAGTTCCGCCACTACGACCAGAGCCTGCGCATCGTCGACCAGCTGGAAAACGACGGCCAGGGCCTTAACCTCACTTGGGAAGTGCGCGACGGCATCCTCGGCCACTCCAAAGGCAGCAAGGATTTAGGCATCGTCGCCGGCGAGCAGATGCCCGACACGCTCGAGGGCATGGTCGTGCGCATCGCCGACCGCGTCGCCTATATCAACCACGACATCGACGACGCTCTCCGCGCGGGCGTGCTACGCCCCTCCGACCTCCCCAGGGGCAGCATCGCCGTGCTCGGCGAGACGCACAGCGCCCGCATCTCCACGATGGTGGCCAATATCGTCGTCAGCAGCGACAATCAGCCCTTCGTCGCCATGACCGGCGAAGTTCTTTCCGCGACCAACTCGCTCAAGGATTTCATGTACGCCAATGTCTATGCCATTGACCGACGCGGCAACGTGGAAATGTCCAAAGCGAAATTCATGCTGGGACAGCTCTTCCGGCTCTATATGGACCACCCCGAAGCCGTCCCCGAGGCGCTGCGCGGAAATGGAGCGGAGTTCGAGTCCTTGTCCACGGCAGACAAGGCGCAGTGCGTCACAGATTATATCGCCGGGATGACCGACCGATACGCCAGCAACAAGTTCCGCGAGCATTTCCTGCCGGAAGCCTGGGCGCGCTGATTCAAAACAGCGCCTGATTGTATCCCTCGCCACCTGGGTAAACGCACACCCTAAGCAGAAACGACTGCGAACGCGATATCCGGAGGAATGAAAATGAGCCAACCAGGAGCGACGGCGGTACTTGACAGGGAATACACCAGCGGCGAGTCCGAGGCGGAGGGTTTGGAAATGACCGACGAGACACCCGGCATGGATCAAACGACGCCGATGCGGTACTCGAATCAATCGTCGGAGCCGGAATCCGGCAGCCATTCCCCCGACGAGGCGCAAAACGGCCAAAACGGCGGCGGCACGTCCGACGGCGATGAAGGCAGCAGCTAAATCCAGCTCGCTGTTATGACAGTTAGCTCATAGCTCTTGTAGTTTTCTACAAGAGCTATAGTCTTGTTTCTAGAAACGCTTGATCGCCAAAGTCACTCGTCCCAAAATTTGGGCTTCGCTGCTGACGATAGGCTTATATGCCGGGTTTTCCGGCTGTAAGCGAACTCGGCGGCCTTCATTGAAAAAACGTTTTACTGTAGGCTCGCCGCTTCCGATGCGCGCGATGACTATTTGCCCGCTCTCAGCTGCCCGTTGCCGCCGCGCGACAATAATATCGCCGTCGGTAATTCCGGCGCCTTGCATGGAATCGCCCCGAACCGCCAGCGCGAAATAAGGCGCGGCATCGTAATTGCGCAGCGCGCACGCGTCGGCCTGCGCCGCCCGCTCGCTGCTGCAAATCGTGTTGTCCGGCACCAGCAAAAGCTCAGGATCGCCCGATTTGGCCGTTTGGCTCGGCGGCCCCTTCTGAGCGGGCGGCCCGCCGTTGACATAGCCCATCAACGGCACCAAAAAACCTGCGGGCGACCACGGCGCGGAGTTCTGCGCCGGCAGTTCGTCCACCAGCTCGATCGAGCGGTACTTAAACGACGTTCGCTGAATTTTTCCCAGGCGCTCGAGATTGTCGAGATGCTTCTGCACGCTGCAGCTCGATCTCAAATCCACGGCTGCCCCAATCTCTCGAACGGTCGGGGAATGGCCTGTCAGCGCGATATGGCGTTGTATGGCAGCGAGTACGAGCTGCTGCTTGTCCGTTAATAATTGCATGTGAAGCTCCTTAGAGCTGAATGAAAGCGAATGAATAGATGGATGAATGAATGCGCAACAAAGGCGGCCTGGCGACACTCTGCGGTCGATCAGCCTACCTTGGGAGAAGGAATGGCCCATTATACCGAGAGACTGATTTTGTTCGATTGCACGTGAACTTTTGTTTGACGAAAGGAGGCCCTGGGTAAATTACTTGACACTGTGGAAAGCTAGAGGTATTATCGAACAAGAGTTTGGTTTTTGACGTATCAGACGCGCGTCTGTTCGATGATAAGGAGCTATGCTAATGGTTTGCCGAACCCCTGGATCTTCTGAACTTACTCCCTTGCGTATGAGCGAAGATAATCTCGATTTGCGAGATTTGAACGCTTCCTATCCCGCCCCGACGCTCCGATTAGTCTCGTTAGACACGGAAATCGAGCGAAACGTCGATAACGGACTACTCGCTGCTCCCACTTATGACGCCTGGCAGTACATGCCCCGCGAAGTCCGCGAGCACAAAGTCGCGGTCACTCGGCAGCGGCGAACGCTTGCTCGCCGCAAGCAGGCAAAGCGCGTCGAGAAATTGGTTTTTCATACCGCTGCCGCTGCCGCGTGCGTGGTTGCTCTGGTCGGGAGCGGTCACTTAGCTGTCTCCAATTATTCCAGCCCAAACCACTACGTGAAAGTAACCGTCGCCCCCGGAGACACTCTTTGGACTGTAGCTTCCCGCTACACCGCATCAGGCAGCGCGACGATTAGCACGGTCGGCTCCATTCGCCTGGCCAACCCTGAGTTGACTGGCACGGCACCCCTGCGCATCGGCGAGCAGATTTTCGTTCCTGCGCCGCGCGGTTGACATAAGATTTTCCATTTGGCATACGCAAAAAAGACCCTTGAGCCGAATCGCTCAAGGGTCTTTGCTCGTAGTAATATCCAATGCCGGTAAATGTGCGCTTACACTAAGCGGCCGCCTCGACTGCGCGACGCTCTTTCTGGCATTCCGGGCACAATGCCACCCCGAATTTCCGGATCGAAAGAAGTTCCTGGCCTTTCGTCAGCGAGCGGCTGCAGATCGAGCATTCGAGATTCGCTCCGGCAGGCTGCTTCTCCCCTTGAGCGGCGGCAGTCTCACTCGACCCAACCGGTTCCGGCTTCTGTTCGTCACGCCGCTCTTCCGAGCCATTGCTGCCGGCTCGGTCGTTAACACCGTTCATTACCGGCCTCACCGGCTGGCGGTCAGGCCCGCGCCCGTCGCTTATACCGGGTCTCGCGTTTCCGTTCAACGCCGGCGCGCCGCCGCGCCCGTTCCCATTTCCGTTACCGCTTCCATCTCCATTGCCGTTGCCGTTGCCGTTTCGATAGCCGTAGTCATGGTCTCGCCCGTTGTCCGGGCGGCTGCTCGGCGATCTGTTTGGCTGCGGCGCATCGACCACCCGCCCGCTGGGGACCTCGTCCAAATCGGGCGCAAACTGCGTGCCGAACCCGCAAACCGCGAGCGCTCGACCAATACTTCCGGTCTCGGCTTTTTCAATGAAGTCGGGAAATCCGCGCACGTTCTCCATCTTCGTGCCCTGCGCCATCAGCTTGCCGTCCGCGTTGTACACTTTGGCTTCGAAGATCGCGTACTGCTTTTCCATATCGATCACCACGGGACGCGTCTCGATGCCCCAGTCCGGATGCTCCTGCCGAAACCAAACTAGCCGCGCCGCCACGGGAAGGTAGAGGCGGTTGCCCTGCACTTTGATGAGATGCTTTTTTACTTCAAACATAGCGTCACTCCAAAACTCGGTTATTGATCTCTCACGCTGCAAACACGCGTTCGCATTAGAATCAATTATACCTGACACTTGCTTCAAAAGGCGCGTCAACAAGCTCTAATCCGGAGCAATATTTAACAACAGCTGACCGTTCTATAGTCAGCAAATTTATCGGACATCCTCTGTAGCATAAAAAATTATTTTTCAGAAAACTGGTATGTTCGCCGCGCTGAGTAGGTCGGAAATAGGTTTGATTTCGCCGAAAATAGAACCTTGCGCTTGCATTCGTCTATCGGCAGCAGGTAAAGTAGCGCATCAAGCTCCATAATCCACGCGGTCTCGTGCTGAAACCGGTGGGTGCAAAGGTCGGTCGCCAATACCAGCTAATGTCTGTGGCGTCCGGCATGGCGACAAGCCCCTCTGAATCCCAATCGCGCTTTTCTTAAATCCCGGTCTGCCGGAACCAAGAAAAAGCGGCGCGAGTGCCTCGGAGGTTTGTCGTGCAACCAAAATACCACTATCCAAAGGAGAAAGACCCCTTTGCAAGAGCAATTTAGCAGCACGACGGATTCCGATCTGGATGCGATGGCGCAGCCTGCGGTTCTTTCGTGCGCCACTAGCCGTCAAGGCCTTTCTACAGCTCGCCGGTCGCCCTTTTCACTCCAAGCCGCTCGCATTGGCGCGGTCGTCATTGGATTCGCCGCTCTTGGCGCGGCCGGCAGCCGGCACGCGCTCGCCCAGCAGGACGCAACCGGCAGCGCAGCGCCGTTGCAGTTGGCCACGACCGCCAGCCTTCTCCCGCTGACATTGATCGCCGACCAGCTTCCGGCAAACCAGGCGCGCGCGGTCAATGACTTCAACTGGATTGCGCTCACCCGGCCGAGCGGCGACTCTCCGCGCCAAAACTCCTCCGACACGACTGCCACGGCATCTTTCAAAGCGAGCGATGCGACGGCGCATTCCGCTGTCGTGACCGTCGCCACGGAGCGCCGCAATTCGGCGATGCCGTACCGACGCATCTACCGGATGAGCCGCGCGGCGGGGCTGGGTCAAACTGATATTGCGCGTGAAGGGCAGGCAGGACTTCTTGAGCGCACCTACAAAGTTACCTACCGGGACGATGTTCCCGTCGCCTACCACTATCAAGGCCGACGCGTCATCAAAGCGCCGGTGGATATGATTATCGACGCCGGCTATACCGACCGCGCCGCCCGCGCGATGCCCTCGCGCTCCGGACTCTACACCCGCACCAGCGAAATCGACATGGTCGCCACCGGCTACTCGCCTATGGAAGGCAGCGGCAGTGGCCGGTGCGCCAACGGCATGCGCGCCGGATACGGCGTAGTGGCAGTCGATCCTCGCCTTATCCCGCTCGGCAGCAAGCTCTTCATCGAAGGCTACGGCTACGCGTTCGCCGGCGACACCGGAGGAGCGATCAAAGGCCACCGCATCGACCTGGGCCAAAACACGTATCACGCCGCCAGCATGGTAGGCCGCCGCAAAGTGCGCGTCTACGTGCTGAACGATGCCTACAGCCGCTAGGCAGCCATTAGCTTCCGCGCGTAATCTACTGTTCCAATGAACCTTTCTTCTCCCGCCGCCGTCAGCGCTTTGCTGCGGCGGCATTCGTTTTTACCGGCGCACCGCTTCGGCCAGAACTTCCTGGTCGATGCCAACACCTTAGCGCGCATCGTCGGCGCCGCTGAATTGCAAACCGGCGACACCGTGCTCGAAGTCGGCACCGGCCTCGGCGTGCTCACCAGAGCGCTCGCGGAGCAAGTGGGCGAAACGGGCCATGTGGCCACCATCGAGCGCGACCCACGTCTCGGCCCGCTTCACGCCGAAACCCTGCCCGATGCAATCTATCCACAAGTAAGGCATGTCCGTGGCGACGCTCTCGAAGTCGAAATCGAGGCGGCTCTCGCGCAAGCTCCGACGAGCGCGATTGGGCGCGGCGCGGCCGTCGTCGCGAATATCCCGTACAACATCACCACGCCGCTGGTCGCGCGCTTTTTGGAGCACGCGCCGAAGTTTCGCCTCATCGTCTTATTAGTCCAAAAAGAAGTGGGCGAGCGCATGGCGGCCAAGCCCGCCTCCGACGCCTACGGCGCGTTCAGCCTGTTCGTTCAATACCATGCCGAAGTCGAGATCGTCGCCTCTGTTCCGCCCACGGTGTTTTATCCGCAGCCGAAAGTCACCAGCGCGATTATCCGCCTACGGCCAAGAACCGCCTCGCCGGTGCAAGTCGATGATTCCTCCCTGATGTTCGCCATTATCCGCGCGGCCTTTCAGCAGCGCCGAAAAACTCTTTTGAACGCCCTTTCAGCGGAATCGCTCGGCTGGAACAAAACGCGCGCGGCGGCGGTTTTAGCCGGTGCCGCAATCGACCCGCAACGCCGCGGAGAGACTCTCAGCCTCGCCGACTACGCCCGTGTAGCAAACTGCGCCGGGAACGAAACCTCACCCGAAATCGTCTGATGAGAGGATGAAGCGGGACATCCGTCGCGGGGCCATCGCGCTGGTTTATGGTAAGATAATTCGAGCGCGGCTGCTTTGCGCTTCCCAAGATTTTGCTGACCACACTCTCTATTGCAGGCGCATCGGCGACGGCTCTCGCGTTGTACATCGCGATGCATCTGCTCACGGCAGGCGTGTTTGCCATGCCGACCCATGCCTACCGGCAAACCGCATCGGCGGCCAATGCCGCGCTCGTGTGCGCCCACCCGCAAGCGTCGTCCTCCAGTCAAGGCTCCGCCCGTCATTGCGCCGGCTCCCAGCCCAGCGCGGCATCCCCATGCGCGCTTCACCGGCTGGACACTTGCGCCGCCGAAACGATGGTCGCATACGGCGCATCGGAGTGTGAGCTGCCTACTGCGGCGCTGCTCACCCCGGCATCTCCCCGCGCTCCATAGCCCGCGTTTCTTGGCTCGCCTGAGCTGCTTTTCATCGCGCGAACCGTATTGGCTTGGCACGGCCCCGCCGCTTTGCGAAAGAGCGCAGCGCCTTTTTGGCTAAACCGTCACGCGCTTCTAATTCCTACATTACAGCTTCCTGCGGCGAATGCCCGCATCATCGGAAAGATTACGATTCATGCTGAACATACTTCAGAAATTTTTCGACCACAACGAGCGGGAAGTTACCCGCTACCAAAAAATCGTCGAGCAGATTAACTCCATGGAGCCAAAGATGAAGGCTCTCAGCGACGACGAGCTTCGAGCCAAAACTCCTGAGTTCAAAACGCGCATCAACGAAACCTTGGAAGCCGAGTACGTCCGGCGCGGCAAAACCTGGGCCGAGCTGACCAAGGACGAGCGCCGCGTCGTCGCCGACCTCGCCCTCGACCCGATCCTGCCCGAAGCCTTCGCCGTCGTCCGCGAGACCGGTCGTCGCGTTCTCAATATGCGCCACTTCGATGTCCAGCTCATCGGCGGCATGGTCACCCACGATGGACGCATCGGCGAGCTGCGCACCGGCGAGGGCAAAACCCTCATGGCCACCCTCCCGCTCTATCTCAACGCTCTCATGGAGCGCGGCGCCCACCTGGTTACGCCCAACGACTACCTGTCCAAGTACGGCGCCGTCGCCATGGGCCCGCTCTACCACTTCCACGGCATGAGCGTCGGCATCATCCAGGGAGCGTCGCCCGAGACCGGCGACCAGGGCGGAACGTTCATGTACGACCCGAACTACCGCGACCGCGACCCGCGCTTCGAGTTTGCCCGCCCGCTGATGCGCCGGGGCGAGGCCTACGCCTGCGACGTCACCTACGGCACCAATAACGAGTACGGCTTCGACTACCTGCGCGACAACCTGGCCCACCGCCCGGAAGAACTCAGCCAGCGCGAGCTCTACTTCGCCATCGTCGACGAAGCCGACTCAATCCTCATCGACGAAGCCCGCACCCCGCTCATTATTTCCGGCCCGCAGGACGTCTCTTCCGACCTCTACCTTCGCCTCGACAAGATCGCCAAAACCTTTGTGGAAGAGGAAGACTTCGAGCTGGAAGAAAAAGCGAAAACCGCCGTCTTTACCGACGAAGGCCAGACCAAAGTCGAGCGCGCCCTCGGCATCAGCAACCTCACCGACCCCGAGCACCTCAGCCTGATGCAGCACGCCAACGCCGCTCTTCGCGCGTATGCCGTGTACAAAAAAGACATTGACTACGTCCTCAAGTTCAATGAGTCCAAGCAAAAAAACGAAGTCGTGATCGTCGATGAGTTTACCGGACGCCTCATGTTCGGCCGGCGCTGGTCCGACGGCTTGCACCAGGCGGTGGAAGCCAAGGAAGGCGTCGAAATCGAGTCGGAGTCGCAGACCTACGCCACCATTACTTTCCAGAACTACTTCCGCTTGTACACCAAGCTCAGCGGCATGACCGGCACCGCCAAAACCGAGGAAGAAGAGCTGCGCAAAGTCTACGCCCTCGATGTCTTAACCGTGCCAACCAACAAACCAATGGTCCGCAAGGATCAGCCAGACGTGATCTTTAAGACACGCGAGGCCAAGCTGCGCGGCATTACTCAGGAGTTGTTGCGCCTGTACTCGATACAGCAACCCGTCCTGGTCGGCACCCGCAACATCGAATCGTCGGAGCAACTGTCCAACCGCCTCACCTTCCAGAAGCTCGAATTGCTTTCCATGGTCTTGATCCTGCGCGACAAGCTCGACTCCGTGAAAGGCATGGACAAGCAGAAGTACGCCGATTACAGCGCCCTGCTGAATACGAATCTCGACAAGCTCTCCCTGCCGAAGCTCGCGCCCCTGGCGCAGGAATTGGGCGTGATGAGCAACCCGCGTCAGCCGGAGAACATCGCCTTTCTCAAGCAGCTTCTGGAGCTGAACAGCGAGCAAAACTTCTACCTCGAAGACGCTCTTCAGCACGGCATTCGGCACAACGTCTTGAACGCCAAGTTCCACGAGAAGGAAGCCCAGATTATCGCCGAGGCCGGACGCAAGGGCGCGGTCACTATCGCCACCAACATGGCCGGACGCGGCGTCGACATCATCCTTGGTGGTACGGTGACGGCAACCGACGAGGCGGACGAAGCCGCGCAGGACGGCACCATCGCCAACGGCACGGAAATGCTGAACTACCGGCGCGGCGGCAGCAACGGCCTTACCCGCATGCAATCGCTTCAGGAGCAGGAATCCAACCGCGACCACAAAGCGCGCGCCGAGGAGGTGCGCGGAATCGGCGGCTTGTTCATCGTCGGCACCGAGCGCCATGAATCCCGCCGCATCGACAACCAGCTGCGCGGGCGCGCCGGACGTCAGGGCGACCCCGGCGGGTCGCGCTTCTTCATCTCGCTCGAAGATGAGCTTATGCGCATCTTCGGCGACAACACCAACCGCCCGATGCTCGCCACCTGGCCCGAAGAGCAGCATATCGACATGCCTTTGTTCTCGTCGCTCATCCAAAAAGCGCAGAAAAAAGTCGAGATGCACAACTTCGACATCCGCAAAAACGTGCTCGAATACGACGACGTCAAAAACACCCAGCGCGAAGTTATCTACGGCCAGCGCCGCAAAGTCCTGGAAGGCGTCGATTTGCGCAGCACCATGGTGAACTATCTCACCGAGGTAGTTGTCGGCGAAATGGGCGTCTACGCTCCCGAGTCCGCCGGCTCGCCCGATGAGTGGGATCTCGACGGCTTGTGGAACGCTCTCAACCAAACCTTCCCGCTCGCGTTCTATATCGACTCGCCTCAAGGCCTGCACGGCATGGATCGCCACACGCTGCAGGAAAAATTGGTGGAAGTCGCCCAGCAAGCGTACACCGACAAAGAAAACTCAGTGTCGCCGGAGATCATGCGCGATATAGAGCGTCACTGGACCATCATCGTGCTCGACCGGCACTGGATGGAGCACCTGTCCAACATGGAGTATCTCCAGGAAGGCATCGGCTGGCGCGGCATGTCGGGCACGTCGCCCGTCGTGCTCTTCAAGAAAGAAGCCTTCGACATGTTCCAGGGACTGCTCGGCAGCCTCCAGGACGAAGTGATCCGCTTGATCTTCCACACCCAAGTGGAAATCCAGCAGCAAGCTCCGCCCCCGCCGCCGACCCAGGTGCAAGGGATGGTCTTCTCCGACCCGATGTTCGCCGGAGCCTTCGGCGGCGGCACCACGGTCATGGGCGCGGTCCAAGGCGGCCAACTTCTGGAAACGGGCCCGGTGCCGCTCCCGAACCCCTATGACGCCATGGAAACTGAACCGGTGGAGACCCAGCCGAGTCCGCTGTCCGGCAGATAAAGCGACTCCACACTCCAAAAGAAGAAAAGCGCTAGACCTTTCCACGCATCCAAAGCATGAAAAGGTCTAGCGCTTTTCTGTCCATGCCTCAGCCATCGCTGACGACCGAATCACCGTAACGAACGACTGCCGCAACTGTCGCGCTTCAAAAATCGGCGTCTCATCAATGATGCCCGAATGCAACGTAAAGGAAGCCGAATGCAAACCCCGCCACAATAAATGCAAGCACCACCCAAGCCACAATGCTCGTGGCGGATCGTAGACGCCCCGCGTGCGTAATTGTCGGCGCGTTCGCCACTGCGTACTGCTCGAAAAGGTCGATATCCGCCGTGCTGGCTCGCGTGCAGATACTAAATTGCATCGCTTTGCCTTTATAGTTCAGGCCGTTGTACGAAAGCCCAAATCTTTTTCGCTGCTTGTCGATAATGATCTCCGTGATCTCGTTCCAGTTAATGAAAACGTTATACGGCTGCATACACCCGTATCTCATAATCAGGAACGCCAACAAAGCAATAAACAGGTTGATGAGCACGCCGAATATGAGGATGGTCTGCATGATCTCGGCACGCGGCAGCGCTCTGCCCACCACTCCGATCCCCGCTGAACCGATCTGCAAAGCGCCTTCCCGCACGTCCGAGACGTTCCCTTGAACCTTTTGATACAAACGCATACAACGGAAGACTCACGGCGGGCACCTGCGCGTCCATGCCCATGGCTTCGATGGACGGCGGCCAGACCATTGCTCCCGACGGTGCTGCGTTCGAGGCAGCTTCACTTTGGAAAAATGGGGTGGATTGAATCGACTGGCTTCCCTCCGGCGTCTCATCTATGTTCGTCATTAACGGCTCCTAAAATTTGGGTACACCATGCTTTCACTCAGTTCCAGCTAACCGTCCAATTGTACAATACCGTCTACCGCATCGCTACACTGCGCACTGCATGACCTTCTCTCATCCCACGGAACTAGCCCACTTATGAGCAACTTGGTATTTGCGGCCATCATGCCGCACGGCGACGTTATCCCCGACCTCGGCGCGCCTTCCGCGCCGCTCATGCGCAAAACTCATGAAGCGATGCTGGAAACCGGCACCCGACTCGCCGCCACCCGTCCCGATACGATTGTCATTGCCACGCCCCATGGAATCCGCATCGAGGACTCAATTTGCGTCGCGCTCACCGAGCGCGCGGCGGGCCATCTGGAAGGCGAGAGCGCAAGGCTTGAAATGGACGTGCCGGTGGACCGTCAGCTCGCCTGGCATATCGCCGAAGCCGCCCAAGCGTCGGGCGTTCCGGTGGCGCAGTGCGTCTACGGCACCTCTTCCGGCCCGGCCTCGAAAATCCCCCTCGATTGGGGCGCGATCATTCCGCTCTGGTACGCCTTGAGCGCGATGGAAGCGGGCGGCGGGCGCGAGCCGCAAGTTGTCGTAGTCGTTCCGTCGCGCGGCGTAGACGGCGAAGCGCTGATCGAGTTCGGGCGCGCCGTGTCGCGCGCCGCGGGCCAGCTTGGTCGCCGCGTCGCCTTCATCGCCTCTTGCGATTGGGCGCATGCCCAGGATACAAACGGTCCCTACGGCTACCATCCCGACGCCGCCAAATACGACGTTATGGTGCAGGACGTGATCCGGCGCGGCGATCTGCGCCACTTCCTGACCGTAAACGAGCAGTTCATCGAGAACGCCAAGCCCGACGGCAACTGGCAGTGCCTCATGCTCGCCGGCGCATTGGAGAACTCCGGCCTTTCGCCCGAGCTTCTCAGCTACGAATGCCCCACCTACTTCGGCATGCTGGTCGCATCGTACAGCTGATTATCACTGGAAGCGCGCTGGCTGGCTCCGCAAAATCCGGGGGATACAGCGGCCATTCGCATAACCAATTTCTCTAATATTCTTACGATTACGCCTCGATTTTGACTCGAATGGGTAAAGCGTTAGCGGAATGGGCTGTTCGATCAGGACGGAAAAGTTGAGCAAAACCTTCCGTCTTAGGACACGCCCCAAACCTTAGTCGAGTAGTCATCCTTAGTCCACATTTGGAGCAAATAACCATGTCAGTGCATATCGAACCCACGATCAAAGCTTTGCAGGGCGGCCTCACCGAACTTGGCGTCGCCAAGGGCGTCAAAAACATCGACAGCTGGATGGAAGCCCTGGAGAGTGCCGACTTCCGGGGAGCCAAGACCATCCACGAGAACCTGGCGAAGCTCAAGAAGCATCTAGAATCCGGCGAGCTCGACGGCAAGGCCATCGGCGGCCTTTTGCACACTTTGGGCACCGAAACCGTCCATGCGGCAGCGCACGCCGAAGGCCATCAAGCTGAGAAGATCAAGCAAATCGGCGAGCTGCTGACCACTTCCGGCGGCGACTTGCAGAAGTAAAACGACTGACCTCATAGCTCGATAAGAGCTATTTGAACCCATTTTTAGCGCTAATAAGAAGCAATCGACGTCCTGAATTCAAGCCGTCGATTGCTTCTTATTGGCGCTTTTTTATCATTTGCGACGCAAGCTGCCATGACCCTCTACGCTGTTTTATAAAATTCGCTGACAAATTCAGTCAAAGGCCGGTACAACGAAATCGAACATACGTTTGTTTTGCGCGTACCTTATGACTGACCTAAAGTGGCTGTTCGTCGATATGAACTCGTTCTTCGCCTCCTGCGAGCAGCAGGAGCGCGAGGAATTGCGCGGCAAACCCGTGGTGATTGCGCCGGTGAATACCGACGCCACCTGCGCTATCGCCGCCTCCTACGAAGCCAAGGCGTTCGGCATCCGGACCGGCACCAATATCGGCCTCGCCCGGCGCTTGTGCCCCAATCTCCAGGTGGTGCACTGCCGCCATGAAGTCTACGGCGAGTACCACCGCCAGATCATGCGGCTCTTTAAGACGATCTCACCGGACATTCGCAAGCTATCTGTCGACGAGATGGCGTGCCCGATCACTTCCGATCTCGCCGCGAGCGATGCCGCCGCCTTGAAATTCGCCCGACGGCTCAAGGATTCGATGCGGCGCGAGGTCGGCGACCATATGCTTTGCTCGGTCGGACTCGCGCCCAATGTCTTTTTGGCGAAAGTAGCCACCGAGCTGCACAAGCCGGATGGCTTAGTCGTCCTCCACAAAAGCGATTTGCCGGACGCCTTGAGCCGGTTGGAACTGCGCGACTTCCCCGGCATCGGCGGCCGCATGCTCGACCGCCTGCACCGCTGCGGCATCACCAATGTCGCCGAGATGTACGCCGCCGACGCGTGGCTGCTCAGAATCGCGTGGGGTGGGGTGCTTGGCGAGCGCTGGTGGCACATGATCCGCGGCAGCACGGAATGCGACTATGCCGCGCTCATCGAGCGCGACCCAAAGTCGGTCGGCCATAGCCATGTCCTGCCGCCGGAGATGCGCAACCCAGTCAGCGCCGAAGGAGTTCTGCTGCGTCTCACCGCCCGCGCCGTGCGCCGTCTGCGCCTGAAAGCGCTGCACGCCCGCAGCATCCAGGTGTACATGAAGCACACCGCCAAAGGCTGGGATGCCGGGGGCGTTTGTGTCTGGTCCGCCGCCTCTCAGCGCCGCACGCCCGCCGCCGATCCGTTCACCTGGGTCGCGGCGGCGCGCGAGCTGTGGGACTCGCGCCCGGAGTTCGTCCGCGAGCGCGTTCCCATGCAGGTGGGCGTCGTCTTCAGCGATGTCCTGCCCAGCGCCGGAGTTACCCTTCCGCTCTTCGACCGCGAGCGCCAAAACGAGGCCGCCGCACGGGCGATGGATACCGTTCTCCACAAGTTCGGCAAAAACGCCATCGAGATCGGCAGTGTTCTCCACCACCGCGAAGGCACCCGCGAGGCGGTAGCGTTCGGGAAAATCTCCGACGACAACCGCGAGGAGCAGTTGCTCAGCGCGCACGAGATCAAGCACGGCATGAGCCTGCGCCTGGAGCCGGGCGAGAAAAACCTCCTGCGCGTCTGATAGCGCCCCCACAAAGTTTCGGATGAACGCATCAATGAATATGAAAAGGATTTCCTAATGGTACACAGCGGACATGAGCTAAAAGCAGACAGCGCGGCAGCGCTGCCATCCCGCGCGCTCCAGGTGCACAATACTTTGTGCGAGAATTTCCACCCGCCTTTCGTTCATCCCAACGACCGCCTGGGGCCGCTCAGTCAGCTTGTTTACGCGATGGTCGCGCGAGGCACGCAGGAATCCGTCGCCGACCAGGCCTTCCGGCGGCTCTGCACCGGCTACTGGAGCTGGGCGGAAGTGCGCGACGAGCGCCGCTGGCGCATCGAATCCTTGATCGCCGACACCGCCTTCGCCGACGAGAAAGCGCGCCATATCTCCGAGATGCTGGTGCAGGTGAGCGGTTGCAGCAGCTGGAAGGAGCCGTCCCTGAGCTACCTCGTTCCGCTTTCCGATGCCGAAGCCGCCGCCGCTCTGGAGACGTTGACCGGAGTCAGCCCGCGCATCAGCCGTTCGGTTCTGTTATTCTCCTCGCTCCGCCGCCCCGTGCTGCCTCTGGATAGCCACGGCTTTCGCTGCGCAGTCCGCATCGGTCTCGTTCCCAACCATGCCGACGAATCTCAGGCGCACTCCGCCATGCGCGATCAGCTGCCGCCGAGCTGGTCGGCCGCGGATTGCGAGCGCCATTATTTCGCGATGCGAGGTCTCGGACAAAACTACTGCACCCCACGCCGTCCGCGCTGCGGCGTTTGCCCCGTCCGCGCCTGCTGCCGGTTTGCGTCGTAAGCCATAAACAGCGCGGCAACGGCAAGCAATCTGCCGTTTTGATGGTCAATAGCGGTAAATGACAACGCTAGCCCTTGACTCTAACGGGCAGAACCGATAATATTGCCTTAATCAAGAAGAAGTATTCTAGTGGCGCATCGGACACGGACGCCCGCGTCCGATATTCGCCATCTTCTTGCAATACGGCAGAGCTACTCCCGTTTCATTGGGATCTTCAGCAAGTTCGTTGATTCTCGATTCGGCATCGTTCTTGAGCCTCGGCGGCAGCAATCAATGTCGGTATTCGTCATCATTTTGCCGTTCGCCCCGACCGCTCGACGGGACTCGCTTTTCCATCAAAGAGGATGATGGCTACCGCTAACGCGCTTTGGCCACGAGAGGAGCAACAACTTTGAGCAGTCAGCACCCCATTGAGGTGGATATCCACCGCCTCGACGCGCTTCGCGCGCAGACCAGGGCATGGTCACTCGGCAGTTTTCTCGCAGTACTCGCGCTGCTGGCCATCCAAATCGGATGGATTATCAGCAGCGTCAAGGGTCTCACTTCCCCAGGACCGCGCCAGGATGAGTTCGCTACGGCGCTTACCACCGATTTGAACCAGAGCGTCGTGCCGGACGTGCAGCAGATCGCCACGGCGGCGGTCACGCAGGCGCAGCCGCAAATGCAGGCCCAGTTCGTCAAGCTCGGCACCCGAGTCCCCGAAGTTTCCAGCGCGTTCATGCAGCAGCTCCAGCTTTTGCAAACCGACCTTCCCGCCAAAGCCCAGGGCATCCTGCAAGATACTTACGGCAAATCGCTGACCACTATCAATCCCCAGATTCGCCAAATGTTCCCCGACGTCACGGAGCAGAATATCTCCGATACTATGGCGAACGTCGAGACCGAGTCGCAGGCGCAGGTCACAGCCACGGCGCAGCAGCTCTTCTCCAAGCATGTCGCCACGTTGCGCGGCATCAACGACGATATCCAAAAAATTGCCGCCACCGAGCCGGTCGACGCCAACTCGGACAAAGCCAACGTGCAAATGGCGATCTCGTTCATCAGCGAATTCAACAACAGCCTGGGAGCTGGCCAAACGGCAACAAGCGGAACGGCAAAGACCACAAAGGCATCCCTGGTAAAGGAAGCGAAATCATGACCACTCCCGGAAACAAGGAGCCTGAGAACCAAGGCGCGCAGCCTTCCGCCCCGATTACCATCGCCGACGCGGAAGTAGCCGCGAGCTATGTCGAGCGGGAGCTGCACCGCGCGGCGCAGTCGCGCAACGTCACCGCCATTGTGGGATGCCTCCTGATACTGGCCGCTTTAATCGAAACCGCAGTCGTCGGCGGCAAAACGGCTGAGAACCTTCAGCCCCGCACAGCCGCCAATACCGCCAGCGGGCTTATCTCCGAGCGCCTCGACGAGCGCCACGACGATTTGCAAAACGCTATCGCCCAACGCTTGCCGACCTTTATCGCGCAAATTCCGGATCAGGCGATTCAGCAGATGCCGGCCATGCGCACCAAGCTGGAAGATACGCTGACGACCAACCTGAACCAGTACGCCGATTCCACGTCGAAGTCACTGAACACGCAGCTCATGACTTATTTGAGCTCGCATAAGGACGAAGTCCACACCGCTCTCACCAGCGGCAAGGATTCCGCGGGCGTTCACGCGCTGGCCCAAGGGCTGTCGCAGGCGTTCGTGACGTCGCTGCAAACCCAGTCCGACGGCGGCGAGACCCTGCAGCAGAAAATCGACATGACGCAAACCAGCATGGACGAGGTCAAGGCCAAGCTCGATCATCTGGCGAGCAACAAGAACCTGTCCGCCGACGACAAGCGCACCCGCCACATCGTCGCCCTCATGGCGCGCTCGATCAACACCGCGCCGAAGCTGAACGTCCCGCAGGCAATCTCCACCGCTCAAACCACGGTCTCCACCAGTCTGTAAACCACTCTAATAAAGCCGATTAAGCCCTCCAGCCTTCGCATCAAGCGAGTGCTGGAGGGCTTAATGCATTCGCAAAACACTTTGTCGTTTCGGTCAGGCGCGCCCGCCCGCCCGTGCCGTCGGTTTGGTTGCGAAGCGCATTGGGAATGCATCGCGGTAAGATCATTTTTCAGACTATTCTCCAGCAAAGGCGCTTTTATGCCAGAACAAAACAGATTTCAAGACAAAGTATGCATCGTCTCGGGCGCGGGCTCGGGCATTGGGCGGGCCACGGCCCAGCGCTTCGCCTCCGAAGGCGGCAAGGTCGTCGTAGTTGACCGCGACCCCGACGGCGGCAATCAGACCGTTCAGATGATTATCGCGCAATGCGGTGCGGACAGCGCTATCTTCGTCCAATGCGACGTTTCCCAGGAAGCGGAAGTAGTTGCAGTGGTTAACGCCGCCGTCGCCAAATGGGGCAAAATCGACGTGGTCGTCAACGACGCGGCCATGATGACGTTCAAGCCAATCGTCGACTTGACCGTGCAGGAGTGGGACCACGTTCTCGGAGTCAACATTCGCTCCGTGTTTCTATTTTGCAAATATAGCGTGCCGCACATGGCGCAAGGCAGCGCCATCGTCAACATCAGCTCAGTCCACGCGCACGAGACCACAGTCAACGTTGTGCCCTACGCCTCGTCCAAGGGCGCGATGGAGGCGTTCGCGCGCGGGTTTAGCGAGGAGCTTGAGCCGCGCAAAATTCGCATCAACTGCGTCGCGCCAGGCTCGGTCAATACGCCGATGCTGTGGAACAATCCCAACGTCAAAGACGGCAAAGAAAAAGTCGAGGGCGCAATCGGCGAGCCGACCGACATTGCGGCGGCAGTGGCGTTCCTAGCATCCGATGAAGCCCGCTTCATCACCGGCACGACGCTGGTAGTGGACGGCGGCAGGCTCGACATACTTTAGGATTTCTTCCGGCTAGGAGCAGCGCAGCTAAATGTCCAAATTCATGTTCGCCACGGGGATCGAAAACAGCTATCCGACCATCCTCGGCCCCGATGGGAAAAACTTCCGTGTCGATGAAATGGCGAAAACCAACCATTACTCGCGCTGGCGGGAGGACTTCTCTCTTGTCAAAGGATTCAACATCCACTTCCTGCGCTACGGCCCTCCGCTCTTTTCCACGTTTCTCGGCCCGAAGCATTACGACTGGAGCTTCGCCGATGACACCTTCAATTTCATGCACGATCTCAACATCGTGCCTATCGTCGATTTGTGCCACTTCGGTCTGCCGGATTGGCTCGGCAACTTTCAAAACCCCGACTTCCCCGGCTACTTCGCGGAATATTGCGGCGACTTCGCCGCGCGCTATCCCTGGGTGAAATACTATACGCCCGTGAACGAGATCAGCATCGCCGCGCTCTTTTCCGCGCTCTATGGCTGGTGGAACGAGCGAAAGACCGATGAGCGCTCGTTCGTCAACGCGATGAAAAATCTGTGCAAGGCGAACGTCCTGGGGATGCATGCTATCCTGGACAAGCAGCCCGAAGCCTTATTTATTCAAAGCGAGTCGTCGGAGTATTTCCATCCCGAAGAACCGGCCTGCGTCCCTATTGCCGATTTCTTCAATCAACGGCGGTTCATCTCGCTCGACCTCACCTACGGCAACTCGGTGGACGTTCTCATCTATGAGTATCTAATGGATCACGGCATGACACGCGCCGAGTACCACTGGTTCTTCGACAACCACGTTAAGTCGCGCTGCATCATGGGCAACGATTACTACGTCACCAACGAGCACCTTGTCCACAAAGACGGCACGACGTCGGCGTCCGGTGAAATCTTTGGCTACTATGTCATTACGCATCAGTATTACGACCGCTACAAGCTGCCGGTGATGCATACCGAAACCAATATCGCCCAGCCCAACGGCGAGCAGTGGCTGATGAAAGAGTGGCAGAACATGCACCGGCTCCGCCAGGACGGCGTGCCGATCTTGGGATTCACCTGGTACAGCCTCACCGATCAAGTGGACTGGGACACGGCCTTGCGGGAAAACAACGGCCACATCAACCATTTGGGCTTAGTCGATCTCGACCGGAAAGAGCAGCCCGTGGGCACGGCTTATCGCAAGCTGATCGAGCAGTGGCGCGACATCCTGCCGACTGAAAGCCACAGCCTGGACATCTCTTTTTAAGGCTGCGCTAAAGCTGCCCTGAAGTGAGTAGCCAACGAAAAGCCCAATGCCAGCGGACACTGATATGGGTCAACCCGGCTTCCCGCGCGATCTCGATCAGCTCTTCCCGGCAAAAGCCTCTGACCACGGACAGCGGGGCGTCATGGCGAGCCATTTCGGTGGCCGGCAAAATCCGGGTCAGCGCTCTAATGGAATGGTAAGCGAACGGGTGCCGATGCAGATCGTTGATCAGCACCCCGTCCCGTGCCACCCGGTTCATCTCCCGCAGTATCGCCGCCGCCTGCGCCCCTGGAAAGTGGTGCAGAAACATCGACGCCATAACGATATCGAACTCGCCGTCTTCGTAAGGTAGAGCGAACGCGTCGGCTTGCTCCACGGTAAATCGGTCGGCCACGCTCGGGTCCAGCGTGGCGGCGAGATACGAATTCGCGTAATCCACCGTCGCCCGATTATAATCGACCCCGGTATAAAGCGCGTTCCACCGGCGAATCCCGGACTCTTGCAGCAGGTAGATGGGAATGTCGCCGATAGCTGTCCCGACGTCGAGTATGCGCACCTCCCGGCCTCCAGCGCGCTCCATGTAATTTCGCAGTCCGTTGTAAACGGCCGTATACCCGCCGAGAGTGCGGTTAATGAATCGCAGCTGGTCTAAAGAGCGTGTCAGTCGCTCGTCGTCGATGGACAAATCGTCCATCATCTCCGACTCTTCGCTCCGGCAGGTAAAATTAGGCATATAAATTAGCCGCGGCTCGGGCCATCGGGCAAATGAGCCGCGTTCCGCTTGACGCGCTTTTAACTAAAGGTTCGATGGCTGCCCGGCACCGACAGGCGCGGCGGCATGCGCATGGCGGCTTCGTACGGCATGCACCGCCGCAACAATCAGCGCGATCAAAATAATCGCCACAACGATCCCGACAATCATTTTCTGCCGGTTCGCGTCTTGCTTGATGAGATCCCATTGCTCGGGGCCCATATCCAGCTTTTTGCGGCAGTCCAGGCAGTATTCGCCGACAGTCGCCGGAGCCATGTTGCACATGATACAACGCTCGACTGCCGGGATCGTCGGAGGCGCGGCGACGCGATCTTCGGCGATGCTGTCGAACGGAGCGCTTGCGGCATTCGCGCTGACGGCGGCGTGACGCTCCTGAAGCGCGATATCGTCAGCGGTTTGGATGCTTTCGCGCGTGGATTCGTTGCAATAAGGGCAGTAATCGAGATCCGCCGGAATAATCTCGTGGCAATGAGGGCAGGGGCGCGTAGACATTTGTGGCATTTTACCTTGCAAATTGCAGTTGAAAACGGCGTAAGGCGATACTCTGAATGCCTACTGCGCAAATAGAGTTCCAAATCCGGTCAATACACTGGAAGCCGCAGGTGATTGCATCGGGTAAAATAGCAAAGAGATGATGATAATCGCGAACCACAGGCAGAGGCACGCTGAACTCGATCAAGCGTGTCTGGAGATCGAGGTGGAGGTCAGCCTGCGGCGCAGGCATGCACTTTTTCATTTCCGGCATCCCGATTGCCGCGCGACGTTCCGGCAGCCAAGTATGCTGGAGCAGGCGCATGGCTCTTCAATAGGGAGCCTTCGTGATTAAAACCGCTTCGATATTCGCATTAGCCGAAAGGCTGTGAGAAGGTCGAGGCGGTTTTTTGTTTGCACTCGCCGGCTATTGCGCGGGGTCTGCATGATTGTCGTCTCTGAAGCGAGAACGAACACAGGAGCAAAAGCGATGAACCAGGAGGTCCTAGTCCTCAACAGCGATTACGAGCCGCTCAACGTCTGCAATTTGCGGCGCGCGGTCATCTTGATCTATCTCGGCAAAGCCGACGTCCTTCACGCCAGTGAAGCGGCCGGCGCTCTGGAAGCGCGCGATACCTGGGGCGAGGTGCCCTCGGTAGTGAAGCTGCGCTACCACGTGCGCCGCCCGCTGCCGGATTTAAAGCTGTCGCGACGCTCCATTTTCGCCCGCGACAACTTCACCTGCCAGTATTGCGGAGCGCAGTCGCGCGACCTCACCATCGACCACATCCTCCCGAAGCGCCACGGCGGCCCGATGGCCTGGGACAATCTGGTCGCCTGCTGCCGACGGTGCAACACGAAAAAGGGCGACAAGATGCTGCAGCACACCGGCATGAAGTTGATGCGTCCCCCGCGCAGGCCGCGCTACGTGCCGTATATCTCACTGACAAAATACGTCAGCGGCACCAAAAACGATGTCTGGCGCAGCTATCTCCCGACGTTCTCCGATGTCGGCGACGGAAGCGGGTTCGCGTCGTCAGTGACCAACGTTTTACAAGCATAGCCACCTGGCTATGCTTGTAAGCCCCATTTCGCCCTCCAAAAGTGTATAACTGAATCCATGAATCTGGAACTCTCCCTCAACCGGCGGCAGCTCTTCCGCGCGGCAGCAGTCGCCGCAGCGAGCAGCGCGCTCGTCTCCACTCCGGTCTTCGCGCAGACTGCCGACCTTCCGTCGTCCGGAGGCGGCTCCGCCGACGCGCCCGATGCCCCCGCCGCTGTCGCGTCGCCCGCCAAGCAGCCGACAGCCGACAGCCCAGCTCCCCCCGCTGCGTCCGCCACGGATAAGAGCGCGCCGCAGACAGGGGAGGGCGCCGCGCTCGCGGACGCCGCCTTGGCCACCGCCGGACATACTCTGTCCGCCGACATGGCCGCCGAAGTCCGCAAGCAGCTTGGAAGCTATCCAGGCTCGTACCGCGAGGCCCGCAAATTCGAGCTGGCCAACGGCGATGCGCCACATTTCGGCGTAACTCCCCAAAACCCGTAAAGACTAAAAGCCGCCCGTAAACGCTTCTGACTGCCGCGCGGCATTTCCCTCGCCCGGCATTTCATCCGATCTGCCGAGCCAACTCGAAACCACCGTTCGAGTTTGTAGGCGCAGGTACAATCCCCGCATGCCCGATACGCCTTTTCTGTCCGCCCTGGAACTCGGTCAACGCATCCGCGACCGAAAAATTTCTTCCGTCGAGCTGACCACCCTCTACTTGGACCGTCTGGAAAAGCACGGTCCGGAGCTTGGCGCGCTGGTCACCCTGACACGCGATCTCGCGCTGGAGCAAGCCGCCGACGCCGACCAAGACTTGCACCGTGGCCGGATTAGAAGCGCGCTGCACGGCGTCCCCTACGGCGTCAAAGACCTTTTCTCCACCGCCAATATTCCGACTTCCTGGGGCTCGCCGATTTATCACACGCGCATTATCAATCACGATTCCGCCGTGGTTGTCAAGCTGCGCGAGGCAGGCTGCCCGCTTCTCGGCAAGCTGGCCATGGTGGAGTTCGCTGGCAGTGTCGGATACAGATATGCCAGCGCCTCGGTCACCGGTCCGGGACGAACCCCGTGGAATCCGGAGCACTGGTCGGGCGGCTCGTCGTCGGGCAGCGGGGCGGCTGTCTCGGCGGGGCTGGTCGCGTTCGCCATCGGCACCGAAACCTGGGGAAGCATCGTCTGCCCGGCGGCTTTCTGCGGCGTCGCCGGCCTGCGCCCCACCTCGGGGCGAGTCTCCCGCGACGGCGCGATGGCCCTTTCCTGGACCATGGACAAAGTCGGCCCCCTGGCCCGCACCACGCTGGACTGCGCCTCCATTTTAGAGATCATCAGCGGCCCTCAAGGCACCGACATTTTAGAGCGATCCGAGCATGAGGCCAAGTACGCCGCTCCGAAAAAGCCTGGCTCTGTCAAAGGGCTGCGCCTGGGAATTATCCATCCGGATTACGGCACCGGCGATAACGTTCAGCCGGAAACGGAGCGGGCGTTCCATTCGGCTCTAAACGTATTCGAGCAAGCCGGCGCGGTTCTCAGCGACGCCAGCCTGCCGAACATGCCGCTCGACGAAGCCGCCGGAACAATCGTGCAAGCCGAGGCTGCGTCCGCTTTTGAGAACATCGCCCGAGACCCGCAGTTGTGGAACCAGGTCGTCGATCCGGAAATGAGGGCAGGCCTCATCGCCTCGCTGGCAATTCCGGCCGTGGACTACGTCCGCGCGCTCAGAATCCGTGGACGCGCCCAATCCCAGGTGCCGGAACTGTTCGCCCACTACGACGCTCTAGTCGCCCCCACCTACCTGCAAGTCGCCCCGCCGATCACGGCCAACCTCGACGACTACTTCGTCGGCAGCGACGGCGGCTTGGGAGGGTTTGGCAACATGCTCGGGCTGCCCGCCATCAGCGTGCCGATGGGCTTCGGCCCCGGCAACTTGCCGTTGGGCGTGCAGCTGGTCGGCGCGCCTCTGGACGAGGACAAACTCATCGCGCTGGCGAGCGCCTTTGAGTCCGCAACGTCGTGGCACATGCAAACACCGCCGCTCTTCTCTTAAGCGGAACCGAACCATTTGGAAACGCGCGAATTCAGCGGTCAAACGGAGACGGAGAGCGGCGCAATTAAGCCGCGCGGCTACACCCTCGAGCCCGAGGCGGCAAGCCAACTGTCCACGTTCGAGGACGCGTCGCCCGCCGACGTCGCGGAAATGCTGTTCGGACGCGCCGCGGCGCAGTCAAACACCCGCATCTGTGAAGAAGTGCTGGTGACGCTGTTGCGGCGCAACGCGGCTGCCGGGGACGAGAAACTCGCGTGGCGAATCGCCGCCGAAATCACCCAACGCGTCAAAGGCCGCATCGCCCGGACACTCACACTCTGGCGTCTCGACCAACCGGAATCTACCGCTGAGGACGTTATCGACGAAATCCTCACCGCCACCTATGAAGCGCTGTTCGATCTATCGGAGCGCGAGCGGTTCTGGGAGATCCGGTTCTGGGTCGCCTTCGACCGCCGGCTCATTAAAATAGCCAGGGCCAAGCGGACGCTGCTCGACACCAGCCAGCCGCAACTCCCGCAGGAAGACGAACTGAGCCACACCCAACCTGCAGGAGCATCCAATGTGTTCGGCGCGCCGAGCTTGCAAGACCCTGTCGATGCAGTCTTAGCCGGCGAGGCTTTAGCGCTTCTTTCGCCGAACGAGAGAACCGCCTTCCTGCTGAAGCATGTCGCCGGGATGCCGGAGCATAGCGAAAAGCAAAACGGCCCGGTCACAATTGCGCAAGTCCTGAACGTGAGCCCCAGAACCATCCGCAATTATCTGGCCCGCGCCGAAAAAACGCTTGCCGAATGGCGCAATCCATCCAGCGCCGAGTATTCTATAAGCCGCTAAACCGAAAGTCGATACAGCGCAATGATAACCCAAGCACCTGACGCACAAACCGATGAGATGATGGCCTTGATGGCTTTCGACGAGCATCGGCGCAGCGGCTTGCCGCTCCCCGATGCCATTCGCGCCACCGTCGCTGAATTTCCTAGGCAGGCAGTGTCGATCGCTGATTACACAATGCAAGCGAGTGTGTTGGGAAGCGACGAGTCATCGCAGACGTCGAACCCTGTCGCCGTTAAAACCACACTCATCGCCTTGGTTGATAAGATCGCCCAGAGCAAGCTCCAGCAGCAATCCAGCGACACGATCACTTCCATAATCTCCCGCGCCGAGAGTGTACTTGGCTCGTCAGCCACGCTGGCCCAGACTTTGGAAGTCGGCCAATCCCTTCTTCTAAAGCTGGACCGCCGGATGATTCAGTTCGGCACCATTCCCGCCGCTTTTCTTCAAGTCCTAGCCGACAAATTGCAGCTCAGTCGGGCAGCCATAGACGATTACCTCCAAATGCCTCCGAGGCTCGCCCTGAGCGCGGATTACAAATCGCGCAAACGTCCAGAGGCGACAACGCAAACGTTCGATCAAGCCATGGCGGCGTCACTCGCGACCGGCGAGATCGAAGCTGGAACACGGCCTTGGCAAGCCACGCCGGATGAGTGACCAATGCGGCAGCAACCCGGCCCATCCTCAGCGGCTGAGTGGAGAGCGAGCGCTCTTGGGCTTGCTCCTCTCAGCCTCGCGCCGGCGACGACAATCCTCGCCGAATGCACGCGGCATACCGGCGTAGCAGTCTACCCCTTGCCGCAAGGCGACCCGCTGCTCTCCGGCGCTTTGGCGCTGCTGGACCGCGAAGCGAACTGCATCTGGTACGACGCGTCTTTGCCTCAGCACCGCCGGCATCTGATTCTCGCCCACGAATTCGCGCATATCGCGCTTCATACCGGCAACTTACGCCCCGACGCCTTGTACCAGCGCCAGTATCCCGATGCAATCCCCGAAGACGAACTCTTGGGATATTCGCCCGCCCAGCGCCGAGAGCGCGATGCCGACCACTTCGCCGCCGATCTCCTGTTGCCTCTGACGGCGCTCGCGCACGCTTACTTCGAGCGGCAGTGGGACGTAATCCGAATCGCCGGCGACACTCAGCTCGATCAATGGTTCGTCATGGATCGTTTGCTACAGCTGATAAGCATCCCGGTGGCGGGTCACGAAAAAGACAACGAAGGCGCGCCGGTTCAGCCGCTCTCGTCGGCTCTCTCCAGCTTGGATGCGTCCCAAGCAGCGGCAGCGCGCACTTCCCACAACCGTGTCCTGGTATCCGCCGGACCGGGAACCGGCAAAACCAAAACCCTGGTCGCGCGCTTCGAATCGCTGGTGAGCGAGCAAAAAGTTTCCGCCGACCAGATCACGATTCTCACCTTCTCGCGCTCCGCCGCCTCCGAGCTCTGGGAACGCGCCGGCTCGATCTTGAGCCCCGAGAGAGCATCCCCCTGGATCGGTACTATCCACGCTTTCGCCTACGAATTGCTGCGGCGTTTCTCCCACGAGGCCGGCCTGCGCGGGCACTGGCAAGTCATTTCGTCCCGCCAAGCCGAGCAACTCATGGACCGCCGCTTCACTTCCCTGAGTAAAACGGGCAATCCACTGCCAAGCCTTCCCGTCGGGCATCTTCTTCAGATCGTTTCACAGCTGAAAGAGCAGCGAATCGATACGAATCGCCTCATCTCAATCATCGACAGTCAGCCATCTTTAGACGCCGGTCAAACTAGCGAAAGCCTGCGGGAATACGGCAACTTCTACGCCGAGTATCAATCAGCGTTAGCAAAAGCGAACCGCCTGGATTTCGGCGACCTGCTCACCGTCGCCTGCAAGCTGCTGGAATCGAATCCCGATGTGCTGGAAGTGGCCCGCCAGTCCTGCCGGCATCTCCTCATTGACGAGTTTCAAGATCTCACGCCGTCATCGCTGAGACTGATCGAATTGATGGCCGGGGCATCAGAGCGCGGCGACATGACCATCGCCCCACCTGTTTTATGGGCTGTTGGAGACCGTCTCCAATCCATCTATCGCTTTCAAAGCGGCAGCGCCGTAAGCAGCATGACTGAGTTTGCCGAAACGTTCAGCAGCGCCGCGACGCTCGCGCTGGGCTGCAACTATCGCTCGTCCACTACTATCGTTAGCCTGCTCAGCGACGTCGCCGCCAAGCTCACGGCCGCCGATGCCGCGCCCCAGGCCCGCTGGCGCAGCGCAAATACCGGCGGTGAACCAGCCTTAAAGAGTCAGTCTCAAGATATTGCCATCGCCCACGCCGACAGTCCCGAGGCCGAGTTCGACGGCATAGCAGCCGAAATCCTCCGCCTGCAAAATGCAGGCATAGCCCTGAACGAGCAAGCTGTTCTCTGCCGCACGAACGCCGAATGCGCCGCCGCGGCGAGGGAGTTAAGCCTTCGTGGCATTCACATTCCCGAATTACTCTCCTGGCTGAAAGCGACATCCGTAAAGCGTTTGATGCACACCCTGGAAAGTGCTGCCCGGATGAACAGCGCCGCCGAACGCATCGAATTGGCCTGGATCAGCGGCTCCGAAGCGCCGATATCCGATTCGCCCAGCGCATTCTTGCAGCGCCTCGTATTCGATACGGGAAAGCGGATCCGCACTCTATGGAACGCTCGTTCCACTGGCCCGGCAGCCGCGCATGAACTCCAATCGGTTGGGGAGCTCCTGCATGAGGCGTCGCAGTGGGAACGTCAAGAAGAAATACCCCAATCCATTGCGACGACAGCGACTCCGGCGCGCTTAACCTCCTTTGCGCAATATGTACGCGGGCTGCATCGCGAAGATTTGCGCCGCCGGCCGGATTCTCTATCCGGCCAACTCGGCGGCTCAGGCGTGCGCATATTGACCGTTCACGCAGCCAAAGGCTTGGAGTTCGACGCCGTTTACCTCCCGAACATGGTCGATGGAGCGTTCCCGCGCCGCAGCCACAAGACCGACACGCGCGTGACAACCCTCCTCAGCCAAACATCGAGCGCAGACGCTACCGACATCGACGAAGAAAGCTGCTTGTTCTTCGTCGCGATCTCCCGCGCCCGGCGTCATCTACTCCTCAGCTATTCCGAGCGCGCCCATTCCCGGCAAGCAACAAAGCCGTCGCCGTTTCTTCGCCTCCTGCAGTCGACTCCATCCGCGAAACAAATAAAAAGTCTGCGCTGGCACTCCACAGCACGGCAAACGCCCCCGCTCAATCCATCCATCCACCCATCACAAGCCGACATCGCCGCAGCCGATGAGTTGACCATGGCGCAGGTATCGCTCTACGAAGCCTGCCCTCGCCAATACAGTTACGAAATGCAAGCCAGCAAATCGGCGCTCTCCGACAATCCGGCGCTGGAAGCCAATCGACAAGCAAGCGGGAGTTCCTCAGTCGTCTCGCTACCGCCTAAGTCACTCATCAACGCTGAGATGGAGCTTCGGCAAAAAGCCGGCATAGCGGCGGAGATCAACGTTCGCTACGCCGGGTCGCATTCATCAAACCCACACAAAAGTGGCTGGATAAGCAGGTTGCTGGCAACTCTGCATATCCAGCCGCTTGAAGTCACGGAGACGCCCCAACCTCATTTAGACGTCAGCCCGGAGTTGGCAAGGAAAATTCGCGCCTACTCCGGCATTGACGCCGGAGCGTTTCCAGCCCAGCCCGACTCGCCCGAGCGATGCTCCGAGTGCCCGTTTTGCTACGTCTGCCCGGACTAACCTCAGCTCGCTCCCAGCCTAATCCAACGGCGTATAAGCGCGGTAGATGGTTTTCCACAGGCAGTAGCCGTACACCATGTTTTCGTCCAGCGCGGGGTTGCCGCTGCCCGCGCCTCGGTCGCCGCCGAACCGGGTTGCCCAGAAGGCTCCCGTTCCGTGGCGGCCATCGTCGATTCGCGTCCGCAGGACGTTCTGGATAAACGTCTCCGACGCGTTCTTGTCCTGGCTGTCGATACAGCCGACGATGCCGATCTTGTCGTTGATAATTTGTATGGCCTCGCTCAATCCCGAGACGCGCGTGAAAATGGCGACCGGCCCAAAAACCTCCGTCGAGTACAGCACGTTCTCCGGGCCGACATTCTCGATAATCGTGAACGGCGCGTACCATCCCTCATCGAGCAGCGCGGGATCAACCGGCTTTTGGTAGCCGATACTCGCTCCCTGCCGCACCGCTTCGTCGATCAAGCGCAACACGCGCTGCTGCTGCTCTTCGCCGACCACCGGCGGCAGGCTGAAACGGCCTCCCTCAAGGTCGGCGGCGGCAAGCTCGCTCGATGCGCCGTCGCCCTGAACGATTCCGCCGCAAAGCTTCAAAACAGCCCCCCGGAAAGTATCGTAAACCTCCGCGTCCACAAGCACTTCTTGAATGCTGGTGCAGCGCTGCCCGGCGGTAATCGTCTTGCCGTACACGAAATTCAGCGCGGCGCGCTCGATATCGGCAAGCCGGTGGACGTAGAAGCAGTTGATCCCGCCCACTTCCTTCATCACCCGCTTGCCCGCCCCCGACGCTTCCGCGTCGATTGCGTCGCCCACCGCTTTGCTGCCCGTGAACGACAGCGCCATATAAACTTTGTGCCGCACGATAGCCGCCCCGCAGGCGACGTCGCCCGACACCATATTGAAGATGCCCTTCGGGATGGCGACGCTGTAGCGTGTCCGCGCCCATTCAATCGATTCCTCGATAATGCTCGCGATAAACTGCGACGATTCCGGAATCAAATGCGACGGTTTCCAAACCACCGTATTGCCGACCACGAGCGCGGAGACCACTTGCGCCAGAGGGATAGCCACCGGAAAGTTGAACGGCGTGATAATCGCCGCCACGCCGCGCGGCTCGGGCCGGGACTCCATAACCACTCCACGGATATTCGTCTGGTAAGTCTCGCCTTTCAGCGACAATCCCTGCGGCGCGACCGCCTCGATTACCCCGATCGCCTCATCGAGATCGAGACGCGAGTCAAAATGCGTTTTGCCCATCTCCCGCGTCATCGTACGTACGATCTCATCGTAGTGGTCGTTCAGCAGGTTTGCGACATGCAGGAACAGCTTGGTTTTGATGTTGCCCGAGACCGCTTTCCAGGCCATGAAATCCCGGTTCGCGGCCTGCATCGCCTCATCCACTTCGGCGTCCGTGCATTCGGCCACATGGCCGAGCACCTGCGACTTGTGGGCGGGGTTGACGCTCACATGCGCGTCCGTCCCCGCCGAGTCGCGCCATGCGCCGTCGATATACACTTTGTAGCGGCCGTCATCGTTCAAAAGCGGAATGTTCATAAAATTCTCCTTGTCGCCTGATCTGAAGTCCGATGTCTCAGGCGGGAACAAAAATTTGCAGCGCCTTCGGGCGCAGCTCGATTGTCAATGGGGTCTCGCCCCAGCTGTCGCCGTCCAGCTGCGCGAATACCGGCGGGGCGGCGCTGACGGTAATCTTCTTACCCCGGAAATAGCGCACATTGGGATCGTCCAAATGGCGATGCGCCAGCATCATAAAAAACTGCGTGACAAAGCCCAGCTTCGCCACCGCCGCCTTCTCGAACACGCAGATATCCAGCCAGCCGTCGTCCACGGCGGCGAACGGCGCGAGCTTCATGGAGGAATTGGCGTAAGACGACACGTTCGCAATCAGCGCCATGTACGCATCCGACGTAATCGCGTCGCCGTCGATTTCCAGGGTGATCGAGCTGTGCCGGTAGTTTGCCAGAGTCGTCAGCGCGCTGAGCAGATACGCGTGCTGTCCGACAATGTCTTTTAGCGGCAGCGCCACATTTTGCACGATAGCGGCGTCGAACCCGAACCCGGCCATGAGCAGAAACGCGCGTCCGCCCGCAAATCCCAAATCGATTGAGCGCCTTTTATTCACTTCCAGCAGCCCGATCTGCTCCGTCAGCGAGAGTTGTGACAATCCTAGCTCGGTGGCCAGAATATTGCTGGTGCCGCTCGCCACGATGCAGAGGGCAGGGCGGCTACCGCCGTGCCCTTCGGAGACACCGACAATGCCGTTAGCAATCTCGTTCAAGGTACCGTCGCCGCCCACGGCGATGATAACGTCCGCCGAGTTAGTCTGCGTGATTCGCCGCGCGATCTCCTCGGCGTCTCCGGCGGCCTCGGTCGTGAAACTCTGCTCGGCGACGGAATCCGCCTGCTGCATCAAAGCGGCGAACTCCTCGCGGCGGCGCTGGCCCGCTTTCGGATTGGCGATCACCACCTTGCGCATGACCGATTTTAGCACACGCAAGCGACGCCTAAACTTCCGAATTGTCGCCGATACCGGAACCGCCGGCTATCGCGTTCGCGCCGGCATTCGATTTCGACGAGGGCAGCAAGCCCGGCGCGCTCACCAGCGCCGCGACGATCAGCCCAGCGCCGTAGATAACTAGCAGATTCGGCTCGGACTGTTGAACCGCCACGCGCGAGCCGTACAACGCTCCGAGCGCCGCGCCGAACCCGCACCAAATGGCCGCCGAGGACGCATAGCGCTGCTGCGACACGGCGCTGATTGCCGGAAGAGCGGACACAAGCGCCAGTGTCGCTAGAGAAATGGCCTGCGCCGGCAGCATGAGCGCTTTTGCCAGGAAAAACAGCGCGGGCACGATCAATATCCCGCTCACGTTCGCCAGGGCGGCAAACAAGCCCGCGAGCAGTCCAGCCCCGGAAATAAGCAGCAACGATGAGTGCCCGCTCCACCTGTGACTCAGCGTCCAAGCCGTATGGTCGTGATAAGCCAGCATCCATAGCCCTACAGCGACAAGCGCCCCAGACAAGAACCAGCGAAGATAGATGGAGCGGCGGATACCGGCGAACAAAGGCAGCGAGCCGATGAGCGATCCCGCCACACTGGCCACGGCGACGCAGACTACGCTTCCCCAAGCAAGCAGATGCATCTGCCCATACGCCAGCAGGGATGCGACCGACGCGATTACCGTCACGATCAGCACGCTGCCGCCCAGCCGCGCCGTTCGCGCGCCGAGCAGCCAGGCGAGCAGCGGAGCCAAGAGCACGGCCGGCGCCATGCCGCTCAAGCCGCACCAGACACCGGCGGCAAGTCCCACGAGCGTCAGCAAAATGTTCTTCAGGTAAGATAAATCGGGCCTAGCCATGATCGATCACAAGAGTCTGTCGCGCGATCCGGACACCAGCATTCCTTACTGCAATTCGCGGCTGCCGAATACCGACGCGAAATGCCGCGTCGTGTCGCTGCGCGGTTTGACAGATTATACCGACGCACTCAATCTGCAATACGCCGCTCAAAAAGCGGTGCGCGAGGGCTGCCTCGGCAACACTCTATATTTCCTGGAGCACGCCCCGGTCATCACCATAGGCAGAGGAGCCGGCGCGACTGACAAGGATCTTATCGCAACCCGCGAGGAGCTAGCGCAGCGTTCCATTGCCGTCCTCGATGTCGACCGAGGCGGCGAGACGACTTACCACGGACCCGGCCAGCTGGTTGGCTACAGCATCGTCGACTTAAACGCCCAGGGACGCAATCTGCACCGCTATCTCCGCGCGCTTGAGCAGGTGGTAATTTCCGCGTTGCGAGACTACGACGTCGCCGCCCAAACAATCTCAGGCCTAACCGGCGTATGGGTCGGCGACCGAAAGATTGCCGCCATCGGTATAAAAGTGAGCCGGTGGGTATCTATGCATGGGTTCTCGCTGAACATCGACGCCGATCTTGCCGTGATGCGCCGGGACATTGTGCCGTGCGGCATCGCCGACCGAGGCGTCGTGTCCCTGCGCGAGCTAGGCGTCGCAGCGAGCCGAAACGATTTAGAAGCGAGCCTTGCCAAGCACTGGTCGCGCGCATTCGGAACCGATGAGGCTGTCGCGGTGGCAACCGATCTAAGCCGCGAAGCGACGTTTGTCATTAATGCCCTCGACGGCGGCATCGGCAATTTTGAAGGAGAAAATTCGTGAAGGTTAGAGTTCGATTTGAAATGGGTGACAAAAAGGTGGACGAAGTCGTCGCCGGCGCGTCTGCCGACGACTTGCTGCTGCAAGCTAAAGCCCGCGTCGCCAAAGAGCTTGGCTGGAAGGGGATGTTCCTGAACGCGATGAGTCCCCTTCAGTTCGCCCAGACGGCGGTGCGCATGTACAACGAGCGCTTCAAAGCCAGCCACCCCTTGCCGCAATCGGCGGACGAGTTCTTCCGCTTCGGCGAGCAAACCGGAAACATCACCGTACTTGAGCCATAAGCCGTTCGTCGCGGACCATATTTTGAACCGATGAGCATCTACGACAAGCTTCCCATTTTCCCTCTCAGCCTGGTGCTGTTTCCCTACGTCAGTCTTCCCCTGCACATTTTTGAAGACCGGTACCGAGCCATGGTGGCCGATTGCCTCGAGCGTGACGCGCCGTTCGGCATCGCGCTCTCCGAGCAGGACTCCGAGCCCGACGGGTTAGCCATGACAAGCTTGCATACTACCGGAACGCTAGCCCGCATCGAGCAGGCCGAGAAGCTGCCCGACGGACGCTACAACATCACGATACGAGGCGAGTCGCGGTTCCTCATTCAAGAGGTTTACCACGACCAACCTTACCTGACCGCTAGCGTGCGTCCCGTTTGGGATACCACCGATGACGCTCTTGATCTCCAGCCACTATTCGATATGGCTGCCGAGCTGTTCCGCGAGTACATCGGAATTTTGTATCGCCATTCCGCTTTCACCACCCTGCAAATGCCGCAGGACGCCGCCTTTCTCAGCTACGCCATCGCGGCCGTGCTGCAAATCGATCTCTCCGAGAAGCAGCTGCTTCTCGCCACGGATTCGCCAAAATCCCGTTTGGAGCAATCCATCGAGCTTCTCAAGCGCGAAATCGCCTCCGCTCAAAGCGAGGAGGCGGACTTACCAACTGAGAGCGACCCCGAAACCGAAAATAGCCGAACAATTTCCTTGCTCGACTCGTCCTATAGAAATAAATATTTCTCGCGAAGCTAGAATGTTCCGCGGCAGGTTGCCTAGGTTGGAACTTCCTACCGGCGCATAGCGTATTGAAGTGCAAGGACTCATATGGCATACGCGCTCACAACCCCAGCGGCAATCTCTCCGGAAACCGGTCTGACCGCCGAAGAATCCAAAGCGGCGATTAAGCTTGATTTTGACCGGCTCGTCCGCCGCCATCATAAGCAGGCTTACAACATCGCTTATCGCATGACCGGCAACCATGCCGATGCGGAAGATCTTACGCAGGACGCATTCGTTCGAGCGTTTCGGTTTTTCGGCAATTATCGGCGCGATTGGCCGTTCGACAACTGGCTCTACAAGATCATGTCGAACCTCTTTGTCGACGATCTCCGCCGCAAGCCCAAGGCGAAGATGCAATCGCTCGATCAGCCTCTT
>CAXSEA010000003.1:0-38010 GCA_964235675.1 uncultured Armatimonadales bacterium | reverse complement strand
GACGGCTCTTCCGATGCGACCCCCGAGCTTGCCGACGCGCTCGCCGACAATGACACGCGCGTCAGAGTGCTGCATCAGGAAAACGGCGGATTGTCGAACGCGCGCAACAGCGGCGCGGCGGCGTCCGACGCGGAAATTCCTTATTTAATCTTTTTGGATGCCGACGATATTTGGCTGCCGAATACGCTGGAATCGCTGCTCTCCGAATTAAACAAACATCCCGAATGGGGCGGGGTATACGCCCTAGGCGAGTATATCGATCAAGATGACCGGAGCATCCGGGTGGGCGAGCTACAAAGCTGGTGCTCCGCCCGAATGCGCGTGAGCGAAGATCATTCCCGCCGACTCGCAATCACTCCGGAATGCGCCACCGAGTTCGAGATGTTAAGCCTTCGCAACTACGTGCCCTCGTCCGGCGCGATGCTGCTGCGGCGTGCGGACTTTCTGCGGGCGGGCGGCTTCAAAGAAAGTCTCAGGAGCTTGGAAGATTGGCATCAGTGGGTGCGCATGAGCTTGCATAAGCCATTCGGCTATATCCCCGTGGTTCTGTATCGATACAGGAGGCACGGCGGCAACATGTCTGGCGACGAGTGGCGGATGCGCCGGGAAACATACCGGGCCGCGCGCGATATCAGCGAGCAGAGCGCGATGACTCCCGTACAATCGTCCCTGTTTCAGCGCAGCCAGACGGTCTTAACTCATCTTTACTGGGCGCGAGACGATGCCAAACGCCTCCGAATCTCCGGCGCTGCTCGGCATTTTGCTCTCGCCTTGCGCAATGCGCTCGACTACACGGCGCGACCCAAGATCGCAAAGCTGCTCCACCCACGCGGCTAGGTATAATGAGTAATTCCGGCATCTCGCTTTCACAAACGATATGCCTCACGCTCGCTCATGCTCACCGAACCCCAGCAAACGATCACCGGCTCCGGCAATGCAGCCGATGTCGATGTGATTATCGTCAACTATAAAACTCCGCAGTTGACTATTGAGTCGGTGCGTTCGGTTCTTATGGAACCGGAGGTGCGTCGGGTAATCGTCGTAGACAACGCATCGAGCGATCGTAGCGCCGAAACAATCAATCGAGAGTTTTCCGCTCAAGCAGAGCGTGTCGAAGTGGTGGAATCCGAGCGAAATTTCGGTTTTGGCGGCGGCAACAATTTGGGCGCGCGCTTTGCGGGCGGCGAGTATTTGTTTTTATTGAACAGCGACGCGGTGGCGAATCCGGGCTGCATCGCAGGGCTGCGGGACATTTTGAACAGCCGGCCGGCCGTCGGATTAGTCGCGCCGTCAGTGATACTTGCCGAGACCGGCGATCTTCAGCCGGCGACCCATGGCGTTTTTCCCACTCCTCGAACGCTTTTGACGCGGCAAACTACGGTCAGCGGTCCGGGCGATCTTGAGCCGGACTGGATATCGGGCGTCGCCTTTCTCGCGCGCCGCGCTGAATACGAGGCGCTGGGTGGCTTCGACGAATCGCTGTTTATGTACTATGAGGACGTCGATCTTTGCCGCCGGTACCGGTTGCGCGGCCTTGCCGTCGCGCGCGCGCCGCAGTTTACCGTGGTGCATAAGCTCGGGCAAAGCGGCATCGGCAATCCTCGCCATAAAGCCGTGTATTATCAAAGCCAGGACCACTATTTGGAACTGGCCGGCTACTCTTCGGCGATCCGCCTTGCAGTCGCCGGCGCGCGGGCGGCGTTCAACGTGCCCCGCAAAGCCGCGTCACTGCTCCGCCAAAAACGGAGTGGCGGTTAGCACATGGCAAAGTTTTCCGAACCTCGGCGCATCATGGTCGATATGCGCAAGATCGACGATTCCGGTATCGGCACCTATTTGCGCAACGTCGTCCCGCGCGTCGCCGCGCGTTGTGAATCTCTCGAGTTCCTGCTGCTAGGCAAAGAAGCGCGGATCGAGCCGCATTTTCGCGGCGCAGCCAACTGTAGGGTCGTGGAATGCAACGTGCGCCCGCTATCGTCGCGCGAGCAGCTTACTCTGCCGCGCGCAATTCCGGACGGTCTCGCGTTTTTCTGGGCGACTCACTTCAATATCCCGCTGCTCTATCGCGGCAAACTTTTGGTGACCGTGCATGACATCATGCCGATGGCGCGTCCGGACCTCTCCGGCGGGTTGCACCACTACTGGTACGTCCGGCTGATGATGGCCGCGATCAAAGCGCGCGGCTCGAATATCCTTGCCGTTTCCGAGTTTACGAAAACGGAAATAGAGCGGCTGTCGAGGATTGCCCCCGACCGCGTTCAAGTGACGCCGCTGGCTGCCGGCGACATATGGCGCACGGTTGTCCCGCGCGAGCCTGCGCCGCCGGCGAATCCGTATTTGCTGTTCGTCGGAATAGTCAAGCCGCATAAAAACCTTATCACGCTGCTGAAAGCCTTCGAGCAAGTGGCCGCGCAGGTGCCGTATACGCTGGTGGTAGTCGGCGAGCGGGAGGCACTGGCGACAAAAGACGATCTCTCCGCCGCTTACGCCGCGCGTCTGGGCGAGCGGGTCGCCTTTACCGGGCGCGTGAGCGACGACGCCCTGGAGCAGTGGATGGCGCACGCCACTGCCTATGTCGCGCCGTCTTTGTACGAAGGGTTTGGGCTTCCGGCGCTGGAGGCGATGGCTTGCGGCGTGCCAGTGCTGTCGTCGAACGCGGCGTCGTTGCCGGAAGTCTGCGGCGACGCCGCGCTTTATTTCGATCCCACACAGCCGCGGCAGCTTTCGGAACTGATCGTGCGTTTAAGCCAGGAGCCGGATTTGATACGGTCAATGCGCGAGAAGTCGCTGCTGCGAGCGGCGCAGTTCGACTGGAACCGGACCGCCGATCTCACCGCGCAAGCTCTGCTAAGCGAGTTTGAGGAGCGGAATCTCTAAGCAATGTTGAGTTACTACGCGCGGAAAGTGCACAACACGCTGCTCACCCGGTTCGCCACGCCGCTCGGCAACCGGCAAACCGGCCCCGGACTCCTCAGCGGCAGTGTCGGCGATTTCGCTTTCAAACGGCGCTTCGTCTTTTACTTCGCCGACGCGCAGTACGTTCACCTTGGCGATCAGTTGTTTCACCAGCCGCTTATATCGCTCTGGCAGCGCCATGGCTATGATGTGGAAATCGCCACCGGCCCGATACTCGCGCCGTATTTCCTGGCGCAAGGTCTAAAGCTCGTTCAGCCGGAAGAATACGCGGAAGTGCATGGCGCGGTTATTATCACAAAAAACGATCTCGCTCATTCGATTACCGAGCTGTTCCCAAACGGCAATTTCTTCGTCGGGGTGAATTACCACCTGGTTGAGTATCCCGGTCCGATTTGCGTGGGACTCGCGCGCGCGGTTTACTCGGCCCTGGAGCGTTTAGCGATCGATCTGCCGCCGCTGCCGGACGGGCGCGACGGTTTATACAAGCCGTTCGTGCCGGCTGAAACGAGGGGTGAGGAAGGCTGGGAAAAATTGCTGCGGGAAGACGCGCAGGCTTATCCCAGCGCGCGCGGCTATCTAGCGTACAACGATTTCGTCAGTTCGGCTTATCTTGAGGCGAAGCTGCGCGAGCCGATTATCCGTGAGCAGGGAAAACGCTTGAAAGCCGAAGGATACCGGCTCATCTACACGGGTACGGAGCGCGAGAAGATAACGCGACCCAACGCCCCGCCGATCGTCGATCTCGATCTACGCGGCAAACTGAGCGCCCTGGATCTTTATCGCCTTTTCGCACAGCCGAACGTCCACGGGGTGATCTGCTACGACACCTTTGTGATGCACGTCGCATCCGCGTTACATAAAGATTTATACGTAACGATGAAGAAGCGCGGGCGCAACTGGCAAACTTATAAGAGCCGCTACATTCCGATGTACCCTGGAGCCGACGACATCGTGAAAGAGTGTCTTTGATTGTCCGGCGTCTTTAGAAAAGATGCGAGAAGCCGAATTGGATTTCGCTCACTCGCACGCGGCGTCCGTAATCGCCTTCGCTGGGCGACGCGTATGGGCCGCCGACGAATGTGGCGGGATTGAACGGGAACGCGTTCTGCCGATAGTACGTGTAGACCAGCCCAACCGAGTTGGCGTTGCCGAGGGCGTAGTTGCCGTCCGCTTGCAGAGTGCGCGATTCAGGTGCCGGAAAATTGTCGTGCCAGCGCCATCTGTCGCGGTACTCCAGGCCAAGTGTCAGCGGCTTGCCTAAGCGCTGATCGATCCGGGCGTAGAACTGCTTGAAATTCGGTCCTTCGGGAAAGCCGATCCAGTCCTTGTTGCCGTGCTGCCAGATGCCGTCGTTGTTGCGGTACGAGTAGGTAAACGGGTCGGCGGTGCTGTACTCGGCGCTGAGGCCCGTCCCGTGGCCGACTTCGTCATGCGCGCCGACTAAGTAGGCGATCTTCCGCTCGATAAAACCGTTCTTCTCTTCCGCGGCGGATTGTGTGATATTGAGGTTGATCGGGTCGCGGATATCGTCGATAAAAAACTGGCCGTAGACCCGCGCCGTGGTCGAAGGGCTAAATGTCAACGTGGTATCGACCTGCTGGTTGTTTTGCTCCTGGTGGGAGTTGTCGCCGAAGGCCTTGATGCTGAAATCCTGCCCTATGTGGAACGGCAGCGGAGTGTACGCGAGGAAGCCGGAGTAAGAGGTCTTGAACGCGTCTCCCGCGCTGAACTGCCAATGGTTGCTAAACTGGTATCCGACGCGACGCGCCTCAAGATAGCGGGCGCTGCCGTCCTCCTGGAATGTGGTCGCCATCTGCTCGTAGGAGTAATTACGCCCGAGTCGCCGTCCCAGGCTGAACGGAAACGTCACCTGCAGCTGGTCAAATGCGGGCGAATTGTCGCTGAGCATGTCGCCGCCGCGCTGGCCGGGACCCCAGTTGTCGTACATGCGCCCGATATCGAAGCGGAATCCGTTGCGGCCCGCCAGCTCGATATAGGCCTCCTGAAGCGCCGATTGATCGTTGTTGCCGTTGTCGTTGTAAAACAAGCGCCGGTAGTCTTCCGGCCAGTTGGAAACGGAAACCGCGTAGCGCGCCGAAGAGCTGAGATTGCCTTGCGCCGTGCCTCGGTAGACGCCGTACACGCCGGAATGCGTGCCGTCTTTGCTGCTGCCGCTGCCGTGCGTATCGTTGCGGCCTTCCAGCTCGCCAAGCACGTCATAGGAGATTGCGCCGTCGGGAAGTCCATCGGCGAGCGCCTTGGCGGAGTAGCCATCGAGCTTGAGCTCCGGCTGCAGCTGCGCGAGAATAGCGCGAACCGCGCCGGCGAATTCTGGACGCTTCGCTGCCGCGTCGAGCATCGCTTGTCCGGTTGAGGATTGCTGCAGCACAGCGTTGTGAGCGAAAATTTCGGCCAGCTCCGCGCGCGTCCAAAGGCGTTGAGTGAGGAAATCGAACGGCGTATACTGGCTGCCGAGCGGCGCGTTATCGGTTTTGGAGAGCGTCGCGAACGCGTCCAGCAGCGAGCTGCCTCGCGGCACGATATCCGCGGGGGCCGCTTGCGTGGAACCGGCAATCAGCAGCGTCAGTCCGAAAGCGGCAAGCGCACAGCCGGCGCGTCGGTTGGAACGATTACGATTGAAAAAGAGCTTCATAGGTCTTATACTAAGAGGAAGAAAGTGTCTCGGGCTTCTATCTTTGTACCAGAACAATCAATAAATTGCCAGTTGGCAGGCTGCGGAATAGATAATCAGCGGTAAACTGTTCTATCCGCTTTCGGATTGCATTGTTGGCACAGTTAATGTACTAGCATGATCTGCGCTTTCTCGACACGCGGCATTCTTTGTGATAGGGTCAATGGATGATCGTTATCTCTAGCCGTGGTCTTGGCGGTGTAGCTCGAACTCTCTGCGCCGGCTTCCATTAGGCATCTCTCACTACCCTTACTGCTAAAGAGATGGCCGTACAGCGAACTTTTTTGTTGGCCCGTTCGCTTCAATATGGCAGCCTAAGTTTTAATCAAGGTTGATTCCAGCAGTTATGTCCAACAGCGAAGGCAATTCAGCGGCTCCTTTGACGCTTCAGTCGCATGCGGTTCCCCAATCGGAGATACCGGAGCGACAGCGGCGCGCGGAGCGGCTGCAGGTAAGGCGCAGGCCCCGTCTGCGAGTCATCACGAACGCTTCCCGAACCATCTCCCGCTTCCGCTACAGCGTCGGCTCCACCCGCGCCAAGCACCTGGGCCAGGGACGCGCGCTCAGGTCGTTGCGCCAGGATGTCGCCAGCTATATGGCTGCCCCGCCGACCGCCGGAGCCGGAAAAATCGCGGAGTACCATCTCGCCAGCATGCCCGCGCTCGTCCCCGCGCACTACGCTGCCCCGCGCATCACCGGTAAGCGCATACTCGATATTTTCGGCGCAATGGCGCTAATCATCGTGTTTTCGCCGGTGCTGCTCTTGGTGGCTCTGATGGTTTGTCTGACCAGCCGTGGGCCGATTTTATTCCGGCAGGCGCGTTTGGGCTTGGATGGAAAGCATTTCAGCTGCTGGAAATTTCGTACAATGGTGCCTGATGCCGAAATGCAGCTGCGCCAAAGCGACGTTCTGCAGAAGCTGCATCTGGCTGAATACAAGATCAAGGACGATCCGCGTATCACTCCCATCGGCAAGTTCTTGCGACGCGCCAGCCTGGACGAGCTTCCGCAGCTCTTCAATGTATTGGATGGAACAATGAGCCTGGTCGGTCCTCGTCCCATCGTACCGAAGGAACTGGAGAAGTACGGTTCCTACGGCGACAAGCTTCTGCGCGTGCAGCCGGGCTTAACCGGGGTGTGGCAGGTTTGCGGCCGCAGCGACGTTACCTACGAAGAGCGTGTTCTCATGGACATGTTCTATATCGACCATGGATCGCTGCTGATGGATATTTGGCTGCTGCTTTCCACGGTCACGTGCGTAATGCGCTGTCGCGGGGCATACTAGGATCGTCTGAAACCCCGATTCAGCGGAAACGATACAATTGAGCTATGTGGTTAAAAACAAGCAGTCGGTTGGTAAATCTGGATGAAATTGCTTTGCTCGAGATACGGCGCTCGGTTGCCGGAGGCGAGGAGTACGGCATCGATGCCTACCACTCGGGTGAAAACGAGTCGCCGCGTATTGAGATCTTCGCGGTCTCCGGGCCGAGCGCTCACGAAGAAGTGATGTCCGTTTACGAGCTTATCTGCTCCAGCGTGGCGGAAGGTCGACGCATGCTCGATATCAGCGACCGAACCACGACGCCGTCCGAGTAGCCGTCATGGCTTCTTTTCAATCCGGGCCGGTTTAGCCGCTGAGGCGCGTTTGCCGCGCTTCAGCGGCTTTTTAGCTTATTGGCATGCTTTATCTCGTTGCGACTCCCATCGGCAATCTTGGCGATCTATCTCAACGCGCGCTGGATACATTGCGCTCCGTCAATGTTATTGCGGCGGAAGATACCCGCGTCACGCGGAAGCTGACCTCGCACTTCGAAATCAAAACTCCGATGGTTTCATATCACGAGCATAGCGGCCCCGTGGCGACGGCTGCTCTGGTGCGACGCATGGCGGAGGGCGGTGAGTCGGTGGCGCTGGTGACCGACGCCGGAACTCCGGGAATCTCCGATCCCGGAGTCGATCTGGTGACGGCCAGTATCGCGGCGGGTGTGGCTGTGGTTTCAATTCCAGGCCCCGTAGCGTTTGTCGCCGCCCTGGTTGCGTCCGGCTTGCCGTGCGCCCGGTTCGTATTCGAGGGATTTTTACCGAGGACTCGCAGCTCCCGGATGCAAAAATTGAACGCCATGCGCACCGAGGAGAGAACGATTGTCTTCTACGAAGCCCCGCAGCGCGCCGCCGAGACGCTGGGCGAAGTCGCGACCGTGTTCGGCAGCGAGCGGGCGGCTTGTCTGGCCCGTGAATTGACAAAAAAATTCGAGGAGTTTCGGCGTGGCAGCGTGTCGGAATTGGCGGCCTCGTGCGCGGCGGACCCGCCGCGCGGCGAGTGCGTGATTGTCGTGGCCGGCTTGCCTGATGGAGAATCGGTGCGGCAGCTGGAAGTGTTGCGCGATATCGAAGGCAACGACTCGGAACAAGAGCTTGCGCCAAGCTCACCCGAGCAGACCGGCGCTGCCGCTCTGCGCGGCAAGGAATTGATTCGTCAACTGGCGGTGGAGCTGGATATTCCTCGCCGCGAGCTATACCAAATGGTTCTCAAAATTAAGGCAGGCGGCGGCGACGGTTAATTACCGCGCTTGTTTTCAGCCTTGAAGCGCTTATGCTATAATGCCGCAAATCAGCGGCCGCGCTTGACGGCGACTTTTAATTCTCATTTCGGCGTCTCAACTAAAGAATATTTATGGCACACGGACCTTTTCACGATCCTGAATTTGATATGGAACCCTTCCGCGCGGATGTCGCCCGCTGGGCCACCAACGGCGCGAAGAAGGTGATGATCGAGTGGCAAACCGGTCCTGGGCCGACGGTGTCGTGGTATCCCGACGGCGCGCGGCAGTTGAGCGGCATCTGGCACGTTCAAGTCCGGCCCATTGACTACAACGAGCAGTACGCCGATTTTTTGGAGTTGAACCTGACGCCTAAGCTGGTCGCCGCGGCTAAAGCAGCAGGGTTGCAGTCGCGCTCCTTATGCGTCGATCAGCAGCCCATCGTGATTATGCGTCAGCGCCGCCGCGAGCTTGAGCAAGCCGAAAAGGCGAGCGGTCGCGGCGATACGCACGCCAACAACGATGCGCCATAATTCCCCACTGGTCTAAACGCCGCGATAGCGTACACGGCCTTGGTTATGAAGAAGCCGTTTATATCCGGACGAAGCAATGCTTGGTCATTAAGCCGTCGAGCATTGCCCCGTCCGGATAATTTCATTTATCAGTCAGTTTAGCATTAATATATTATTTGCTATCAAACAAGTGTTTTCTTGACTTCAGCATCAACTTAGGTTAATATAGAGATTAACTTTCCCGTAAGTTTGCTTTTCTATACGTTTTCGGATTGTGAGTGCTGCGACGGCGCTTAATCGCGTCTCGCAACGACAGCATCGATGCCGGCCTTTATGGATTTCAGCCCGCAGAGAGATGATATCGCGGCCAATGATGCCCGCTACCACGTCCCTGTGATGGCCGGCGAGATCATCGAGTTTCTGAACCCGCGTCCGGGGCAGACTTTGGTGGACGCGACTCTGGGCGGCGGCGGGCATTCTCGTCTGCTGAGAAGCAGGTTGGGTGGAGACGGTCTTTTGATCGGGATCGATCAGGACGCCGAAGCAATCGAGGCCGCGACAGCCGCGCTTGGAGCCGAAGAAGGCTCAGGCGTGGCTCGCTTTATTGCGGTGCAGGCCCGTTTCGACTCTTTGAGCCAAGTTCTCGCCGATTCCGGCGTCAGCAGCGTAGACGGCGTATTGTTCGATTTGGGAGTATCGTCACATCAGCTTGACGATGCGCGCCGGGGGTTCTCTTTCAAAGACCCCTTGATGCCGCTCGACATGCGGATGAACGCCGCCGAAGAAACAAGCGATGCAGGCACGGCTGCCGGCGTATTGGCGACATACGACAAGAACGAGCTGACGCGCATCTTCCGGGATTACGCCGATGAAAAATGGGCGGCTCGCATTGCGGAGTTTGTCGTTCGCGACCGCGAAGACGCGCCGATCACGACCGTCGGGCAACTGGTCAATTCGATCAACCGCGCCGTTCCGGCAGGGGCGCGCAAAGCGAGCGGGATACATCCGGCGACCCGTGTATTCCAGGCTCTGCGGATTGCGGTCAACGACGAGTACCGCGTTCTTGAATCGGGTTTGGAGCAAGCGATCAAAGCGTTGAAGCCGGCATCGGGAGCGCGGATCGCCGTGCTGTCCTACCACAGCGGCGAGGACCGTATCGTAAAGCGGGCGTTCCAGAAGCACGCTGGGCAAGCACGTTGCGTTTGTCCGCCGGCGCAGCCGATTTGCACGTGCCGAGATACCGAGAATACTCGCGATTTGGAAATAATCACGAAAAAGCCGGTTGAGCCATCCGGAGAGGAGGTATCGAATAATCCGAGAGCACGCAGCGCGAAATTACGGGTCGCTGCAAAGCTTTAGCCAGAGTTATAAACATTTTTTACCATTTATTAAAACTTTTTTACCAGGCATGCGTTCTTTGCCGCAACCTACTTTATACTGAATTATTCTTCCCCAAGGATTCATCAAATGTTGACTTCTCGATTGCAGGCTTCACCCGCTCCCCAGGGCGGCGGCACGGCTCGGAACACCGCTCCGTCGCATGCTCTTCGCACTATTGGCGCCTCGACGCGGCAGAGGCCGAACCTGGTTTTGCAGCAGCCTGCGTGGGCGCAGGCGGACGAAGGCCAGCGCAAGCGAAACAAAGCGTCCGTAAAGGCCAAGCGGCAGTTGAAGGTTCGCGGCGAGATGAAGACGATGCTGACTGTGCTCGGCGTCGTCGCAACTTTTTGCGCTTGCGGCGTTACCTACCTCGCGGCCTACGCCGGAGTCGCGGCCCAAAGCCATCAGATTACTTTGCTGCAGCAGCAGTTGAATGCGGCGCAAGCGCAGCACGAAGTCTACGTGCAGCAGTTGACCGTTCTCTCCAGCGCCGCCCGCATCCAAACACTGGCGGCGCAGCAAGGAATGGTTATGAGCGACAACGCGCATTACGTCACACTGACCGCAAGCGGCCAGGATGCGGCAGCCGTGTCGCAAGTCGCGTCGGCGCGCTAGGCGGAATTTGATTCGCATCGGCTCGGCACTTGTAAGAAGTTGTTTATGTCGGTATTAGTTTGCTCTCAGCGAAACACGACGGCAAGCGCGGCGCAGCCCCGGCGACGGGACGGATGCGTCGCGCTTGCCTTCGTAACGGGAAGAAGGTCGAGCCGCCCATGAGCCGTGTACTTCCTGGCCACTCCCTCGCCGCCGCGCCACGAACCCGCCCGCGTCCTGCATCCCGCTCGCGCCGTGAAACGCCGCGTGTTCCACCGCACCGGGCCATTATCCATCAGCGCGTGCGGTTCGGGTTCGCTCTGCTCGCCATCGGCTATCTGCTGCTCGCCGGACGGCTTGTTTATCTGCAAATCGTCCGCCACCACTATTATTTGCAAGAAGCCGCGCGTATTCGCTTGCACACGTTTTTGCTGCCTGCCCAGCGCGGCAGCATTCTCGACCGTAACGGCGTGCCGCTGGCCGTCAACGTCACTGTCGGTGATGTAATCGCCGACCCGACCGCGATTGTCGACCCGCAAGCCACAGCCCAGATGCTGGCGCATGTCGCTCCCCAGTTCGACGCCGTTGCCGGGCAGCAGGCTATTGTCGCCGCCCAGGCAAAGAAAACGGCTGCCGGAGAGCCTCTCAAATTTTTGATTCTCGCAAAAGGCATTGCCTACGATCAGGTGCAGGCTTTTAACAATGAGTTGAAAACCGAAAAGCGCGCGCATGTCGGCTCTCCCAAGATGCCGGTTCAGCTGGCTGGGCTCAACATTACGACGCGTCAGGTCAGAACATATCCCAACGGCGACTTGGCCGCGCAGGTGGTCGGATTCGTCAACTCCGGCATGGCCGGTGTGCAGAGCACCGCCGGCATTGTCGGCAAATACGGCATCGAGAAGTCGATGAACGCCGTGCTCGCCGGGCGCGACGGTATCTTGACTTCGGAAACCGACGCTCAGGGGCGCAGCATTCCCGGCACCGAAACCGAGCACGAGAACGCCGTCTCCGGTCAAGACGTCCGCCTGACCATCGACAGCAATATCCAGCATATCGCCCAGGAAGCGCTGGCGAAGTCCTATAACGAGCATCATGCCGCGCTGGGAACCGTCGTGGTGATCGACCCTTCCAACGGCGAGATTTTGGCGCTCGCCAGCCTACCCACGTTCAACCCGAACAGTATCAAAGGCACCGACAATACCGAGTGGCACAACCCGGCGGTGACTGACCTCTACGAACCCGGCTCGACCTTGAAGACGCTGACGCTTTCGGCGGTGCTCGACCGCGACGGCATTCAGCACATGTACGATCATGTGTTCTGCAACGGCGCGATGGCGGTCGGCAAGTACACGATCCACTGCGCTAAAGATCCGCCTTTGTACGGCGTGCACGGCGACGAGACGATGCGGGAAGTGCTGGAGAACTCGTGCAATATCGGCGCGGCGCAGTATGCGTTGCGGTTCGGCGCGAGCAACTTGTATGATTACGAGAAAAAGTACGGCTTGCTGGCGAGGCCTGACACGGGATTGCCGGGCGAGCAGTTTTCCCATCTTCTCAGCCCAGATGAGAAGCCCTGGTCCAAAATCCAGCTGGCTAATATCGCTTTTGGGCAGGGTATCTCAATGACCCCGCTTCAAGTGACCAGCGTGTATGCCACCATCGCCAATAACGGCGTCCTGGTGCATCCGCATGTCGTGATGAACAGCGGCTACAGCGGCGCGCCGGTGCAGACGATCAGCCCGCAAGTCTCGCGGGCGATGCTGTCGATGCTGCAGTCCGTGGTATTAAAAGGCACCGGCAAGCCAGCCCAAATCGCAGGGTACAACGTCGGCGGCAAGACAGGCTCCGCGCAGGTGGCCGAGCATGGGCATTACGGAGATCAGTATGTCGGCTCGTTCTGCGGCATCGCGCCCATTACGCATCCGAAGCTGGTTGTGCTTTGCTCGATTTTCAAGCCGGTCGGCGTGCACTGGGGCGCGGTAGTCGCCGCGCCGGTCGTACATGACATTTTGCAGCAGAGCTTGCAGTACCTCAAAGTGCCGCCGGACAATTTGCAGATGGTGGATTACTCAGCCCGCAACACCGATGCCGGCAAGCAGATGCCGAACGCTTCGCCGCTGCCGGTCAACGACGGCGACGACGGTCAAGCGATCGACGTTTCCGCGATCAATGCTCCTAATGCCTCGGCATCAGCTTCTAGCGACGGCACGGCGACGGCGCAACTGGTTCGTCACCACCACCACCGTCATCACGTCGCCAGCTCGAATTAGTGGAGCGGCATCGCTGAAGTTCGCTTCGCGCTGCGCGTAAATCAATCGCCGCCGATTTGCATACCGGCGGGAAACTCGCTATGCCAACCTGTTTACTGGAACAACTTATCGCCGCGTGCCCGCCGGAGCAGGACGCGCATCTGCACGGCGGGCAGTCAAAGGCCTCGGTCACAAGCATCGCCTATGATTCCCGCTTGGTTCAGCCCGGCGGCTTGTTCATAGCCCTGCGCGGCCAGAACACGGATGGGCACGATTATATCGAGCGCGCGATAGCGCAGGGCGCATCCGCCTTGCTGGTGGACAGCGCTTACGCCGCTTCCGAGGCTGCAGCCACTCTTCCTGCGCATGTCGCCGTGGCTGCCGCGCAAAATACCCGGAGCGCGATGCCGTATATCGCCGCCGAATTCTACGGCCAGCCTTCGCAAAAATTCGACTTGATCGGCGTCACCGGCACCAACGGTAAAACGACCACTACCTATATGATCGCCGGCATTCTGCGCGCGGCGGGACGCAAAATAGGTGTCGTGGGTACGGTCGGCGTGCAGATCGACGGGGTTCCGGTGGAAACGCACTGGAGCGTTTCCACCACCCCGGAATCGCTCGACTTGCAGGCGCTCTTCGCCGAGTTTGTCGAGCAGGGTGTGGATACAGTCGTGATGGAAGTCACCTCCATCGCCATCGACCAGGAGCGGACCGCCTGCTGCGCCTTTAATACCGGCGTGTTCACGAACCTGACCCAAGACCATCTCGATTACCATGGCTCGATGGAAGAGTACCGCGACTCAAAGGCGCGGCTGTTTTCGGAGTACGTGCGCGTCGGCTTCGCCAAGTCCGGCTACGACGCCGTTATCAACTGCGACGACGAATACGGCGCGTTCTACGCCGATGCCGCTCGCGCGGCGGGCGGGGACGTGCTGACCTACGCGGTAAATGCCGAATCCGCCGATCTGATGGCGCAGGCTATCGACGCGCTCCCCACCGGCACCCGGTTCCACGCCTATGAGCGCACGCCGCGCCAGCGTGCCTACTCGGTTTCGCTGAGTATCGGCGGCTTGTTCAACGTCTACAACGCGCTTGCGGCTATCGGAGTGGCGCGGCGGCGCGAGATCGACCCGGCGGTGATACAGCAGGGGCTAGCGATGATGGTCTCGGTGCCGGGCCGGTTTGAACCGGTGAGAACCGGCGACAAGGGCTTCGCCGTTTTGGTGGATTACGCCCATACGCCGGATGGTCTCGACAACGTTCTGCGCAGCGCTCGGGCGCTGAAGCCGTCGCGAGTGGTCGCCGTTTTCGGCTGCGGCGGCAACCGGGACACCAAAAAGCGCCCGATTATGGGACGCATCGCGGTCGATTTAGCCGACCGGGTCGTGGTGACCAGCGACAACCCGCGAAAAGAACAGCCTGACGCTATCATCGCCGACATACTCGCCGGCATTGACGGAGGCGCTGGGAACCCGAAAGTAATTGTGGACGCCGACCGGAGAGCGGCGATTCGCGCTGCCATTTGCGAGGAAGCCAGGCCGGGGGACATTGTCGTGATTGCCGGCAAAGGGCATGAGACCTACCAGTTGGTCGGCGATCAGGTGCTGCCGTTCGACGACCGGATCGTCGCCGCCGAGGTACTCGCCGAATGCGAATGAGCTTGGCTGAAGCGATTGCGGCAATCAGCGCCGGTCCAGTCCAAATTGCCGGAAGTCCGGGGATGCTCGAGCGGGCAGGAGAGATTATTCTGAGTGGAGTCAGTACCGACACGCGCTCGCTAACCCCCAGTGATCTCTTCGTCGCCCTCAAAGGCGAGAACTTCAACGGCGAGGATTATCTCGACGTAGCGCTCGACAAAGGCGCGGCGGCGACGATCATCAGCAGCGAGAATTTCCTAGCGACGCGGCACGAAACCGTGCTGGCTATCGGTGTTGCCGATACGCTCGTCGCCTACGGCGAAATCGCCCGCGCTTGGCGTCGCAAGTTTACTGTTCCCGTCATCGGCGTTACCGGCAGCGTCGGCAAGACGACCACCAAGGAGATGCTCGCCGCCGCGCTATCGCCGCTTGGCCCGATTCTGAAAACCGAAAAGAACGAGAACAACGAAATCGGCGTGCCTCAGCTCTTGCTGCGGCTCGACGATACCCACAAAGCCGCCGTGGTGGAGATGGGAATGCGCGGGGCAGGGCAGATTGAGTATCTCGCCAAAATTGCCGAGCCGACTATCGCCGTCATCTCCCGCATCGGCGAAAACCATATCGAGCTGCTGGGCTCCATGGATGCCATCGCCGATGCCAAGGGAGAGCTAATCGAAGCTTTGCCGCCGCTTGGATTGGCCGTTCTGAACGCGGACGATCCCTACCTGCCGCGCTTGCAGCAAAAGGCGAAGCACTGCCGCGCCGCCACATACGGCTTCTCCGAAGGCGCTGACCTGCGGGCGACGGAAGCGCGTCTCGATTCTACCGGCGAAGTGTGGGACGTCGTGGTGCAAGGCGACGGCCGAAGCGTTGCGCTCCGCGTGCCGTCGCCGTCGCGCCATGACATTTCCAACGCTCTGGCGGCGATTTTGGTGGCGGTCTCGCTGGGCGTGCCGCTGGAATCCGCCTGCGAGGCGCTGGGGAATTATCAAAACGTCGGCATGCGGATGGAAGTGATTAAAACGCCTGTCGGGGCGACCATCCTGAGCGATTGCTACAACGCCGCGCCGACCTCCATGCGCAGCGCGCTGGATACATTGGCGAGCTTTCCGTCGGAGAGCGGGCGGCGGCTTGCCTTTTTAGGCGACATGCGCGAGCTGGGCGATTTCGCTCCGGAAATGCATGCCGAAGTGGTCGCCCATGCCGAGCTATTGCACTTATCCGAGCTGTACGCCGTCGGCCCGGTCAGCAGCGCGCAGATGGTTCGCGCCGACCGCACCTTCGATGAGAGCGCTCAGGCGGCTGAATGGGCTCTAGGCAGCCTAAATCTTCAGCCCGGCGACGTGATTTTAGTGAAAGGCTCCAGGGCGATGGCGATGGAGCGGATCGTGGGAGTGCTCAGGTCCTGAGATGATCGACCCGCCCAACGCCATCAATCCCGCCCTCCCGGCGCTAGTTGCCTTTCTTGTCGTCGTGCTGCTCGGCAAACCGACGATCAACTGGCTTGCCGGCCTGAAGATGCGCCAATCGATCAACACCGACGCGCCCAAGTCCCACATGGCGAAGCAGGGCACCCCGACCATGGGGGGCATTTTGTTTTTGTTCGGAGTCGCTGCCGCTCTCATAGTTCTAGCCCTGCTGGGCGATCTGCCGCAGGGCGACGGGCTGTTTCCGCTCGGAGCGGTGTTCGGCGTTTTCGTGCTGCACCTTGGGCTTGGCTTTCTCGACGATTACTTAAAGGCGACGCGCGGTAAATCGCTTGGGCTTAAGGCGCGGCAGAAGCTGATCGGACAGCTTATCATTGCGGCCCTGTTCGTTCTGTATCTCACCGCTACAAGCCACCCTGCCGTCACCAATGTCGTTGCCGTCTGGCATGGCGTCGCGCTGGATATTCCCAAGGGCTTGTACTATTTGCTGGTCGTTCTGATGATGATCGGCTTCTCGAACTTCACGAACCTGACCGATGGCCTCGACGGTCTGGCGGCAGGTCTGGGAGTGCTGGCGCTGGTGGGGCTGTCGTCGGTGCTGGTGCCCGGCTACGGCAATGTCGTCGCGCTGTTCGGCTGGTCGCTGGCGGGCGCGATGCTGGGCTTTTTGGTGTTCAACGTTAACCCGGCCAAGGTGTTCATGGGCGATACCGGGTCGCTGGCGCTCGGCTCTACCCTGGCGGCAATCGCGATTTTGGGCAAGCAGGAGATCGCGCTGTTTATCTTCGGACTGGTCTTTGTCGCGGAGGGTGTCAGCGTCATGCTGCAAGTCGGGTCGTTTAAGACGCGCGGCAAGCGTATCTTTAAGATGGCCCCGATACACCATCATTTCGAGTTAATTGGCTGGAAGGAAACGCAGGTGGTGTTCCGGTTTTGGATCGCCGGAGCCGCCGCGCTTCTGCTGGGCCTGCTTGCCGCGCAGGGCTTGTCTCCGTGGCGCTGGTAGGGGAGTCATATTTCGGCATGTCGTGGGATGTTACCGGCAAACGCATCGCTATAATCGGCATGGCGCGCAGCGGACTCGCGGCGGCGGACGTGCTTGCCGCTCGCGGCGCAGTTGTCACGCTCCACGACGGTAAACCCGCGGCGCAGCTCACCGAGGCCTTGGCGTTCGCCCGGCAGCGCGGTATCGAAGCCGTAGCGGAGTCGGAGAAAGTCGGCCCTGAAACCGAGCTTGTTATCACAAGCCCCGGCGTGCGTCGCACTGCTCCGGTGCTGCTCGACGCGCAGACGCGAGAGCTGCCGATATGGGGAGAAATCGAAGCCGCCTACCGGCTTTCCGCCGCGCCCATTCTCGCTATTACCGGGACGAACGGCAAAACCACCACGACAGCCCTGCTTGGCGAGATCATGCGGAAAGCTGGGTTGATAACTTTCGTCGCGGGCAATATCGCGGCGGGCGATATCGCCCTGCCGCTTATCCGGGCCGCTGCTGAAGCCACTCCCGAAGACGTTATCGTAGCGGAAATCTCATCGTTTCAACTGGAATGGATTCAAGCGTTCCGACCGAAAGTCGCGGCGATGACTAACATTTCGATCGACCATTCCGACCGCCAAACCTGGGATGAGTATGTCGCGTCCAAGTGGCGCATTTTCGAGAACCAGCAATCCGGCGACACGGCGGTTCTGCGCTCCGATATTGCCGAGCCGTCCACCTCCTATACTCGCGGCGCGGGCGAGATAATTTATTACGATAAATTGATGGAACCGGATTGGCTTGGAAATATCAGGCTCCCCGGCGCGCATAACCGCGAGAATGTCATGACCGCGGTGGCAATGGCGCGGGCGTTCGGCATCGCCGACAGTGTTGCGCGCGCGGCATCATTGGAGTTCGGTGGCGTCGTCCACCGTATGGAGCCGGTCGCCGCGATTCGCGGCGTACAATGGATCAACAATTCCATGTGCACCAACAACGACGCTTTCGCACGCTCCCTGGCTGCGGTTGCTGGGCGTAAATTTGTGCTTGCCGGCGGGGTTTACAAGGGCGGTGACACTGCCGCGTTCGCTCGGGCTGCCGCCGACCCCGACGTGGCTAAGCTGATTTTGTATGGACAATCCGCCGCACTTTTAGCCGATGCCGCCCGTTCCGCGGGAGCGGTGAACGCCGAAATAGTCGACAACCTGGAGAACGCTGTCCAGCAAGCCTCCCGCGCGGCGCGACCGGGCGACACTGTGCTGCTCAGTCCGGCGTGCGCCTCGTTCGATCAGTTTCGTGATTTCGAGGACCGTGGCGATCAATTCAAGGCAATGGTTCGAGACCTGGCGGCGAGCTAGCGCAACGAGCGGTGTCTCTCGCGCAATTCGTTTAGCGTCAGGGCGGCAAAGCGTGATAGATTATAATATCTCCCGCGTGTCGACAAGTCAGGTATCGTAAGCTTTAGGCTTGCCGCCTGCGTCGCTTCTTATAGTTGTATTCGCCATGATCGCACTTAAATCCACTCCGCGTAAATCCGACTTCACGCTGCTGATTCTCGCGCTGACGCTGACATGTATCGGCATCCTGATGGTGTTCGACGCATCGTACGCATACCTGCTCCAGCGGCACATGAGCCAGTTCAAGTATGTCGCGCAGCAGGCGATGTGGGGAATGGTTGGTATCGGCGTGCTGGCTTGGGCGATGTATTTCCCGTACTGGCGCTGGCGCAACGCCGGAGTCTACGCGGTGGCGGCCAGCTTTATTTTGCTCGTGATGGTGTTCGCGCCCGGTGTCGGCATCGCCGCTAAAGGCGCGCATCGCTGGGTGGGCCATGGCGCTTTCCGGATACAGCCTTCCGAGTTCGCCAAAGTCGCGGTGGTTCTTTATGTCGCGCGAGTTTGCGCCGGGCGGCTCAAAGTGCTGTCGCGCTTCAGCGACGGCGCGCTGCCTCCGCTGCTGGTCGTCGGCCTTCTGGCGGCAACCACCGCAATCGAGCCGGACCTCGGCACCTGCCTGGTGATCTTGGGCAGCGGCATCGGCACGATGTTTTTCGCGGGCATGAAGATTCGCCACCTGGCCGCTACTCTGGTCGGATTGGTCGTGCTCGGCGGCTTGTTCTTTGCCGTTAAGTCGCTGCACCATCACACCGACAGTTCCGCATCCATCCCCGGCGCAGCCGCGTCTCAGCCGCAGGGCGGCTCGTTCCAATTGAAGCGCTTGATGGTCTTTCTGCATCCGGAAGAAGACAAGCAAGGCGACGGCTACCAGGTTTACCACTCCACGCTCGCGCTCGGCACCGGCGGACTGCTCGGCATGGGGATTGGCGAGGGGCGCGAAAAGATGTATTTGCCGGAGGCGCACACCGACTTTATCTTTGCCATATTGGGCGAGGAAGGCGGCCTAATCGCTTCGCTGACGATGCTTCTCTTGCTTGGCTGCCTGGTGGCTCGTGGATTCCATATCGCGGCGGTCACCAAGGATCCCTACGGCTCGCTTCTCGCGGCGGGACTTTCGCTGATTATCGGTTTGCAGACGTTTATGAATATCGGCGTCGTGACTTCCTCAATCCCGGCGACCGGCGTTCCTCTGCCGTTTATTTCCTACGGCGGCTCGTCGCTGGTGATTACGCTGCTGATGGTGGGCATTCTGCTCAATATCGCCAAGCATCCCGACGGCGACCCGGACAAGCTTGGCTCCGCCGGCGAGCGTGTGGGGGAGCGGGAGTTCGAGCTGCGCTGGAACCGTGGGCAGACTCTTTCCAGGCCCGAGTACCGCGATGACGGCGGCTATGCGAATCGCGGCTCAGGAAGCGCCGCGCGAACGACTCCGCCATTTGATTCTCCAGGCTCGCGCCGGCGCTAACTCCTGGGCATCCCTATGCAAACGCTGACCGGCAATTCTGAAAGCGCCGCTACCATTCCAACTCATCGGTCGGGGCGGCCTCTGCGCGTGCTTGTTACCGGCGGCGGCACCGGGGGGCATACCACGCCGGCGATTGCCGTGATTCAAGCGTTGCAAGAGGAACTTGGCGATGGGGCGACAGCCGGTGTCGAGTTTGCCTACATCGGAAGCAAGGCGGGTGTGGAGGGTGATATCGCCCGAGACATGGGCATTCCGTTCTACGGTATCGAAACCGGCAAGTTGCGTCGGTCGCGGTCGCCGATAGGATTGTTTAGCCGCGCGAACCTGCGCGACGCGCTGCGTGTTCCGGTTGGGTATGTCGAAGCGGCTCGGTCCGTTCGCCGCTTTCGGCCGGACGTCGTACTCAGTACCGGCGGCTATGTGAGCGTGCCGGGCGTTCTGGCCGCTGCTGCGGCGCGTATTCCCATCGTGGCGCACGAGCAGACAGTTCAAGTCGGGCTTGCCAATAAGATCAATTTTCGCGTAGCCTCAAAGATCGCCGTAAGCGTGGAAGAGACTCTGGACGCTCTCTCGCCGTCGCAGCGCCGCAAGGCCGAGGTGACCGGCAATCCTGTTCGGAGCATTATCTTCCATGGGAGTGCCGACCGGGCGCTCGACGATTTTCATCTGGAGCGCGGCGACTTCCCGACGGTCTATGTTACCGGCGGGGCGCAGGGTTCACGGCTGCTGAACAACGCTGTCGGCGAGGCGCTCCCGGCGTTGCTGCAGAATTGCCGCATGATTCATCAATGCGGTAATCAGCAGGACTTTGAGACGCTGTCCGCAACGCGGGCGTCGCTGCCGGAAGCGCTCCAGCATCGCTATGCGGTGACACGTTTTGTCGGCGCGGAAATCGGCGACGTCTACGCGCTGTCGGATCTCATTATTGGGCGCAGCGGCGCGGGCACCGTCACCGAAGCGTGCACTTTAGGGAAAGCCTGCGTCTTCGTGCCCCTGGTGCCGACCGGAGGCGACGAGCAGACGCGCAACGCCCGGCGGCTGGAGCTTGCCGGTGCGGCGAGAATCGTCCGGCAAAGCGAATTGACGGCCGAAAGCCTAAGCCAGGTTGTGCTTTCTTTGCTTTCTGACCGTCAGCTGCTGCAGCAAATGGGGCGCAGCGCCCTTGCGCTGGCGAAACCTGATGCCGCGCGGCGGTTAGCCGCACTTGTATCGCAAACTGCTGGAAAGCAGCTCGGACAATTTCATTCACCATAATAGTTTTATGAATCAGCAGCACTACCACTTGATCGGAATCGGCGGAGCGGGCATGAGCGCCTTGGCGCGCGTACTGAACACCCGAGGCGTGCGTGTCACCGGCAGCGACCAGGCGGACTCGCCCACTCTGCGCTCCCTGGAGCGGGAGCTTGGGGTTAGCATGACGGTAGGCCACTCGTCCACCGGGCTTGCCATGACGGGCGGTGCCGCCCCGGATCTTGTCGTGGCTTCGGCGGCGATCAAGGACGACAACCCCGAAATGCGCGAGGCGCGGGCGCGAGGTATCGAAGTCGTCGGCCGCGCGGAGCTGCTCGGGCGCGTGATGGACTTGTATCCGGTTCGCATCGCGGTGAGCGGCACCCATGGCAAGACGACGACCTCCGCCATGGCCGCGCGTATGCTGGAATCTTCGGGGTTTGATCCGACTGCGCTGATCGGCTCGGACGTGCCTGCGTGGCGGTCAAACACGCGTGTCGGCGACAGCGGTATCGTCGTCGCGGAAGCGTGCGAGGCGTACGGCTCATTTTTAGAGCTGAGGCCGACTCACAGCATCATCACGAATATCGAAGCCGACCATCTGGATTATTATGCCGATTTGGATGCTATCGTGGAGGCGTTCCGGCAGTTCGCCCGGCAGACCAGCGACAAGATGATCGTCTGCGCGGAGGATGGCTCGGACCGGCTTCTGGCGGAAGCATCCGGGATAAAGCTGCTCAGCTATGGGATTACCCGAGGTGAAGTGACTGGTCAGCCGACCGGAAGCGGGTCGTTCTTGGCGTCGTATCAAGGTCGGAGTTTGGGCGAGGTGACACTCCATGTCCCCGGCGACCACAACATTTTGAACGCTCTCTCGGTTGTGGCGCTTGGCCTGACTCTGGATATTCCATTTCAGCGTATCGCGGAAGGATTGGCGACTTTTACCGGAACCGCGCGCCGCTTCGAGCTTCTGGGCGACTTGCCGGGCGGGATTACCATAATCGACGATTACGCGCACCATCCCACTGAATTGCGGGCGACGCTCGCCGCTGCCCGCTCGCAGTATACGGGACGCAGAATCGTCGCCTTGTTTCAGCCGCATTTGCCCAGCCGGACGCGGGACCTGATGGACGAATTTGCCGGCGCGTTCTCCGATGCCGATGAAGTGCTGATTAGCGATATTTATCTGGCCCGTGAACTCGCCATGCCGGGTGTCTCGGCAGAGCTTTTGATGGAGCGGATCGCTGCATCCCGCGGCGATGCCTCGCATGTCCGATATTCGGGCGGAGTCGAGCAATCCGCGGCTATGTTGGAGCGCATGATTCGCCCTGGCGACGTTGTTCTCACCTTGGGCGCGGGCAGTGTTCGCCGAGCTGCCGAGATCCTAATTGAGCGCTCCCCAGCTATGGTTTAGCGCCGGAGGCAAGCGGCTGAACGCCGCGCAAGAGCGGGAATACTGAGTGGTGCAGCGCTCTATTGTTTTAGAATAGTGGCGACTGCGGCGGTTCTGAAAGATTTAGTTGCGGCACTTGGTAAAGCCCATGTAGAATAAATCATTCTCCCGCACTATTCTATGATTCGTGACGCAATTATGCCAAAACTGAGTGTAGCTATTATTACCGGCGGACGCAGTTCCGAGCGCGATATTTCGCTGGTGACCGCATCGGTCGTCCGCGAAAATCTTGATCTCGAAAAGTACGACGTCAGCATGGTCGATTCCGCCGATGCCACTGCCTTGCTGCGTCTCGCGGAGGCTCAACCCGATATCGCTTTGATCGCGCAGCATGGAAAAGGCGGCGAGGATGGCGCGATTCAGGGTTTTTTGGAGTCGATCGGCATTCGGTATACCGGCTCCGGAATCTTAGCGTCGGCATTGGCGCTGGACAAGAGCCGCTACAAGCAGTTCATGCAAGCCCACGGCATCCCGATGGCGGCCGGATTCACCCTCCACAGCGACGGCACCGGTGGCGGCAAGGCGGCTTTGCCGCTGATCGTCAAGCCGAATTCGTCCGGCTCGTCCGATGGTTTAACCGTCCTGCCGGAGGGCTCGACTCCCGCTCAATTCGATGCGGCGCGGGAGCTGGCATTTCAGTTTGACGACACGATATTAGTCGAGCAATTTATCACCGGCGTGGAAATCACCGGCGCGGTTCTCGGCAACGATGAAGAGACTTTGGAATTGTTGCCGCTGGTGGAGATTATCCCGGCAAAGGGGATATTCGACCGCGAGGCCAAGTACACTCCCGGCGCATGCGAGGAGATCTGTCCGGCGCGTCTGCCGGAAGACGTTGCCCGGCGCGCTAGGGAGCTGGCTGGCCGCTGCCATCTGCTGCTGGGGTGCCGAGGCGTCTCCCGCACCGATATGATGGTCGATGCCGCAGGCGAGATTTACATTTTGGAAACCAATACCGTTCCCGGTATGACTCCCACCAGCCTGCTGCCTCGCGCCGCGCAGGCCGCCGGCTACGAATTCCCCGTAATGTTGGACAAGCTGATCGAATTCGCTTTGATGGAGAACGCCTCCAAATGAAAACGCCGAAGATGCCCTTCCCGTTTTCCTCTAAGCCGGTTCGGCGGAACGGCGCTTCACGCAGCGGCGGAGCTAAAAGCGGCAGCGGCAGCGGCAGCGGCAACCGGTGGAAAGCGCAAAATCTGGCGTACTCCGAGCGCGCCCAGGCACGATCTTCTGAGAAGCGTTCTTCTTCGATGCCAGGCTCGCGTGTCAGCGGCGGCGGATCTCGGGATTCGTCTGATCTCGATCTCGTGTCCGCTTTAGGCGCTCGCGCCGCAAACCAGTCCAGTTCGGCCACGCTCCTGCGGGACGGCAATTTGCTCGACCCAGGAAAAGCCGGTGGCAGAACGGGCGGCCGGATTCGGATGGATTCTCCAAAATCCGTCCGCACCGGCCCACGCGTTAAAGCGATTCCGAACGCGCCTCGGTATCGCCCTAATGCGCGTCCCGTCAACTGGCGCGCTATATTTCTGACGACCTTTGTCGTTTTGATTGCCGCTTACAGCCTGACGTTTCTGTTTTCCAGCCCGACGCTCGCGTTGAGATCGGTGGAGATCGACGGCGTGTCTCCGGCGACCGCCCAGCTGCTTCAGGCCGATATGCCCGGAGAGCCGATTGGCAGCAACGTCTTCCGCTACGCGCTCGCCAACCGCCGCGCGATTCGCAAGTCGATCGGCGGAGCGGAAGCCGATTTTAAAACCGTCGGTATCGGGATTCATCTGCCGCATACGCTTGTTGTCACTATCGTAAAGCGCGCGCCGGTCGCGCTGCTGGTGGTGGGTGGTGAAAGTTGGGCGCTCGATAATCGGGGCATTCCCATCCGGCGCGGCGATGATTCCGAAATAGCTGGCATGGCTCTTCCGCGCATCGAGGCGGAGCGAAATGTCGGCGAAAGTATCCCCGTGCCAGCATTGGGGCGGGACTTGTCTTCGGAATTAGCTCAACAAGTCAGCGATGGACTCGCGATTCTCAAGGCGTTGCGAGGACAGCCGGGACTTAGCTCGGTGCATACGGTACGGCTCGATAGTCTCAGAAACGCGACGCTTGTGCTATCCAATAGTTTGCTGATCAAATTGGGTCAGCCCATACAAATTGCTCCGAAGCTCGCGCTGGCTAACACGCTGATGCAGCAGCACCCGGATGTCGCGGCGCAAGCCGATTATATCGACGTGTCGTACCCGGAGCGCCCCGCAATGCTGCCGAAAGGCACGGTGGTTAAGCCGGCTGCGCCATCAGCCGCCGACACCGCTCAGAGCGCGGGGCCAGACTCGGGTGCTACCCAAACATCTCAAGCCGGCTCCGCACCGCAATAAGCAACGGAAGATTTTAGCAACTACCGGCTTCTTGATTTGTCACAATAGAGCAAGCTGAAAAAAGGCGGTCAGAAAGACAAGTGCTGCTGTGAGTACGATAATCACGAATATGCCTTCTGCTGAAGGCGGTGCCCCCGGAGATTCGAGCGCATTTAAGAGCTGGGTCGCGCCCTTAACCGCCATGATGTTCGTGCTGGGCGCGTTTGTCGCGCTGGCGCTGAAAACCCAAAACCGGGTTCGCACCGACAATTTGCCGTCGAGCAGCTACACGGGCTTGGCGCAGGCCTACTGGAGCCTTGGTAGAACGATCAGGGCCGATCACGCGACTATCGAGAATTTGCGGAGCACGAATACGCAGTTGACCGACACGGTTGCGCACAGCGGCTCGCAATCGGGCGTGGTTGCCGAAACGCTGAAGCAGGCTCAGTTTATGGCCGGCTTGACTGCGGTGACCGGGCCGGGAGTGATCGTCACGCTTAGCGACAGCAAGCGCGCGCCTGCCGAAACCGGCGGCATTTCCGTGCCTCCGTCGATACTGACCCCGTTTATCATCCATGACCGCGATATCGCGAATGTTATCAACGAGCTGAGAGCGGGTGGGGGTGAAGTGTATTCCGTGAATAACGAGCGTATTATTTCAACGACGGCAATCCGCTGCGTGGGACCGGCGATTCAGGTGAACGGCGTACCGATGACTCCGCCCTACAAAATCCAAGCCGTGGGCGACCCGTCGACGCTTTACACAACCCTGAATTTGACCGGCGGGATCGTCGATAGCTACAAAAACTTCGACCCTGCAATGATTAACGTACAGAAGGCTCCAAAATTGGTGATTCCGGCGTATGACGGCGCCGAGCAGTTTCGATTCGCCAAACCGATCAACGTCGGAAGCGGCGGCAATAGCGCTTCAGCTCCTACTGAGGTCGCCGCCGCGCAGTAGCTTGAATTGATCTCGGAAGCTTGTATCAGAAATGTGGATTTTAACTGTCGCCGCCGGTCTGCTGGGCTTTTCGGTCTTTTATTTTACCGGCGTCAAAATTCCGCCGGAGTACGGCGTCTACGTCTCCATCGCCACGCTCGCCGGTTTGGATGCGATCATCGGCGGGTTCCGGGCGGCCCAGCAGCACGATTTCCAGAGTAAAATATTTTTATCGGGATTTCTGACCGGGGTTGTCTTGGCTGTCGCGCTCACCTGGTTTGGAGAGCGGATCGGGGTCGAGATTGGGCTCGCGGCAGTGTTTGTCTTCATCTCGCGAATACTCCAGAACCTGTCGATTATACGGCGTGTCGCGCTCGCGGAAGAGCGCTTTTCCAAGCTGCACCTGCCGACTCGAATCCACTGGCCGACCCACCACGGGACACGCACGAGGACTCTGGCCGATACCGATGTCGATGCCCCCGCGACGACTACGACCACTGTCACCAACAGGAATTAACCGTTAGCTCGTTGGCTGATACACGCTGTCCGCATCATTTCAAGGCGCGGATGGCTTTTTGTTTTTCAGGCGGTACACTCTCTTGTCCCAAATTTTTAGTATCAGGCAGGGTGTATTCATTGGCGAATCCGGTTGTGGTGGGTCTGGATATCGGCACTACGAAGGTCTGCGCCATTGTCGGCGAAGTGATGCCCGATAGCCGGGTTAATATTATCGGCCTCGGCCAGCGTCCCTCAGCGGGAGTCCGCAAAGGCGTCATCGTCGATCTCGATGCGGCTTCGGCAGCGATCCATGACGCGGTGGAAGATGCGTCGCGCATGACCGGCTACAGTATCCACACCGTGATTGCCGGAGTGACCGGGCAGCATATCGCCTCCTTAAATTCGCGCGGCGTGGTCGCCATTACCAATGCCGACCGCGAGGTGACCGAAGCCGACGTGGAGCGGGCGCACGAGCAGGCCCGCGTGATTGTCCTTCCGCCTGACCGCGAGATTATTCACGCCATCCCGCGCGCCTATTATCTGGACGGCCAGGAGGGTATCCGGCACCCGGTCGGCATGTCCGGCACGCGTCTTGAAGTGGAAGCGCATATCGTCACCGGAGCGGTTACGTTTTTGCAGAACGTCGCCAAATCCGTGCATCTGGCGGGGCTTTCGGTCGAAGCCACCGTTTTAGAGCCGATTGCGACCGGCGAAGCGGTCTTGATGGACCACGAGCGCGAAATGGGCGTCGCGCTGGCCGATATCGGCGGGGGCACCACCGATGTCGCTATCTTTGCCGGGGGCGACGTTCTATATTCCAGCGTGATTCCCGTCGGCGGGACACATGTTACCAAAGATATCAGTGTCGGGCTGCGCTCCACTGAGGAAGAGGCCGAGCGGGTTAAGCTGCGCTACGGCGCGGCGCGTCTCAGCGACGTCGGGCCGAGCGATTCAGATCTTTTCGAGATTCAATGCTTGACTGAAGAAGAGCCGCGCCGCTTTTCCCGGCGCATCCTGGCCGAGATTATCCACCCGCGCATGGAAGAGCTGTTCGACATGATTCGTCAGGAGCTTGAAAAGTCGGGATACTATAACCTGCTTCCAGCGGGGCTGGTGCTTTCGGGGGGCGGCGCGCAGATGATCGGCGCGCGCGAGCTGTGCGAGCATATCACCGGCCTGCCGACACGCATCGGTGCTCCGCACGACGTGATCGGGCTTTCGGAGGCTGTCCGTTCGCCGGTGTACGCGACTGGAGTCGGTTTAGTGATGTATGGCGCCCGCCACGCGCATCCCGCCCAAGTGAGCGCTCCGGTCGCTTCCGACATAGCCACGGCGAGCTCAAGCGCGGCGATGGCGGCTCGGTATCCGTCGGGTGGCTTTATGCAGAAGCTACAAGCGTGGTTCGCCCGGTTCTTGGGGAACGACTGATTCGAGCTTCGTATCGTGGCTGAGAATGCGGTTTCACGACGCGTTGAACTCCGGTGAGGCGTCCGGACTGATTTTGGGCGAGTTTACGCTATACTAGAAAGATAAAAGCGGCGGCATATCTCGGATATATAATACGCTGCACACCCCAAATTTCCACAAAGAGGCTATAACAGAATGCCACAGGCATTGCGCGACTTCGGCGGATTCGCAAAAATCAAGGTAGTGGGCGTCGGCGGCGGCGGCACGAACGCGGTCAATCGCATGATCCAGTCCGGCTTGTCCGGCGTGGAGTTCATCGCGATGAACACCGATCAACAGGCGCTCGACAATTCCGCTGCGGACTACAAGCTGCAAATCGGCGAGAACCTGACGCGCGGCCTCGGCGCGGGCGGTCGGCCTGATGTCGGGCGCGGTTCTGCGGAAGAGTCCAAGTCCGATATCAAAAAGGCTCTTGAAGGCGCGGACATGGTATTTATCACCGCCGGCATGGGCGGCGGCACCGGCACCGGTGCGGCTCCCGTAATCGCGGAAATGGCTCGCGATATCGGCGCGCTTACAGTGGCTGTGGTCACCAAGCCCTTCAAGTTCGAAGGCCCTCGCCGCGCTCGCTCGGCCGATGAAGGCGTCGCCGACCTCAGCGACCGAGTCGATACGATTATCGTGATTCCCAACGAGAGGATGCGCGGCGTCTCCGAAAAGCGCGCCACGCTGGTGGAGGCGTTTAACAACGCCGACAATATCCTGCGCCAGGGCGTTCAAGGCATCTCGGATATTATCACCATTCCCGGTCTAATCAACGTGGACTTCGCCGATGTTCAGGCGATTATGACCAACTCCGGCAGCGCGCTCATGGGCATTGGAGTCGCGTCCGGCGACCACCGCGCCATTGACGCCGCTCAGGCCGCGATGGCCTCGCCGCTGCTGGAAACCAGCATCGAAGGCGCGCGGGCGGCGCTGATTAATATCACCGGTGGCGGTGACTTGACGCTCGACGAAGTCCATGAGGCCACTGAGCTGATCTCGCAGGCGATGGACGCCGACGACGCGAATATTATTTTCGGTATCGTCCAAGACCCGGCTATGCAGGGTGAAGTGCGTATCACAGTAGTTGCGACCGGCTTCGATTCACGCTATGGATCTATCGCGGCGCGCAGCGCGGCTCCGTTCAGCAGGAGCGTCGCGCCCCGTCCGGCAAGCTCGCTTCCTGGGGTTCGCCCGCAGGCCAGCTACAGCGCCCCAGCGCCGACGGCAGGCAACACGATTCCGCCGACCGATAACTCGCTCGCGCCCGAAACCGCTGCTCCCGTTACGAACGGAGCCGGCAGCGCGCCGGTGTTGACGACCACGAGCGCTTCGGTCGATCCCGATACCATGAAGGAACCGATTGTGCCGCCGATCCGCAACTCGCAGGTTGAAAGCGATGTAGACATTCCTGCATTTCTGCGCAAACGGTAATTAACACCTTGTCCTAGGTTTTAGCGCAACGCCGCATGGCGTTGCGCTTTTTTCGCACCGCGCGGCACGGCTAGGCGGCAGGTAAACTGATTGCATGCAGACTAGCGGAATCAATACCACCACGGGGAGAACAGTGGGATGCTATGTTCATATCCCTTTTTGCGTGAAAAAGTGCGCTTACTGCGATTTTAATTCGTATAGCGGGTACGGCGATGCGCTAATCCGAAGGTATGTCGCGGCTTTGCTGCGGGAAATCGCGCAAGCCGCGCCCCCCGACGCCGGCGAGGTGGTCGATACCGTTTTCTTTGGCGGCGGCACTCCGACCGCGATTCCAGCGGAAGATGAGGCGTCGCTGCTTCGCGCGGCAGTTCAGCGGCTGCGCATTGATATCGATTCGGCGGAAATCACCACCGAGGCAAACCCGAATTCCGCCGATATAACTGGCCTGTCGGTTCTACGCGAGGCAGGTTTCAATCGGATATCGTTCGGGGTGCAGTCGTTCGACAAAGGCTTATTGCAAGCGATAGACCGCGCCCACAGCGCTGAGGAAGCGAAGGCCGCAGTCCACGCGGCCAGACGCGCCGGGTTTGGCAATGTCTCCATTGACTTGATGTTCGGCCTGCCTGGGCAGTCTATGTCACAGTGGCAAGATACCCTGGAGCAGGCGCTCGCGCTGGAAACGGATCATCTCTCCATGTATGCCCTGATCGTAGAAGAAGGCACGGGCTTCGGCACCATGGCGCGTAAGGGCAAGTTGGTGCTGCCGCATGACGATCTCGTCACCGACATGTATGCCTACGCCATTCAGAGGGTGGCTGAGATGGGATACGGGCAGTATGAAATCTCGAACTTCGCCCGGCCTGGACGTGAGTGCCGCCACAACGAGCATTATTGGCGCAGCGATGAATACTACGGCTTCGGCGCGGGCGCGGCGGGCATGCGCGGCGGCACAAGGCGCATGAATCTCCTGCTGCCGGGGAAGTACGCGGATGCGGTGATGAGCGGCGCGGCGCTGACGCATGAGGAAGAGGCTCTCACTCTTGAAGATCGCCGCGGCGAAGCGATGATGCTCGGTTTGAGAATGACTCGCGACGGTATCGATACGGCCGATTTTTGCCGGCGCTACGGTCAAACTCCTCAAGAGATATGGCCATCGGAAATCGAGCGGTTCAATACCCTCGGGCTGCTCGATAAATCCGCGCAGCCGGCGGCATTGCGCCTGAGCGAGCGCGGCGTATTTCTAGGGAACGAAGTCATGGCGGCATTTATTTGATTTAAGCTAACGAGCAGCAGCATGGCGCGGCGTCGCTGTCCGTTTTGTTTCAATCGCTTTGCTGCCATCGCTTTCGAGCCTTATGCTCCACCATTATTCCGGCCTCACAATTTACCTCCTGCTCGCGCTGGCCATGACCTGGCTTCTATTCGTAACTGGAATCGCCAATCTCCTGACGTTCCGCAAACCGCGCGCTTTAATCGCGGACGACGCCGCTTTGCCGTTCATCTCGGTTCTAATCCCGGCGCGTGACGAGGAAGAGGTGATTGAGCGGTGTGTCCGCACGCTGCTGGCGCAGAACTATCCAAACTTTGAAGTCGTGGTCCTCGACGACAACTCCTCGGATGCGACTTACGACATCCTTTGCCGTTTGCGCAATCAAGACGACCGTCTGCGGGTACTGGCGGGAGCAAGCCTGCCCGAGGGATGGTGCGGCAAGCCGTTTGCGGTTTGGCAGCTCGCGCAAGCATCGCGCGGCGAGTATCTGCTTCTGACCGACGCCGACTGCTCTTTCGCGCCGGATGCCCTGCTGCTCGCGCTGGGTGGCATGGCCGAGCACAAGGCGGATATGGTCAGCTTGTGCCCGGATTATCTCGCGCTTACTTTTTGGGAACGGTTGGTCATCCCGCTGCTCGTTCTCATTCCGGTCGCATTCCTGCCGATGTTCATGATACGAGGCTCGAAACTTCCCGTATTTGCCGCGGCGAACGGCGCGTTCATTTTTATGCGCCGCGACAAATACTTCAAAATCGACGGGCATCGCGCCGTACGAAACCAGCTGGCCGAGGATGTTAAGTTTGCCGCGCATGTAAAGCAGCAAGGCATGACGGAGTGGTACGGCGACGGCTCCCGCGCTTACAGCGTCAGGATGTACGACTCACTCGCGGGGATCTGGCAGGGCTTTACGCGCAACCTCTTTCCAGCGTTCTCCGGCAAGCTGACCATCCTGGTGCCGGTTTTGGCTTATATCTGTATCGCCTTTATCTTGCCACCAATTATCGCGCTGGTCGGCATAACAATTGGCGCTGCGTGGTGGCCGCTCGCGCTCGCCCCTTATCTGCTGATCGTTGCTCTGCGGCTGGGCATTATCGCTGTTTTGCACCGCGATACAGTGGATTCCGCGCTGCTAAACCCTTTTGCCTGGTGCATCGCCATGGCTATAGCTTTTGGTTCGGTCGTCAAAAACCGAAAAACGGGAGCGGTTTGGAAAGGCCGTGTCTACGTCGGCGGACAGGCCGAGGATTAGTTGCCCCCAGCACTTGCTTGCTGATAGCATAGGGCGCAAGAGTAAACTTCAAGTATGCATTTTATTGCTCTCATAGCCGGAATCTTCATGATATGCTATTTTATCTGGGAAGGTTTCGAGACGGTAATCCTACCCCGCACGGTAACTCATGGCTGGCGATTCACCCGTAGCTTTTATCGGACTCTTTGGCGGCGTATCTGGCAGCCGCTTGGCCACAGCCTGAGCAGCTTCCGGCACACCGATACCTTTCTCGGCTATTTTGGGCCGATCTCTCTCCTGATTTTGATCCAGGTATGGGTGGGAGCCTTGATCGTCGGCTACGCTCTTGTAGAGTGGGGGTTGGATACGCCGCTGATCAATGCGCACGATCATCCATCATTTGGCACTTACCTTTATTTAAGCGGAGTGACCTTCTTCACGCTGGGATACGGCGACGTCACGCCGCAAAGCGGTTCGGGACGGTTCGTCGCCGTTCTCGAGTCGAGCATGGGCTACGGCTTTCTGGCTCTGATCATCGGCTATCTCCCTGTACTCTACGGCGCTTTTTCCGCCCGCGAGTCCAATGTGACGCTGCTCGACGCTCGCGCGGGTTCGCCGCCAACCGCTTTGGAGCTGCTGAGACGCTACTCGGCGGGCGGAGCGATAGAAGACTTGCCGGAGTTTTTGATGGTAATGGAGCGGTGGATTTCCGCGATGCTGGAGAGCCACCTGTCCTACCCCGTGCTTTGCTATTACCGCTCGCAGCACGACGATCAATCGTGGCTTTCCGCTCTGGTGGTGATGATGGACGTCTGCTCGATCATACTCTCCGGGCTGGAGGGGATTTCGCCGTGGCAGGCGCAACTGACGTTCGCGATGGGACGCCACGCGCTCATCGATCTCAGCACCATCTTCGGCGTGCCTCCGGCCAAGCAGTACCTTTCGCGTCTCACGCCGCCGGATATGGAGAAGATGCGGCAAGTTCTTTCCGATTCCGGATTGCCGTTTAAAGACGCGGAGCGCGCCGCCGAGCGACTCGCCGAGCTACGCCGCACGTATGAGCCGTACGCCGTCACGCTGGCTAGAACCATGTCGTTTCCGCTCCCCGCGTATGTCCCGGCCGAAGCGACCGCCGACGACTGGCAGCGATCCACCTGGGAGCGGGACGAGCACTTTTAGCCTGTGGTACGAGAGCCCGGCGCCATGGGACGGTTGAGCACGTAGATCAGCTTGCGGTTCGTGGCAAGAATCCGCCCCGAGGCATCTTTAATGACCGCTTCAATTAGATGCTCGCCGTCGGGGACTCGGAGCGAATCCCAGTCCAGCATCCAGGGGCTCTGGTTGGTGACGCCGATATACTGGCCATCAATGCTGAACTCCACCACAGCGGGCCTGAGACGCGAGACTTCCGTATCAATTCCGGGCGGCACCGCATAGTCGCCGTTTACTAGGGGGATGTCGCCGGTTCGTGCTAGCGCGAGGCGCTGCGCCTCATATCTGCCGCTGACGCGCTGCAATGCCGCCTGGAGCCATCGCGCATCTTCATCGTCGGCAGCGCGGCGAAGGCGCAATGCCGTTACTTTCAGAGCGATAAACGCATTCGGCTGATTGCCGATCAAAGTTGGCATCGGCAGCCAGCGAGCGCCTCCGGCTCGCGTACGAATTTGGGTGATCCAGGCGTGTTGAGCGTCTACGGACTGAGCGGACGCCAAACCGATGCATCCGAAGAAGAGGGGAGGGCGACCTTCAAGCTCCGGAAGCTGCGAATGCGGTGTGCCGACTACCATCACCTGCGGCGCGCCTACCTCCTGAGTTTGCGTGTTGTGGTAGTAAGGCTCGATTTGAAAGCCGCCGCGCCGCTCCGGCCCTGTCCCTTCCAAGAGGGGTGAGCGGGATACCGGCGCGGTGGAGATCGTGATAACGCACGTGTGGTTCGTGTTGACCGCGCCGACTCCTGTGTAGGACGTCCCGTCGAATCGGCCCGTACCCGCCAAAGGCTGCACGACATGGGTTACCAGCTGAGTTCTACCGCTCGCGTAAGTTGCCGTGACCGCGCCGCCGCCGTGGTTCACGAATTCGACGCTGAGAAGAGGGTCCGTCGTTTCGCGCGAAATGATCTCCAAGGTGTCGCCCTGGCGAGGCATGTAGTCTGAAGAAAGAGGCGTCAGCGTTTGTCCATCGGGTGAGGCCAGGTAGGTCGGGCTGCCGACATAGGGCGCAAGCTCGCGGAACAATCCGGTACCGGTTGGAATGTTCGTATAAACCCCCGACGCTCCCGCGATCTGGCCGCCGAAGAAGTGCGGCGTGGCGGCGAACTCGCGCGGCAGTATGTTGATGAGGTTGGGGTAAGCCTCCGACATGCTGCCGAGACGTATCCGGATGCCGTGCACCGCAGTCGCCGCGACCGCTCCTATTGGAGCGTAGCCGGACGCCAAATACCCGGTGAGACTCGCCGTTGCCGGAGCGCTGACGCGTCCGATCAGCATCCAAGTCGCGCCGGCGTCGCAGCTTGCCTCGATGGATCCGTCCTCGGCGTTGTGGATGCGAATTCGCCAGACTTCTTGTGTCGCGAAAGTGGAATTATCGGGCGGTTGGGTCTTCGGCGGTACAGCACTCGATGGACAAGCAAAAGCAAACGTTCCGAGAACCGCCGCGACGATGACTCGCGTAAATTCCCGAGTGCGCCACGAGTAATTTATAGCCCTGCTCCCGGCGTGCCGCCGTAAACGACCACGGGCGGCTCGCGCGGTCCGGTCGCTTTCTGCGTGTAATGCTGCGCCCGGATTTGATCGAGCAGGCCGATTTGCGTGTGCGGCGCGGTTGCGGGAGCGGCGAACGCCGCGGCGATAATCGGCCAGTAGCCGTATTGGTTGATCTGCGACAAATCGAACAGCATCACGCCTTGGCTGCTGGCGGTGGCGGCTTGCAGGCAGCGGGCGAACGCATCCGGCTGGCCGCTGAAGTTGGCAACGTACAATCCCGCGTAAAACCAGGACTGATCGTTGATCGCGCGGTTGCTCAGTTGGGCCGCGCCTTCCACCGTGGCTCCGGGAGAGCCGGCCGCGTTGCCTTCGGCGATGGTAGCCGTGCTGTAGTAGCAGCCGGTAGTCATCCAGTCGAGCAGGCCGGCATATCCGGTCTGCTGGAACGCCGGTGTCAGGAATGCGAACGGGGCATCGAAGTCCGGCGCGGCCCAGTTGGAGCCGAGCTGATCGTACTGCCCGTACCAGGAGCCGGTATAGGTACTGACTGTCGCGTTCGGGCGGATGGCTTTGACCACGGCTCTGGCGTTGGCGAGCCAGTTGCGGATTGTCAGTGCGCGCCAGACTTCCCACGCCTCGTATTCCGGCCCTTTGATAATGTCCTGGTTCGGGAACGGGCTGATGCGGAAAACGTCGTCGGGCCAGTTCAGCCTATGCCCGACATACTGCTCGAACAGCTGGCGCGACAAAGGCGAGAAATCGGCGTTGATCGCCGCGAAGCGCAGGCGGTCGTCGAAGATGATGCCGTCGATGGCGTAGTTGGTGGCTATTTCCTGTACGATGTTCAGCTCATGCTGCTGCACTTGGGGATCGTTCGGATTGACGAACATCGTGACTTTTTGCTCGGAGGCGTCCTTGATCGGAACATACTTGGGCGTGCTGTTAAACTGCACGATATCGCCCACTTTAAACTGGTTGCGCAGCGCCACGCCCGCCCTGCCGAATCCGACCAGCACCGCTCCCTCCGGCGGCGCGCTGACCCGGATACTGGACAGGCTTTGCACGTCCAGCACGGCTAGGATGCGGCCCACGAAATTTGTTACAAGGACGGTGCCGTCCTGCCGGTAGTTTCGCGCCAGCATATCGGCGTTGGTGTATAAAGCGACGTCGGTATCAACGTCAGGGATTTCGTTTGGGGTGTCGCTGATCGGAATCGCGCCCGCGCCGATAACCGGCGCGGTGATTGTCCGTGTGGCTTCGTACAATACGGTTTGCCAGCCGGGATTCGTGGAGAAGGTCGGGCCGAGCGAGACGAGCTTGTGCCCCTCCCCAAAGGTCGACATGTTGGCGACCAGCTGAATGCCCTGCGCGTGCGCGGCGGCGATCATCGCGGCCAGCGGATCGAAGTCGGCGGGGAGACTCGCGCCTTTCCAGTCGGTGAGCTTGCGGGTGAATCTGCTCGGATAAAGCGTGTACCCGACAATCGGCTTGACGTCGAGTACGACGGTATTGAATCCAGTGCGACGCGCTAGCGCCATTAAGGCGTCGATCTTATCGGCGCTATTGATGGAATCGATATTGGCGGTGCCGTCGATCCAGAGCACGCGCCCTTGCAGTCCGCGCTGGTGAGCGGTTTGCTGGGCGATGCCGATGCTGTCACCGGCGATGTCCAAAGGAAGCGGCGTTGCGCTAGTCGATGACACGCTGGAAGGCGGCACGGTAAATCCGGGCGAGGGCAGTGGGGCTGGAATCGAAAGCGGCGCTGGGAGTTGAATGGGCGGCGGCGGCGGCGGCGGTGGAGGCGGCGGCGGCGGAACGGGCGTCGGAGACTGCTGGGATGAAAGAGAAGGCGGCTTCTGCTGCGCTTGTGGAGCGGACTGACTATGCGTCGGCAGCGAACTGATGAATCCGGCGACGGCCAGCGAGATGGTCGCTGCTGCCCGGTTGGCAAATCGGTGAGAATGCAATCCCTGAAATCTCCTAAAGCTTAGACTCGTCCATGAAGGCGCGGCTCCAAATCGCAAAAACCCGGCGCGCCGAACTTACTGCCGGCGGACATCTGATTTTGCCGTAATCGGCAGCAGTTTCCACACTGATTCAAGCGCGCTGCCGTTTCCGCTCGGCTCTTGCCACGCCGCCGCGCGCTGCAATCCGCCGAACACCGTTTGAGGCGCGCTAATATTATAATCGGCAAGCAAGCGGGCGCGAACATCGGCATCCGACCAGATCGTCCCTAAAGCGTAGGCATGGTGGCCGGATAAGATCGCGTTCGCGATAGCCCCGCGCAGATCGAGCGACGTCAGCAGCACGCTGCCACGATGCGCGGATAAGCTGCTGCGAAGCGAGAATACCGTCCGATGAGCGAAGTACCCGACATATTGCTCCGTGCGGATGTCGTCGCCAAATCCACTGACGACCAGAATATCACCGGATGATGTATGCCGCTTGATCGCCTCGGCTTGATGGTACCAGGTGTTTGAAGCCAGCGTACGATGCGATTCAATGTATTGGAAGTAGTTTGAAGCGGAAAAGATGAGTATCCAGCAGAATAGGCCGATCATCCATCCTGGTCCCCCGCGTCTGCGACGGTAGTAGTAGGAGCTGGAAATAGCAGTCAGCACCGCGCTGGTGAGCACCACCGGGATCCAGTTGAGGAAGTCGCCCGGCGACACAAAAGTGAAAAGCAAGGCTGTGCAGGCCCCGTAGAGAAGCAGTACAAGCAAATAAGGCCGATAGTGGCTGCGCAGCAGGAATGCCGTCGCGGACAAAATCGCGTAAACCGCGATGAACCAGGCCGCCAAAGCTGCCCAGTAGAGCGCCGTATGAATCAGCGAGTCCGCGCCTCCAAGGTGAAAAGTGCCCGATTTGCCTCCCGGCTCGACGAAAAGAGCGCGCCGAAACGCGTAGATATCCAGCCGGAGATTGTCGCCTGGGTGCCCGCTCCACCACCACGAGCTTGGGACGCCTTGGACAAACCATTGCCGCCATGCCGATGCGCCGCGCAAACCCAGCGTGAACCTGCCGATCAGCAAAACAATGATGACCGGAGGCAAAAGGCTTGTGGCGAGATAAAGCGCGACGCTTTTCCAGCGCGCGATCGTTTCGGCAACGGGAGAGCCTTGGGTGTATTCGGCGAGCAAGATAGCAAGCACGGCGGACGGGAGCAAAGTGATTACCGACGCGTGCAGCAGCAATCCCGCCGCCGCGGCAAGCCCCGCCAGCGCGATACGGCGCGGGTGGGGAAGCAAAATCGAGCGCAGCAAGAGGCTTAGCGACAGAACCCCGAATGTCAATGCCGGCATTTCCGCGCCTGCATCGGTGGCAATCATCCAGTACCCGAACGATAATCCGAGGGCGGCTGGAATGAGGATGCTGATGGCGCGATTCTTTGCCAGTATCGTGCGCAGCATCACGCTGAGAACGCCAAGTCCTAGACCTCCGGCAACTGCGTTGATACCCTGAAGCACCGGCAGAATGCCGCCGACATAGCCGAGCTCAAGCGCGGCGCGCCAAGCGGCGAGCCCAAGCGGCTGATAAAGCAGGTAGGACGGCTTTAAGAGCAGGCTGCGGTTGTGGGAGTGCCGAAATCCGATGATATTTGACGCGATTTCGAGCGCGTCGCTGGAGTAGTCGCAGGTCCGAGTCGCGATATAGAGGCAAATAAAAA
>CAXSEA010000002.1:32430-42381 GCA_964235675.1 uncultured Armatimonadales bacterium | reverse complement strand
CCGTCAAATTCGTGAATTTGTAGATGAAGCTCGGCACTATCGCTCAAGGTCAATTCATTCGCCAATTTCTGGGCAAAAATGCCTGCGACGTGTTTTTTGACTTTGATCGTTGTGGGAATGGTGTGGTTAGCGATCCGAATAAGGGGATCTTCACCATCGAGTGGAGTTATGCTCGTAACTATAATTTCATGCTTTTCCATTTTAATTGATCCTTTTTTTCTATCCGCATGTTTGCGGTTGCGAAATTGTTAGGAGCGAAGGATCAAGTTTTGAGGGCGGTAGAGCGGGAGGATTGTGGATAAATTGCGAAGTACGTGATCTCAATTTTATTGTAAAATCTTCGAGTGCAGTGAAATCGTCGCCGTAAAATCTACTGACGCTATATCTGTGGATTCTGCAGCCTTGCCTGGGTATAATTAATTCTGGAGCGCTAATTTAAGCGTTTCACAACCAACATATTTTTGACAAGTTTCTAGGGCCAATTTGCCTGATGCCACTTGACGCCTTAACACGTCTAGGAGAATCAGCATGGATCGCCTTAAGTCACTTGGTTTTCGCATCACCACGCTCGAAGAGCAGCTCGCTCGCGCTGAGAGCGGCGCAGTCACCTCTTGGATCATCCCTGGCATTATCGTCGAGGGCGGATCAATCCTCATCTACGCAGCACCTGGAGTCGGAAAGTCTCTCCTGATCCAGGACCTCGCCCGCGCAGCTATTACTGGCGGCAAATGGCTTGCAGCCCACCAATTTGATCGCCAGTCAATCATGTACGTTGATGAAGATGGCAACAACGATCACGTACTCAATGAGCGCCTGCTCGCAATGCACGCCAAACGCGGTCCTGACGACGCGCAAATCCACTTCTCGCTCCACAACGGGTTTTTGATCACCGACGATGTGGCGCGGATGGCCATGATTGCGGACTGCATCGACTATGGTGTGAAGATTATTGTAATGGACAGCTTTACGCGACTCCACCGCTTGCGCGAAAGCGATGCCAACGCGATGAAGCAGGTCAACCGCGCAATCAAGGATTACACGATGGCTGGCCTGACCGTCGTCATGCTTCACCACGGACAGCAGAAAGGTAAAAATGCCCGTGGATCATCGGAGATTGAATCAGGTTACGATACGGTTTATCGCCTCGACATGATCGACAACTCATCATTTAATATGGCGACGACGAAATCGCGCGCCATCGGACCCAATGGGTATTGGCCAGGCTGCATCGTTCATGTGGGACGTGACGAATCAGGGCGGTTGGTCCTCGACGGATCTGAGCAGCTAGAAACTGATCTGCAGATGACTGCGTCCAAGCGCGACGAAAAAGCGGCAAAGATGCGCTCTGGCGTTTTGCACTTGCTCGCGGATTGTGAGGTAATGACGAAGACGGCGATGGCCAATGAACTCGGGAACTCAGGCCGCGACAAGGAATTGTTTGAAGACGTGCTGGCCCGCTTGCACGCTGACGAGATCATTGGCTGCGAGAAGCGCGGCAAGGGATTTTATTACTGGCTGCGCGGAGACCACGATCAAGAGCCATCTCCCGAGTAGGGAGCGCCACAAAGCAAATGGCCAAACCGCCAAACCGCCGCATAGAGCGATTTGGCGGTTATCTGTACAATCTTCCCATAAGGGAATGCCAGCACTCTGATACTATGAGTAATGTTTGTTGTTAAATCGGAGCCTGTCTTAGCTGAAGGTGCTAGCTCACCCATGTAAAGGGTCTTTGGATTAGTGGAACCAGACCATAACACTCTAGTCAAAACTACTACACAGTACCTTGACATTACTGGGTCGCAATCGCTTGATCGCCGGTTTAGCATTGGGCACTTTGGTAATCGAAAGCGACGTGACCAGCGGCGCGATGATCACGGCGAGCGACGCCGCGTCCGCAGGCCGGGAAGTGTTCGCCATTCCCGGCTCGATTGAATCCGGACGCTCCTCGGGCTGCCACCGATTGATTCAAGAGGGGGCCAAATTGACTCAATCGCCCGCCGATATTCTGCAGGAACTGGGAATATTGCAGCTTACCGCCGACCCGGTTGAGCCGTTCCGCGCCAAAAACCGGCGACCGGCATCGCAGCCGTCAAACGCTCCGAAGCCCGCTGCTGCGCCGCTGATAAGCGTCCCTGCCGCAAGCCTCAACCTGCCGCCCGACGAGCGCTGCATCCTTGAGCTGCTCTCGCTGGAATGCAGCCATGTGGATTATCTCGCCGAGACGAGCCGCCTGGCTTTGTCCGCCGTGGTTGCCGCCCTGACCATGCTGGAAATCAAGAAGCTGGCGAAGCGCGTTCCTGGAAACGCGTTCGTGCGGGTGCTCTAGCGAAGTGGAACGCTGCTGATCGACAGGCCTTTGCTACGGTGGGACTGCCGGGCTGCTGGAAGCGTCTGGCGACATCCGTCCCGCGATGCAAACTAATGACCACACGAGAATTGCTGGTTTGATTCCGCCCGCATTGGCATATATCTCTTCTTGTTGCCGAACCTGACGCGTGGTCTTGGCAAGGCATTCAAAATTTGGCTAAAGGAAAAAGGATATGGGACGCTTAGAGAATAAAGTGGCTATCGTAACTGGTGCCGGGGCCGGCATCGGTGAGGCAATCGCCCACAAGTTCGCTTTGGAAGGCGCGAAGCTCTTGCTGGTGGGCCTGCCGGGCGACCCGGTGGACGATGTCGCCCGTGAAGTCAACAAGCGCGGCGGCGCGGCTGTCGCTTACCAAGGCGACGTCAGCGACGACATGGCGGCGCGCGGGGCAGTGCAAGCCTGTGTCGATAAATACGGACATGTAGACATTCTCATCAATAACGCGGGCGTATTCCTAGCTGTAGGCGAGATCGACCAATATCCGGTCGATAAAGCCGAGCAGACGATCAAAATGAATACTCTGTCCGCGTTTTTTATGACCAAATACGCTGTTCCTTACTTGCAAAAGTCGCAGGGCAATATTGTCTACGCTGGCTCCGAGGCGGGCGAGCTGGGCGAGCCGTACAACACCGTATATGGCGCCACCAAGGGGTTCGTCCATGCGTTCATGCGCGGGGTCGCTTCCGAGCAAGCGGCGCACGGCGTCCGCGCGAACTGTGTCTGCCCCGGACCGATTGATACGGAGATGACTCATGCGGGTGAGGGCGCGATGGACAAGCAGATGGAATCGCTGGCGATCAGCAGCACGCTGATGGGCCGACGCGGCACGCCGGAAGAGATGGCGAACGTCTACGCGTTCCTCGCCTCCGATGAGGCCAGCTATGTTACCGGCGCGCTGTTCTTCGCCGATGGCGGCATCTCAATCGCGCATGGCCCCGCCGGGTTGCAAGCGGACAAGCGGTTCAAGAAAGAGCCCAAAGGCGAGCTGAACCTGAAGCATTCCCAAGACGGCACGATTAACAAAGACCCGGTTAACGTCCGTTAAACAGCCTTTGTTTGCACTGGCCATACTGCGCGGCAGTATGGCCAGTGCATGCGAATTTATTTAGTTTTATATCAGATCACTGGCAGCTTATGAACTCTTTCACTTCACGCTCCCGAAGCCGTCTTATTGGCGCGGCGGTCGCCGTAGGCGGTGCTTTCGCGTTGCTGGCGGGTGCCTGCGCGCAATCCAGCAACCAGCATCAGCGAGCGGTTACGCACGCCGATGCCGACGCGATGTCCACCACCGATCAACCGGGTACGCATCATATTACGTCCGGTGATTTGCCGGCTCCCTTCGCGACCCCATCCGTCAACAACGGCCAGGATATTGTGCCCCGGCCCGCGGACGCGTCCTTGCACACGCTTCCCGGCTTTAAGGTAGCCGAATGGTCCGACGGCTTGGTGAACCCGCGCTGGATTCAAGTCGCTCCGAACGGGGACGTGTTCGTGTCGGAAAGCTCGGCGGGGCGCATCGCCGTGCTTCGGCCCAACCCTGGTGGCGGCAAGCCGACGATCACCCATTTCGTCACAGGCTTGTCCCAGCCGTTCGGTATCGCGTTTTATCCGCTCGGCCCCAATCCGCAGTACGTTTACATCGCCGATACGGACGAGGTATTCCGCTTCCCATACAAAAATGGGCAGACGACATCCAGCGTCGGAGTCGATCAAGCGACAAAAATCGAGGCGCTGACTCCGGGCGGCTATAACCAGCACTGGACTCGCACGATTGTCGTCAGCCCGGACAGCAAAAAGCTGTATATCGGCGTCGGCTCGCGTGAAAACGTCGGCGAGGAAGAGCCGCCGCGCGCCTGCGTCATGACCTGTAACCCCGACGGCAGCGACTTCAAGCCTTACGCGACCGGCTTGCGCAATGCGGTTGGCTTGACGTTCAACCCCGTCAACGGCGCGCTTTGGGCGGCTACCAACGAGCGCGACGGTTTGGGCAGCCATGTCCCGCCGGATTACACGACCTCGGTGAAGCCCGACGGCTTTTACGGCTGGCCGTATTCCTATACCGGCGCTCATCACGACCCGCGCATGCCCAGCAAGCCCGAGCTGGAATCGAAAGCGATTGTGCCTGACGTCCTGCTGGAGCCGCACTGCGCCGCGCTTTCTATCGAGTTCGATACGGGGCATGAGTTTCCGGCATCGTTCCACAACGACGGCTTTGTCGCCATGCACGGCTCCTGGAACCGCGCCGACCCGAGCGGCTACAAAGTGGTCCGCATTCCGATGAACGCCGATGGAACGGCCAAAGGCACGTACCAGGATTTTGTCTGGGGATGGAAACTGCACCCGGATGGGCCTGTTTTTGGACGGCCGGTCTCGGCGACGTTTATGAAAGACGGCTCGCTGCTGATCAGCGATGATGGCGGCAACGTTATTTGGCGCGTCACGCATACGGGCGAGGGGAAGGCGTAAACGGCATGAAAGCAATCGTTATGCGGGAGTTCGGCGGCCCGGACGTGCTGAAAATCGAAGACGTGCCTGACCCTAAACCTGGCGCGGGGCAGGTGGTGGTTCGCAACTACGCAATCGGCGTCAACCCAGTTGATACCTACATCCGCGCCGGGCAGTACACGACACTGCCGAGCTTGCCCGCAACTCCGGGGCAGGATTCGGCCGGCGAGATCGAGCAGGTGGGTGAAGGCGTCACTGAGTTCAAGCTAGGCGAGCGCGCTTATATCTGGGGCAATATCAGCGGCTCCTATGCCGAAAAGACGCTCTGCGAAGCGTGGCAGGCGCACCCGCTCCCGGAGCATGTCAGCTTCGAGCAGGGCGCGGCAGTCGGCACACCGGGCGGGGCGGCTTGGCGGGCTTTGTTCGTGCGCGGCGAGGTGAAGGCGGGCGAAACGGTGTTGATCCACGGCGCAACCGGCACCGTCGGAATCTCAGCCGTGCAAATGGCGCGAGCGGCGGGCCTGATAGTCATCGGCACGGCTGGCAACGACCAAGGCAAGCAGGACGCGCTCGCCGCCGGAGCGCATTTCGCGTTCGGGCACGACGACTGGGAGCAGATTAAAGCCTGCATTCCCGAGGGCAAAGGGCCGGAAGTAATTCTGGAGATGCTGGCAAACAAGAACCTCGCCAGCGACCTGAAAAATCTTGCCCCACGTGGACGCGTGGTCGTAATCGGCAGCCGAGGCCCGATTGAGATCGACCCTCGCGCCATGCTCGCGCCGGAGCTGGACATACGCGGGATGAGCATCTCAAAGATTAGCAGGGAAGAAAGCGTTGCCATGGGCAAAGGGCTTGTCGCCGCATTGGAAGCGCGGGTTCTCGTCCCGCAAGTCGGGCCGCAATTCCCGCTAGCGGATGCGTCCAAAGCCCACGAAGCCGTCGTCAGCGGGAAAACCCAGGGCAAGATCACTCTCAAGCCTTAGCGAACTGATAAAAACGCCACTAAGCATTAGTGTGCAATCGCAGGCTCCCGTTTTGTCATCAGCGCTACCGCGTCGTTGATTTCGCTTCATCTTTACTCAGATGGGTCAAGCACGTACTTGCCGTGCTTTGGCACAGCGACTTCGTCGAAGTTCTCCGCTAGCGCATGGAGAGCCGTGCGCATCTCGGAGCCTTGCATCGCGCGTCCGTGCCCGGTGACGGCAATCTCCGGCTCCAAAGCGGCTAGCCGCTGCACGGATGCCTTCGCGCTTGGCCAATCCGGGGTGAAATACTGCGGCGGGCCGTGCATTTCCGGGCGCTGGGTCGTGACCGCGTAAAGAGACTCCTGCGCGGTCGTGACAAAAGCGTCGCCGGCAATCAGCGCGCGGTCTGTTTCCCGCCAGAGCGAAATATGGCCCGGCGCATGCCCCGGCGTATGCAGCCAGCGCCATCCCGGCATGAACGGCACGGAGCCGTCGTCCGGCAAGGGCTTGAGCCGCGCTCCAACATCTATCGGCCCTTTCGGATAGAGCGGCGAGATTAACGCCATCAATCCTCCGCCGACACTTGGATCGGGAGGCGGATAAGACGCCGCGCCGTCCAGGTAAGGCAACTCCAAATTATGCGCGTATACAGGCGTATCCCACCGCTCGGCAAGCTCGATCAGGGAGCCGACATGATCGAAATGGCCGTGAGTTAGGATGATCGCCGCCGGACGCGCTCCGTCGCCGAACCGCTTGCTCGCGGCCTCGGCGATATGCCCCGCCATGCCGGGAATTCCCGCGTCAATCAACACCCACAGCCGGTCGCCCGCTCCGGCTAGACCATGGAATACGACGTTGGCGATCACGCAGCGCTGGTAGGCTAAGTCAGGGGCGACTTCATGCGTCTCGTCGTGGCGAGCGGTATCCGCTTGGGGGTTGTCGGCGCGCGCGGATGAAGTAAGGGGAATTTGCTGCTCCATAATGTTTGTCTCTATCGTCTGTGCGATTTTTCCTTCGATGATAAGGTGGGCGAACTCGCTGGTTACTGGCTCATCTTCTTCGAGATTGTCACCGGCAGTCACAGCCGGGGAAACAATTCTACTCAGCCGGTAGCAATTAACGATACCCACTTGTCCGTTTTGCTGACTGTCGATTTGCCCGACAAGCCCCGGCATATTATAGTTGTTGATTTCGCCGTGGCTGGAACGGGTAGGAACGTGCGTGAATAATATAAGCCGAGCGTTTTGATCTCCCAGCGAGCGTGATTAAGACCGATGGCTTCAGGAGATGTCGACCATGGTCGGAATGAGTTCGGAAGAGATGCAGCAGTGTATTGACAATTGTCTCGCCTGCTTCGCCGCTTGTGAAAGCTGCGCCGAGCATTGTCTCGGGGAGGCTGGACATGAGGCGTGCGTCAAGCTTTGCCGCGATTGCGCGACTGTCTGCTCCACTTGTGTCAGTTTGATGGCGCGCGGCAGCGGCTACCATCCCGAAATGTGCGGCCTGTGCGCCCAGGTTTGCCGCGATTGCGCGGGAGAATGCGCAAAACACGACGACGAGCACTGCCGCGCCTGCGCCGAAGCCTGCGAGAAGTGCGCCGATTCCTGCTCCAAAATGGCCGGCGCTCTATAGGTAGTTCGTTCGCTAGCTGTCTTAGCGGAGCAATTAACTGTTAAGTGTCTGAGTTGCGAGGTTTATGATGGAAAACGTTTTGAAAACAATTAATACTGATCTGCTCGAAGTCGCCTATTTAGAGTACGGCCCCGCCGATGGGAAACCGGTCATCCTGCTGCATGGCTGGCCGTACGGTCCCGCAACCTGGAACAAAGTCGCCCTCCCGCTGGCCGACGCCGGGTGGCATGTCTATGTCCCCACTCTGCGCGGCTTCGGCCAGACGCATTTCCTGGACGATAGCACGGTGCGGAGCGGGCAGTACACCGCGATTGCGCAAGACTGTATCAACTTTGCCGACGCGCTTGGAATCGCCAAATTCACGCTGGTCGGGCATGACTGGGGCGGAACCGCGACTTATTATGTCGCTGCCTTTTGGCCGGAGCGCGTGGACCGTATTGTCGCTCTTTCGGTGCCCTACAAAGCCAGCAGCTCGATCACCGCATCGCCGACCGAGCAAATGCGCGCCTACTGGTATCAATGGCTCCTGCAAACCGACCAAGCGCCAGTGGTTTTTAAGCATAAAGGGCGCGATATCTGCCGCGAGCTGTGGCGGACTTGGATGGCCCCCGGCAAATTCGACGAAACCGAGTTTGACGAGACCGCCGTGGATTGGACCAACCCCGATTGGGTGGATGTCACGATTTCTGCCTACCGGTTTCGCTACCGCAACGACGCCGGCGACAGCCGCTACGATACGCTGGAATCCAAGCGGCTGGCCACTCCGAAGATTACCGTTCCCACCACGGTGCTCCATGGCGACTTGGACGGCGCAAGTCTCGTCGGGTCAAGCGAGGGGCAGGAGAGCTACTTCGGCGACGAGTACAAGCGCATCGTAGTTCGCGGCGTCGGGCACTTCATTCAAAGCGAGCAGCCGCAAGCCGTAATTGACGCTGTCGGCAGACCGAAGTAGGTTTTAAGAAGAGCGGTAGTTTAATAAAGGAAATACCAAAGTGGCGGAAAGCAATCAAAGAAAACTGAGCGGCAAAAGAATCGCTTTTCTATCGGCGGATGGCGTGGAGCAGGCCGAGTTGCTTCAGCCGCGCCAAGCGCTGATCGAAGCGGGCGCGCAGGTGGATGTCGTTTCGCCCAACGACCAGCATATTCAAGGCTATAACGGGGATAACCTTGGCGATCTGATTCCGGTGGATGTGCCGCTGGGTTCGGCGCGACCGGAAGATTATGACGCCATAATGCTGCCAGGCGGAGTCGCCAATCCCGACAAGCTTCGCATCAACGGGCAAGCGATGGATTTTCTGCGCCACTTCTACAACAATAACAAGCCCATCGGCGCAATTTGCCACGGGCCTTGGAGCCTGGTGGAAATCGGCATGGTGCGCGGGCGCACGCTCACCTCCTGGCCCTCTCTGCAAACCGATATCAAGAACGCGGGCGGCAACTGGATCGACCAGGAAGTCGTCACCGACAACGGTTTAGTGACCAGCCGCAAGCCCGCCGATATTCCGGCGTTTAACCGCAAGCTGATCGAGGAGATCGCCGAAGGCTTTCACGATCAGCACGGCACCCGAGAGGACACGCAGCGGGAGCGCCGCGAGATGGGCATCCAGTCCGGCCCGACCGTCGCGGCTCAAATGCCCACAGACGCTTTGAAAAACTGTACGTAGAAAGAATAAGCCTCCGACAACTTAGAAGTTGTCGGAGGCTTATTCTTTCTTGTAGCAGTTGCTGTTATAAAGCTTAGAAAACGTTAATGCGGTTAACTGACAATTCAAATCTAGCCTTCCTTCCATTCTCAGAATGAAGAGAAGTCAGATACCTCCTAGAACGTTACGCCGGGAATGTTGAAGCCGAAGCCAATCAGGTGGCTTAAATTATCGTAAAGGATTGTCGGGATGTAGCATTTTTGCGGGAAACTGTAGTCGAGTTGATAGTCATACAGGTGGCTCTGGTTGACATTGAATTTGAGGCGCGCTCCGATAATGTCTTTGCCGATGCTGGTCTGGCCGCGCAGGTCAAGCTCTTGCCTGTTATCGACGCTGTCGAAGATGAACGGGTCATGACCGTGCTCGGCTGTGTAAATATATTGAAGCCCTACTGCGGTTTGCTCGTTGTAGCTGCGCTGCAGCGCAACATTGAACTGCTCGTAGCCGAAATGCGAGCGCGACGTGATGTACTGGGCCTCATAGAAACGAACGCTCGGGCGAAAAAGCAGATTCTGGCCGATCAGCAGGGGACGCGTATCGAGCGTAAACGCGGCTGCGGTGCGGTCGGATTTGACATGGGTCGGTTGCTCCTCGTAATAGCCTGTCGCCGCATTCGCGCGCGCAAAAATATAGAGACTACGAAGCGCCCGGCGTACATCCTGTGGGTTGCGGTTCGACGGCAGCCTGCCTTGACCATAGAGCGGCAAATCCAGGCTCAGCGCGGCCTCCGGCAATTTAGAGTAGCTCAAATCCCCGATTCGCCGTCCGTATAAAGGCTCCCGGTACGAAAGAGTCGCGCCCGGCGATAGCTCAGGGGTGACGGGGGCGTTCAGAACCG
>CAXSEA010000002.1:0-32420 GCA_964235675.1 uncultured Armatimonadales bacterium | reverse complement strand
CCGATTCCAAAGGATTGCCGCCCAGGAAATCATGGTACAGCAGCGGGTCGCCGGCGGGCAGAGGCTGTCCGGGAAAGCTGGCGAAGTTGCGCACGAGCGCGACTGGATCGTTCGGGTTTATCCTGGGCTGGCCGCTCACCTGAGTGACCGGATGGTTGGCGTTGTGGTTCAGCAGGATAATCGTCGATGTCGAGAGGCTGGCCGACGGGTCCCGCTTTGTCGGCGCTAAGATTTCGGCGCTGACCGGAATGGTTTCGGTGCCGAGATTCCGGTCGATCACCAGATAAGGCCCGCGATGGCTGTCGTATCCGAAGGAAGGCTTCAGCGGCTGGTTGACCGCGTTTTGGTTCGGATTTGGCGTGGTACGCTGCGAGTACCGCTTTAGCGTAAAAAGATGGGTGCCATAGAGATAAAATTTGGCGTTTCGGAAATAGATGCGCTGCGCGGCTGGGTTAAGCGTGACGCTGGCCGCCGTGATATGGAACTCCGGATGCTCGCTCGGCGGACAGGTGCTGATTGTGGCGTTGTTCGCGGCGATCTGCTTCGGCGAGAGGAGAATGCTGGGCGACGTGACGTAGAACGGCGGATAACTGAAAAGGCTATCCGTCAATACGCCCTGCTGAGTTTTCTTGTCGAACGTAAAGCTCTGCCCGGTAATGGTCGTGTCCAGCTCGTGCAGCAAAACATTGCCGGTGGCGTAATAAAGCCCGGTTTTCTCGTCCGTCGAGATGGTATCCGCACGTGCCTCGAACTCCGTGCCGCCGATAATTCGGACGTGTCCTTGAAGGGCGAACGAGCCTTCGCCGACGGTGCCGGTCTGCTGGTCAGCCGAATACGTAACCGTCGGCAGTGGGGCATTGGGCGCGATTGGGGAGGTGTGAATCGCATGCACCGTGTGGCTCGACTGCTCGTAAGTACCTTCTTGTTGCGCGCGGACGGCGCACGGCGCGGCGAGCAGGAGCGCGACGGCAGTAACTGTCGCAATAGCTGGGCTGCAATTACCAGTCGTCGCGCGAGAGCTGGACCGAGGCGGCTTTGTCATGCGCTTTGTGGAAGCTGCCCATGCTGGCGCGGAATTCTTCGGAGTCATAATCGCGGGTACGGACAACCACGGGCATCGGGACGGCATGGCCTAAAATTAAGGCTTGCTGCTTAGAATCAAGCGACGCGAGCACGCCGCGCAGCTCCGACGCGCCCGAGACGCCGGTGAGCGCCGCTTGGATATCGCGCTCGTCGGAGAGCAGGCAGGTGATACGGGTTCCGAGTTGGGATAGTACCTCATCGTCGATTCCCGAAGGCCGCTGATCGACTACAAGCAGCGTCACGTTGTATTTGCGCAGTTCTCGCGCGATTGTGCCGAAAATCGTCTGCCGCGCCAGCTCCGGGCTGAGAAACTTGTGCGCCTCCTCGATGCAGATCACCAGCGGGTTCGGCTCTTTGGCGCGGTCGAACATGGCCGCGTCCATCCGCTTGGTCCATTCCGCATGGACGGCGCGGGTGATAATATTCGCCACCAGCATATACTGAAGCGGCTTGCGCTGATTGCCGAACTCCAGAACCACGTGCGTACCCGATGTCAAGCACTGCATAATTTGTTCGATAGCGTCGTCGGCCTTGTGCAGGCTAGGCACCAGAAAGCTCTGGCATTGCGAGACCAGGTAGCGGGCGCGGCGAATAAACGCCGCCAATGCCTGCGGGTTCAGCCCGACGCTTTCCGCTAACTCTTTCTGCTCGGACGCATCCTGATACTCCAGCATCCGGGCCAGCCAAGATCGTCCGAACTTCTGCTCCAGCAGCGCGCCTACTTCCGCCGCCGTTTCGGTCAAGTTCAGTTCCTGCCGGAGCAGCAGCAAATCCTCCGGCGTAATCTGGTCGTAGGGGATGGTGACCCGGCTGCGGATTTTGCCGCCGTAGCGCGCCGCCCGGTTCTCGTCCAGCGTAAAAACCGCGACCCGGCTGGGGTCGTGCTCTTTCAATCCGCGCACGGCGGGGCGTCCTTCGGCTTCGTCCTTGGCTTCGATCCCATGCTCGTTGTGCATATCGAATACCAGGCTGACGGCGGCCCGCGAGGCCAGCAGGCCGGACAAGCAGATACGAGTCAGGAATGACTTGCCGGTGCCGGATTTGCCGAAGATGCCGTTGGAGCGCTCGGCGAACCGCCGCAGGTCAAGACAAACTTGCACGTTCTCCATATCCAGCGGCGAGCCGATGGAGAAGTGCGTGCCGCCTCCCGCCGCATCCTCGCGCCCGAAAATCTGCGCGACATCATCCGCATCAGCCTCGGCTACTGGCGAGAAATGCTCCGGCACAGTCTTTACCGGCTCGTATTCGGCTCCGTCCGTGCCGGTTGCGGCCATGGCTTTCGCCGCCTTGACACGCATCAACTGAGGCTTCAGCGCCACGGTCGCGTAGACCGAGCTGCCCCGCGCGATCTGGCGCATCAGAACAGCGGCTTGCCCGGAGCCGGTCGGCGGCTGCGCTAGAATAGCCGGCGAGGCGACATCAGAATCGCGTCCGTAATCATCGCGAAGAACTCGTGCCGCGCGCCGTCGATCACGACGAACTTTCCGGCGCGCAGATCTTCCACGCTATGCTCGCCGGCGAGGCGCATCTTGATGCCCGATTGCAACGACCCGCTGGTCACCACCCCGAGCGATTGCCGGAGCTTGGGCAGCTTCGGTTCAGCTTGCGCGGCGGCGATTCCGTTGCCGTTGCCGATTGCGGGAAGTGTGGTCGATTTCATCATTTGCTCATTGCGGTTTCGGAGCAGGCACGGCGCGGATGGTGCAGGCGCTCGCTTCCATTAAAGGGAGGGTGCGGGACGCGTAGGGTAAAGCATCGTAAGCAGTGACTAATATCAGCTTCGAGCTGTCGAGCCAGGCGTAATTGACGGCGCGAAGCGTCACCGTCGGGAGTGGCGCGGAGTTTTTCGCGGCGGCGTCGTCGTTGCGCGGGGTGACTGTCGCCGTGTCGTAGAAGCGCGTCGCCCAGTCCACTCCGTCAATGAGGCCGTCCTCGGACTTGGTACGGGTGTACTTCGACGCCGATGCGCGCCCGCTCTGCTCCAAAGTCTGCACGCCGATTTCCACCGGCCCTTGCTCGGCCTGCTCGCGCGTGATCTGCGTAATCGTCACGCTCATGGCTGGGTGCGTGCCGTCAGGCCGCGCCTCACCGTGCCACTCCGTGCGCGTGCCGTCGTCATAGCTGGCCGCGCGCGTCTCCACGAAATCCCCCGGAAGACGAATCAGATAGCCGTCGAAGCTCGCCTCGGGCCGCAGCGACGCCAGCGTTTTATCATCGCCCCGCCACACCTGCGACTGCTGGCCGCCCGCGTGCGAGATACTCGCGTGGGGCAGGGCAGCCGCCGTCAGCAGCAAAGCGGCGAAGCTGAGGGAGAGTGGCGTTAGCTTGCGGTTCACATCCTTATTATAACGCAAACACGCCTGCCGCATTTTACCGTGGCAGGCGTGTTTGCCGCTGTACCGGCTCTTGCGCTTACGACCGGAACCCGACCGCGTCGCGCGCCGAGCGCATTTCCGACCAGGCGTCCGGGTTCTTGGCGCGCCGGATATAATCGCCGAGCAGGTTTATCTGCCGCAGCACTTCACCGGCATAGGCCTCGCCCAGCGAAGCGTCGCCCTCCTGAGCGCGGGCGAGGGCGGCGGAAACGAACGCTTCCTTCAGATACGCCGGGGTAAACCCGTCGCTGCTTGCCGCCGCCTTGTCCGCCAGCGCGGCGGCGTCGAACCCGTCCGACGCCCGTCCCGCGAACACCTCCCGGTCGAGAACGCGCAGGCAGAACTCCCGCCGCTCGGCTTCCGCCGGCAGGCCGATGTGAAACACGCGGTCGAAGCGCGACGGCCGCTTCAGCAGCGCCTCGTCGATCTTCGCCGGGTGGTTCGACGACGCGATCACGAACAATCCGTCGATATAGAGTAATCCTCGCGCATGACGACGAACGTAAGACCCGCTACCGGATTGCTGTTCCAGTTCGCGCAGTCACGATCCAGACGGAAGCCAATAGCTGCACCTGAGACGGGTCGCCCAAAGCAGCCAAGGCCACACGCAATGAAGGCTCGGCGGTTGCCCTTAAGGTGGGGTTCTCACGAACTATTTTTCCGAGCGGCCCCACTTTTAGAAGTATCTCAGTCATAGTGTCGAGATTACCGCTTGATACCTTTTCATCGTGCGGTTGTATGATGATCTCGTTGAACCCTGCCGTCTCAAGAGTGCGGTATATGTGCTCAGGATTGGCGAAGCTAAAAGGACTATCGTTGGAGGCCTGCTGCAATCCCGTTGCGGAGAGCGGAAGGTAGTCCAATTCGTTTTCCTGGAGGGAACGCCAGCAACAGAACGCCAGCACGCCTGACGGCTTCAGCATTCTACGGAAGTTGGCAAAAGCCTCGACCGGATCGCTGAAGGACATTACACCAAATCGGGAGAACACAGCATCCGTACTCTCAAATGGCAAATCGACGACCTGCGCGTCTGCTTGGATCAAGCTCACCTGGCTGAGCTGCGCAGTTCTTCGCTTAGCTACTTCAACGAGCAATGATGCTACGTCTACCCCGATCACCTGCCCACTAGCTCCAACTCGTTCGGAGAGTTGAATCAGGGTTTGCCCAGTTCCGCAGCCGATATCAACAACAGTGTCCCCCAAACTCAAATTCAAGGTTTCGATAGCCCTCAGGCCTAATGAGGATAGCTGAAGATCAATTAACTCATATGCCTCGGCCCACGCCATTGCATGAAGGACACTTGGCGACGAGACATTTGTTGATTCTGGGTTAGCCATTGGACTTCCTTTCCGGTTGCGCCTAGCTGAAATCTTGTAAAAGCCATACGATGCTGTATTAACTCGTCAAAACATAAACCGGCGCAATCTTTGCGGCAATTCGAGAAGCTCACACATCCGGGGCGTCGTTTTAGATTAACTTGCCACGCTCCGCGTCAATGTCGGTAGAGCTTTTCCACTTATCGTTGTAGTGCAGGTAAAACACGAAGGGTGAACAGCTAGCTTGCTTATCTGATGCGCCAGGGGGAGTATCCTCGCAGATGCAGATTCTTACCTCATTCTCGGTGGCTGTGGAAGTGAGCATAATTTCCACGCGCTGTCGGCTCCAAGTCGCCTCGTGCCATCTGATGGTTTCCAGCAATATTTGACACCGCTGCAAACCTGCGATACCCTGAGCCATCCCTGCTCGACTCCAACTCGTAATGCCGCACCACGCGCCAGTTAATCCGCCCCGTCTGCATCCACGTTTAACGCCCCGCCAACTCTTAACGGCTGTGTTCCTTCTGCTTGTCTACTCCGTCGGCTTCGCGCCGGCGCAGGCGCAGAGCGGGCCGATCATCGTGCGGGTGGGCGGCGAGGCCGACAAGTCGCTGCCCGACAAAAACCAGGTCACCCCGCAGCAGCGCGCCGAGCGCGCCGTGGTGGACGCTTTCGAGCGCGAGCATCCCGGCGTGCAGCTCGTCAACGCCAACGGACTCCAAATCAAAGGCCCCGCCGCCGATTCCAACCTGCTGATGTCGTTTGCCGGAGGCACCGCGCCCGACGTCGTCTACGTCAATTTTCGCTCGATGGACAACTATATCGAGCAGGGCTTCCTCCAGCCGCTCGACAATTATCTCGCCGCGAACCCGTCGATGATGGCCGGCGTCAACCCTCAGATCCGTCAGGTGATCCAGGTGAACGGGCATGTCTACGCGATGCCTTACCAGGAGTATGTCCAGGCTCTGTACTACCGAAAAGACCTCTTTCAGCAAGCCGGACTCGACCCGAACAAGCCGCCAGCGACCTGGGACGAGTTCTACGACGACTGCCGCCGTATCACCAACCAGCCACAAGGCGTGTGGGGATTCGAGTGGCCGACTGATGCAGGCGGCCAGGCCTATTGGTGGGAAAACCTGCTCTGGCAGGCGGGTGGCGAAGTGGCCGTGAAGAACCCGCAGGGGCAGTGGGTAGCCGCGTTCGACAGCCCCGCCGGAGCCGAGGCGCTGGAGTTCTACAAGCATCTGGTCGCCGACAAGTACGTCAGCCCCATCGACGGCAAAACCTATGTCGGCGTCGCCAGCCAAGGCACGCCGGGCTATTCCGACGACCGCGGGCGCAATAAAGTGGCGATGTGGTTCGCGTACCAGTCGAACGTGATCGCGAACGTCGCCGACACCACACAAATCAACCCGTCGGTGCTCGGCATCGCGCCGATGCCGCGCGGACCGGGCAAAGATGGGCGCGTCGCCAATGAAATCAACGCCGGGATGTGGGCTTTATCATCGCAGATCAAATCGCCCCGAGTGCGCGAGGCCGCCTGGCAGTTTATTAAGTTCATGGCCTCCGACCAGGCGAACCGCATCCGCACCCAGGCGTATGTGGAGCAGGGACTGGGCTTTCTAATCAACCCGGTCACCCTCCAAAAATACGGCTACGGCGACGAGGCCGCCGCGCAGTCCGGCGATTGGCAGCGCACCAGCCGCATCCTCTTCACCCACGGTCACCCGGAGCCGCACGGCGCGAATATGGAATCGGTGTACGAGCTGATGGGCGCGCCGCTGCAAGCCATCGCCCTGCACCCGGACTCCAACCCGCGCGTGCTTCTCGCGGACGCGTCCCGGCAGGTCGATCAAAAGCTGATCGACTACACCCCGCCTCGCGTCATGCGCAAGCGCCGCGAAATCGCGTGGACGATCTTCGCTGGATTGATTGTCGTCGCGGCCTCGACGCTCGCGCTGCAAATCCGTAAGCTGTTGAGCTCTTCCCGGCGCGTCGGCGTGATCGACTCGGTGCCCGAAAGCGCGGCGGTCGCGACTGCGGCGGCCTCATCTTTCGCCGGCGGTGAATCGACCACTTACCCTGTCGGCGGCAGCTATGCGGGCGTGGGCGGCAGGACGCAGCCGCGCTCCCTGAAACGGCAGTCTCCGGTGCTGGCGTGGCTCTTCATGGCCCCGGCGCTGCTCAGTATTCTGGTGTGGGCCTACGTGCCGCTCGGGCGCGGCCTGGTGATGGCGTTCCAGGACTACCACCTGATTCTGCCCGCCCACTTCGTCGGCCTGGACAACTTCATCGACGCCGCCGTTTCGTACACGTTCTGGATCGGCATTCTCAACGCGCTGCTTTACACGCTTTACACGCTCGCGCTCGGCTTCCTGCTGCCGATACTCATCGCGGTAATGCTCAACGAGATCCCGTTCGGCACCGTGGCGTTGCGCTTCCTGTTCTATCTGCCCGCTATCACGGCCAGCCTGGTGGTCAACCTGCTCTGGGGCATCTTCGAGAACGGCAGTCCCGGCGGCCTCTTCAATCAAATCGCCGCAATGCTGCATCTGCCGTCGCAGAACTGGCTGGGCGACCCAAAATGGGCTTTGCTGGCGGTAGTGCTTCCCGGCGTTTGGGCCAGTGCCGGGCCAGGGTGCATTATCTACCTCGCCGCCCTGAAATCAATCCCGACCGACTTCTACGAGGCCGCCGACCTCGACGGTGCCAGCCCGTGGACAAAGCTGTGGCGCATCACCTTCCCGCAGCTTCTGCCGCTGATCGCCATCCAACTGGTCGGCGCGGTAGTGGGCGCGTTCCAGGTCACCGACCGCATTCTAGCCATGACCGGCGGCGGCCCGCTCTACGCCACGCATACCATCGGCTACGAGATTTGGGAGAACGCTTTTCTTTACCTGCGCTTCGGCTACGCCACCGCAGCGGCCTGGATGATGGGCATGCTGCTGATCGGCTTCACCACGCTTCAACTCCGGGCGATGACCAACCTACGCTTCGCCGCGTCGGGACGCTCCTGAAAAGGGTGTAAGCATCAGCACATATTTGTGCAGCAACGGTCAGTTACATTAAATAATTGTGTAATTTGCGTCAGAACCTGCAATATTGCATGTACCATGTTGCATATTCGTGCGTGATGCCGTGCGCATATCCATTGACCGAATTATCAGGTTGTTTTCGAGTCTTTCCTGTTGTCTTACCGCAGTCATTCGCCCCTGAGCTGACGCTTTAACAAGGCAAATTCTTGCGCTGCGATAAACTGTTGGCCTACAATGTCATAGTGATATTGATACGAATTAACTGATCGAAACATGAGCGCCTGGTATGAGATTCGGCTGACGATACCGCTCGCTGTTTGTGATGTCGCAGCATAGCCCAATGGAGTGGGAGCTTCCCGCGTGTCCCCTTTTCCGTTCAATACAACCACCCCTCTGTTCACCATCAACCGTGCCGGCTGGCTTGGGCTTGGCAGCTCGCGTCTGATCCTGATGGACGCGCTGGGCGGCTTCCGCACCCTGCGGGAGCAGATCGCGCAGGAGCTGGGCCAGGAGGCTGAATCCGACATGGCGCAGCGCGCCGGCCACGCCAGCGCCGAGCGTCTCATCTCCGCCGGCCTTGGCAGCGGCGACCTCACCCGCGATGAAGCTGGATTCCGCGCAGCGCTGTCGCTGATGACCGCGGGCGGCTACGGCTTTTTTTCCGCGACCGAGGTGCGCCTGGACGACCGCTGGGCAAAAGTCAGCGTCGACAACAGCGTGGAAGGCTGGATGTTCCGCGAGTCCGGGGGCCGTATCAGCGCCGGGTGCGATTATATTCGAGGCCTGCTCGCGGGCGTGATGCATCACCTCACCTGCTCCGACTATCGCAATCCAGGCGAAAGCGACTTCGACGCAATTTCCACCGCCGAAGCTTTCCCCGACCATCCCGCCGAAGCCCCGGACGCGTTTGAAATTAGCTGTATCGAGACGAGCTGCATCGCCACGGGCGAGGACACGTGCCAATTCGTGCTTGGCCCCGCCACTCTGCTGCTGGCCGACGGCTTTACTCCGGTCTACGCCGCGCAAAGCTCGGTCCGGGAAACATTGCTGCGCTTGAACCGGCAGCTGGAGCAGATTTTGGATACCTCGCGCAAGGATTCGCTCACCAAGCTTTATAACCGAAGCCACTTCGAGCAATCGCTGCGGCAGCGGATCGGCTACGCCAAGCGCCGTTCGGACGTTGTCTCGCTGGCGATCATCGACGTGGATTCGTTTAAGTCGATCAACGACTCGCAAGGGCATTCCGTGGGCGACCGAGTGTTGCGTCAAGTGGCGCGGACTCTCGAAAACCAGGCGCGGGAGGACGATGTCGTGGCGCGGCTCGGCGGCGACGAGTTTGTCTGGCTGATGCCCGCGACCGTCGGCGAGACCGCTCTCCTGGTGGCGCAGCGCCTGCGCAAAACAATCGCCGATCTAGCCCCGACCATCGGCTTCGGCGTGAATGTCAGTATCGGGGTCGCCAGCTACCCTCAAGACGCCGGGTCGCCGACCGAGCTTTACGAGCACGCCGATGCGGCTCTCTTCACCGCCAAGCGCGGCGGGCGCGACCAAGCGGTCCGGTACGGCGCTCCCGAAGCGCGGCAATCCAGCAATGGAAACAGCGCCCCCGGCAAGTCGGCGGCGCAATCGAGCCGACGGGATTTGCCGCGTGACGGTGAGCGCCCGCTGATTCGCAACGGCGAGAATATGTACACCTACGGCATTCCGCCGTCTCATACTACGCCGCTTGCGCGCCCAGCCGCGCAGGACACGCGAGCCGCCGCGCCCGCGCAGCCGCGAAGTAGCCTCCAGAACGGCAACGATTCGAGAGTGGACGGGCACATGAGCGGCAGCCACCACGGAACCGAAGGCGTTGCGCATTCGGCAAAATCACTGTTGCTCGAAGCCGTATCCGCTCCTGGCCGTCCCTTGCAACCGGGGAGCAAACTAGAGCGTGACAAGATTGGAGCCCTCAGTGATTCCCGTCGGTTCGGCAAGAAAAAGCGATATTAAAGCCGCTCGATTGTTCTACCCGCGCAAATAAGAACACCCGCCGCAAACCTAGTTTGCGGCGGGTGTTCTTATTTGTGTCGGCGGTTAAATTTTGCTGGCGATGCCCGGCAGCCGCGAAGCAATCGAGTAGAGGCCGGGGCCGTCGATCAGAATCGCCAGCGCGGCCATCAGCAGCACAAGCGCATACTCGAAGCCGCCCTTTTGCACGTCCAGGCCATGCTTGAGATGCACCGTGAGAATGGCCCCGGCCATAATCACGATAATTCCCAATGCGCCCAGGCGCGAGAACAGCCCGAGGAGCATCGCCAGCCCGCCGCCGAACTCGCCGACTGCGACCAGCACGGCCATAGCCTGCGGCATGTGCGTGAATGCGGAAAAGCCGCTCAGTCCCGGTCCCCCGAACGCGCCGAAAAGAATCTGGCTGCCGTGGTACAAAAAGACAATCGCCAGCGCCAGGCGAATAATCAGCAGGGTTTTGTCGGCCAGAGTTCCGACCGCAATCGGATCACGGCCCGGCATAGGCGCTGTAGCAACAGTGGACATAATATGAAAACTCCCTGGTATCAGCCTGCGCTGACGCCGATTTAGCAACTACTTCGTGGCAGTCTCGCCGTAAGATTTGAGGGCGGACGCAACTTGCGCAACACGTTTGCCCTGGTACTTGGCGACATTCAGCGCGGCCTCGTCGGGAGGCGTTGCGTTTTGGCCGGAAATCGACGTCGCGCCATAGGGCGTTCCGCCGGCGAACATGACTGGATCGCTGTACCCAAGCGGGACGATGATAAGCCCCAGATGCGCCATGAAATTGTAGGCCGTGAGGCTTGTGCTCTCGTTGCCGCCGTGCTGCGTGGACGTGGAATTGAAAACGCCGCCGACTTTGCCGTTGAGCTTGCCCTGGAACCACAATTCGCCCAGGCTGTCGATATAAGCTTTCAGCTCCGACGAGACGTTGCCGAAGCGGGTAGGGGTACCGAATATGATGGCGTCAGCCCATTCGGCGTCGGCCTCGGTCGGCGCTTCGTATCGGGCGTTCATCGCGTCGGCGGATTCTTTCCAGCCCGGCGCGTGCGCCATGATTTCGGCGCTGACTACCTCGCGGCATCGGCGCAACCGCACTTCCGCGCCCACGCCCGCGCCCCGCGCGCCTTCCGCCACAGCCTGAGCCAGCGCTTCCGTCACCCCGCCGCGCGAGTAGAACGGTATAAAAATATTGACTGCCATAGAACCCTCCATTAGATGCTGCAACTCTGAAGCGATATGCTCGGCACCCAACTGGCGCCGGTAATGCATTGCAGAGTATAGCCCTGGTTAAATAGTATGTCAATATATTTTGTATACTGCTAATATTTATTCTTTATGGGCTATACTCTCTTAGGACTATATCCTAAGCACATAAGCGGCTCGCAGAGTGAGTTAGAGCAGAAGAGAACGTTTCGGCATGAGCAACCAAACTGAATCGAAGCAGGATTGTTGTGGCGATCAGTCAGGCACCCCCGCCGCTGCCGAGCAATTTTGCCCGATTAACTCCGCTTTGACCCTGCTCAACGGGCGATGGACTCCGCACATCGTCTACGCGATGCTGCACGGGCGCACCCGCTTCAACGATATCGCGCGCGCGATCGGCGTCAATCCGCGAACGCTGCGCGAGCGGTTGCGCGAGTTGGAGCAGGAGGGCATGGTCGCCCGCCGCGTCGTCGGCATTATGCCGCCCAACGTCGAGTACACGCTCACTTGCAAAGGCCGAGCGCTGGAAGCTGTATTTGAAGCTCTGGGCAAATGGGGCGTCGCCTGGCTGGAGCCGCCTGCGGCTGAGTAATTTATCTGGTAAGCGGCAGGGCGAGAGTGTTTCTCGCCCTGCCGCTTATTTTTAATCGCTCACCAGGAGACGGAATCCACATAGACGTTGCCGGTCCAGTTGCCGCTCAAGACGAACTGCACCCCGATTCCAAACATCGGCATGACTGCGTTGCTGGGCACGGTAACGGTAATCGTGTTCCAAGCGTTCGGATTCAGGGACGAGTAGCTGACGTAGTTTCCCGTCCAGAGATAGTTCGCCGCGCTGCCTTGCTGCACGTACGGCTGCACGGCGCTGATCGCCGCACCGGCGGGAACCCAGACGTGGAACGAGACGGTCTTGCCCGCAGTCAGGCTGGATGGCGGAGTCGTGCCGATAATCGGCGACGAGTCCGCTCCGGTCTCGTTCAAAGCAATCTGGAGCGAGTCAGCCCCGAGATACGCCTCGGCATTGCTGGACGCGACGCCTGTCACTGTTGGCGAGGTGGACGACCATCCTTGAGCGGACGACTCGAAGCCGTACTCGGAAGAGTCGGAAGCGTTGATCGAAAACGTCTGCGCCGGATTGTCCGTGTAAACGGCGTTGCCGGATGCGTCCTCGACCAAATCCTCGATATGGTATTGGCCCGGCGTTGATGCTCCCGTCGAAGCAAAAGCGGCGCTGCCGTTGAAGCTCTGGTTGGCGGCGATGCTTGTCCCCGGATACGCCTGCTGCGCCACTAGCGTCCAGTTAGGATCGTAAATTCGCACCACCGGGGTGACGTCGCCGGCCGGCTTGTTCAGCGCCTCGAAGGCGACCCCGACCTTTTCCGTGCTGCCGGGGTTTACGCTTGGAGCCGCAATAGTGGCCGTGGTCTTAAACGCCGCCGGGGTCGCGCCGGAGCTTGGGTCCATCACTAGCGTCGTCATCGAGTAGGGCGGCAAGCTCACCGAGATTTTGTTTCTCGTGATGCTGAAGCCGGATTTGACGATGCTTCCCGTGCTGCCTTCGCTGTAGGCATACTCAGTCGCGCTTTTCGCCGTGAAGCCGTTGACGTTTACCGCTGTCGTATAAGTTTCCGTGGCGCTTTTGTTAATCATCAACGCGGTCAGTTGCCCGTTGGCCCGCAATCCGGAGTGCACGCTGACCAGCGGTTGATCGCTGACCGCCGGAATCAGCTTGTCTCCGGACTTGGCGACATACGAATCCATCTGCGCGCCGTAGTAGGAGGCGAACGGCGTCTCGGCGGGCGGCTCATAGGCGTTGCTGGAGGAATCGCTGAGGCCCAGCGACAAAATGCCGTAGTCGCCGTAGTCGGCGGCTCCGTACAGCCCCGAGCTGTTGTTGCCGCCGGTATTGAGGCCGTTGTGCAGGTCCCAGATATCCGCGTTCGACGCTCCATGCTCCAGCCATGTCGGCATCTCGTCCGCCAGAAAAAGCCCGTTCACCAGCCCGACGATCTGCTTGCCGGGATTGGTGGACACTGAATTGGTCTCGGTGACGAACACTTTGACGTTGGGCGCGTTCGAGCCGCAATACTGCTTGATTTGCGCCTTCACCGATGACATGATCGAGGCGATCTGCGCGGGCTGGGCGAGCAGGCCGGAATCGCTTTCGCCGCCGGGATTCTGCGGGTACCAGTGAATTATCACGAAATCGATTTCGGAGCCGCACTGCTCCAACACGTTGGAGTTCCAGTCCGGCGACTCGCCGCTGGGATAGGATCCGGGGCAAGCCAGCACGACCCCCACCTTAATGGTTGAATCCTGCGCCTTCATCGCCGAAATGTAGTTGAGGGCGTTCGTGCCGTAGGCTGTCGGCGAGTGGTCGGAGTGCAGGTCTTCCTCCCAACCATTGCCGTACTCGCCATTGCCGTATACTTCGTTGCCGATCTCCCAGAACTTCACTCCATAATTTTTCGACTTGGCGTAATTGACCCACGCAGCCGCTTCCGACGGGTCGCCGCCGCCGTTGCCCGCCGCGTTGGAGCCGTAGTTCACCGTGATAATCGGCGTGGCGCTGGCGGCTTTCGCGAGCGTCATGAAGTTGTCGAACCCGTCATTGGAATTTGGATTGACGCCGCTGCCGGGCGTTCCGGAATTTGTCTGCCAGTGGTACTGGTCGGACCAGGAGCCGCCGGGATAGCGCAGAGTCCTGAGAGCTGCGGCACTGACCAGAGCGGGGAGGGCGGAGTCGGTCATGAGTGGGTCCCAGGCGGCCGTGTTCACGCCGTAGGCATATGACGAGACGCTCGCAAGCGAGGGCAGGGCGGCGTTCAACGTGACATGCGCGACTTCGGTTTGCGATTGGGCGTGGGCGCGCTCACCTGGAACAATAAGCAGGAGCAGCGCGGCGGCCGGACCAAGCGGGCTAAGGCGCAAAGCGGCGGCGCTCGTCCTGGAGCGCCGCGAAACGGGCAGACGAAAGGGACTGCGTGACATAGGAGCTGTTTCCTCGTTTGACGAAAATAACGCGCCGGGATTGACGCGAAATGGCTGCGGAAGAAGCAAATAAAAAGTGCGAGGCAGCTTGCAGCGAAACGTCGGAACGAAGAAGGGATTGCGAGGCTTGGGGCCGTGTTGCATTCATGGCAAACACGACCATATAAGCCATCTTAAAGCATGAGCCCGCTTCTGTCAAGCCCTATTCAATGACTTCAGATACAATATAAGAGCATCGAGAAGTAAAACCTATGACCAACACAGTTCTGACCGCGCCTCCCATAAACAGCGAGCTGTCCGGCGTCTTGCCGGAAATACAAAATCAAGGCATCTTCGCCGCTTTGGATTCCCTCACCGACGAGCAAGTCCTCGCGATGACCGAGCGCTTCTGCGCGCACAACTATCATCCACTCCCAATTGTCGTCCGGCGGGCCGAAGGCGCGCGCGTTTGGGACGAGGGAGGACGCGAATACCTGGATATGGTCGGCTCCTACTCCGCGCTGGCCCATGGGCACTTGAACCCGGCAATCGTCACGGCGCTGCAGCAGCAGCTGAAGCGCCTGACACTGACATCGCGGGCTGTCTACACGGCGGAACTGGCCCTATTTTTAGCCGCGCTCTGCGAGTACGCGGGCGCGGAAATGGCGGTGCCGATGAACACCGGCGCGGAAGCGGTGGAGACGGCGATCAAAATCGCCCGCAAGTGGGCGTACACCGTGAAGGGCGTCGAGCGCGACCAGGCGGAAATTATCGTCGCGGATCAGAATTTCCATGGACGCACCACGACGATTGTAGGGTTCTCGTCGGAGCCGCAGTACCGCGAGCTGTTCGGGCCGTATGGCCCCGGCTTTATCCGCGTTCCGTTCGGCGACGCGTCGGCTTTGGAAGCGGCGATCACTCCTAATACCGCCGCCGTTTTGATGGAACCCGTGCAAGCCGAGGCTGGCATCCTGTTTCCGCCCACCGGCTATCTCACCGAAGTCCGCCGAATCTGCACTCGCCACAACACACTCTTGATCTGGGACGAGATACAAACCGGCTTTGCCCGCACCGGCAGGCGCTTCGCGTGGCAGTGGGAGCCGGGAGCAGAGCCGGACATGATGACGCTGGGCAAAGCCTTGGGCGGCGGAGTCTACCCGGTGTCGGCGGTGGTCGGCACTCGCGCGACTATCGGGACGCTCGTGCCCGGCGACCACGGCAGCACCTTCGGCGGCAACCCGCTTGCCTGCGTGGTCGGCCTCGCCGCGCTGTCGGAGCTTGTTCGAGGCCGGCTGGATCAGCGCGCCGAGGAGATGGGCGATCTTCTGCGTGGCGGACTGCGGACGATCGCGGCAAGCGATCCGCGCATCGCGGATGTGCGGGGGCGCGGCCTTTTGGTCGGCCTGGAGTTTCATCGCTCCGCCGGGCCGGCCGCCCGGCTTATCCCCGATTTTCTCGCCGAGGGCGTCTTGACCAAGGACACGCACGCCCAAACCCTGCGCTTCGCGCCACCACTGACCATCGAGCCTTCCGACGTGGACGACGCCATAACTCGTATCGGCGCGGCGCTGCGCCGCTCGCGCTAGCATCCGGTGAAAAAACAAACCCCGGCCACAGTGGAGTGGCCGGGGTGAGTGATTGGTGCATTCGGAGGGATTCGAACCCCCGGCCCTCTGTTCCGAAGACAGATGCTCTATCCACTGAGCTACGAATGCGCGATTTTCTTCGCGCTATTATACCGCTCATCCGTCGTCAGTCATCAACAGGAATGCGGCGGATGCCCAAACTCTTCGTATGCTGGCAGCCCTTTGCCACAGTTTACGCTTGGTAAACAATAATCCGCTTTTTTCCGAGGTTATTATCGTATTGGCACAAATAATGCATATTTCTCTCGTGCCATCATGCGGGTTCAATTGAAGCGATCAAAATAACCGCAGTGTTTAACATTTTATAGCTATACTGAGCTTTGCACGATCAGAGCGGGGCATGATTGCTCTCGTGGCCGTCAAATATACTTTTTTGATAAAAACTGAGATGAACCGGCCAAAACAGCGGTTTGCCTGTAACTGTGGCGCGTTTCGGGTGTCAATGAGAGTATCTTGATTGAGTTGCCGTGCTTCTTTTGTTGATCTTGTGTGTTGGCTTGTAGGTTGGTTTCAATTGATTGTTTCCTCCGCTCATGCTGAAGCGCAGCCGGAGTTACCCGACCGCTACCAGCTGGTAGTGGCTGGCCCAGAAGCGCTGCTCTTTTCTTTACTGAGTCGCTTATAATTATCGATGCAAGCTGTTTTTGCCAATGACGCTGTTGTTAATAATGGTGAGCTCATGCAGCAAATTGACGTGTGTGTAATAGATGATCAGCCGCCGCCGCCGCCCTCGCGCGATTATTCGGTGAATCGGCAGCAGGCACTGATGCCCAGTTCTCCCGAATTGCCGGATGCGGCTCTTCGCAGCTTTTTCTCGGGACGGTCTCACCGCGCGCGGCAGTCGTTTGCCGGACGGTTGACTCATGCTCCGGAATTCGCGGCGACCCGCGCCGCCGTCACGGAAGCGGCGCATCGCCGGCACGGCGCTTACCAAGCGGCAAAACGCGGAGCGGACTTGCTGATCGCGGCTACGCTTCTGATCGCGCTCATGCCGCTTTATCTTCTGATTGCGCTCGCCATCGTGCTGGACAGCCGGGGACCGGTCCTCTACTACCAGCACCGGGTTGGCCGCGACGGAGTGCCGTTCCGCTTTTACAAGTTCCGCAGCATGGTGTGGAACGCCGATGCGCTGAAAGCGCAATTAGCCTCTCGCAACGAGGCGAGCGGCCCTATTTTCAAGATGCGCAACGACCCCCGCGTCACCCGAATCGGTGCGCTGCTCCGCCGCTTCTCGCTCGACGAGCTCCCGCAGCTCATCAACGTTTTGCGCGGCGACACGAGCTTGATCGGTCCTCGGCCTCTAGTCGTCCCCGAGGCGCTGGTCTGCGACGAGCGTCAGCAGATGCGCCATACGGTGCCGCCCGGCCTGCTCTGCCTACGCGAGATTTCCGGACGCTCCGCCCTTTCCTTCACCGAGTGGATGGAGCTTGACCTGCTCTACGTCGCCAACCGCTCCCTGCTCACCGATTTACGCGTTCTGCTAATCGCCGTTCCGGTTGTTCTCGCCGGAAAAGGCGCGTACTAGCTAAAACCTGCACTTGTTATTAATTATCTAACAACAAAGCCCATCGCTTTCATTAGCGATGAGCTTTGTTGTTAATTGGCTCTTGTCGCTTATTCCGGAGAATCGATGCCGAGCGGGACAAGCTTATAGCTGCCGCCGCTTTGCTGCGCGATTGTACGCAGTAGATCAGCCCCTTGGAACGTTGCCGACGCGTCATTAAAATCATTCACGCCGACCAGGCCGATGGTGTCGATGCGCACGTGGCGGGTGTTCATCAATCGGACTTCGTTTTCGAGCTGCCTAAAGTCCGTCTCGCCTTGGTCGGGAACGCCGTCGGTGATAAGGACAATCTCGTTCGTGTGGTGCAGGCTTAGAGCTTCGATCATTACCTCTTCGATATTGGTGCCGTCGATGGTGTGCATCGACCTTAAAAAGCCATGAGCCTCGGCAAGACTGTCGGGTGTGGCCGGTTCCAGATAGTCTTCCATCTTGATGACCTCGCCGCCGAAGGCAAAAATATCGAAAAGATCGTCCTGAGTCAAGTTCGACATGGAGCGCTGCAACTCGCGCAGCAGATCAGGCGTGCGCGAGACCATGCTGGGAGAAAAATCCAGCAGGTACAGAATATAATGGTCGCCCTCGCCGCCGCGTCCGCCGCCCGCGCCGAACGGTATCACGCCTCCCGCGCCCCCGCCGGAGCCGCGCTCGCCCTGACCTTGCCCGCCGCTGCCCACACGCACCGGCCCTGGCACTCCCGCCGCCCCGGATGCCGGACGCAGCGTCGCGGTGGGAGTCGGCGTCGGCGAGGGCTGCCGCGCCGCGGTCTGGCCGACTCCGGTCACCGGCGCGAACTGCGTCGGTTTCACAGCCTGGCGCACCACGGGAGGAGTCGGCAGCGGCACGGTTTTCGGCGCGTGAGTGGGCGGCGGTATGATCGCCGCAGGAGCGACGTCCGGCTGGAAAGGATCGCGGTCGACGTCCTTCTCCTGGTTCTGCGGAGCGACGCTTCTCGGGGTGACCTTCGGCAGGAGCGCGGTATGCACGGGCGCTCGCTGCGCCCCGGCGCGGGCGGTGGCGGCGTCGCGATGCGTCGGAGACTTCGGTTGCTGAGGCCTGTTGTCGCGCGGCTGAGGTTTTGGCTTCGGCTGAACCGGCTTGCGCTCCGGTTTACGGGCTACGGCAGGTGGCTGTACCAAGACAATATGCCTCACCGCAACATAGTCCGGCATACTGATGTCCCTGGTGCCGAACCAATGTCCCGCGATGCCGAACGCGATCAAGTTGGCGATCAGCGACAACGCGATGGGCACTTGCCAGCGGCGCGGAAAAGGCACTTTCTTCGATTCAGGAGGGGTGGTCTGCATGATGGGACGATCTAACAAGTGCCGGACCGGACTTTACTGAGCGCATCGAGCGAACGCGGCGGCGGACAGAATGCCGGACTATACGAGTAAAACGACCGGAAGCAGGCTACAGTTCCATTCCGTCGGCAGCGCCTGGAGTTGTCGCTTGCAACCATTGGCAGCGTGGAACCGCAATGGAACGCTTGCCTCGTGCTGGTACGATACCGCCAAATCCCAAGCAGCCAGCCACGAGGATGTGGGTCAGGACGCGTTAACCCATGAATATCCTTCTTTGCACCCAAAAGTTCCAAGACGCCCGCCGCGTGCTGCTCGACGTGCTCAAAGACCACAACTGTATCGAATGCGCACCGTCCGAAATTTTCGAGCATCTGCCATCCGCCGACGTGGTCATTCCATTCGCCACTCCGTTCGGCCCGCGTGAAATCAAGGCCGGCCGCTTTGGATTGCTGCAGCAGTTCGGGGTGGGTATCGAGCGCATCGACGTCGGCGCGGCCACGGAGGCCGGCGTCTGGGTATGCAACGTGCCCGGCGCGCTTTTCGGCAACGCGGACAGCGTCGCCGAGCACGCGATCATGCTGATGCTCGCCTTGTCGCGCCGCTTGAACTTCGTCCGCCAGGACATCCGCGAGCGCCGGGTAAACGAGCCCGCCGGATTCGCGCTCCTGCACAAAACCTGCTGCCTGGTCGGCCTGGGCGATATCGGCGTCGAGATGGCGCGGCGGCTGCTGCCTTTCGGCATGCGCCTCACCGCTGTCCGCCGCCAGCCGCGTCTGCCTGTCTACGCCGACCTGCGCTTCGACGCGATCTACGGCATCGACGAGCTGCCGCAAGCCGTGGAAGGCGCGGACTACGTCGTCCTGATGCTGCCTCAGACGCCGGAGACGCACCACATCGTGAACGCCGAGGTATTAGCGCGGATGAAGCCCGGCGCATTCATCGTCAACGTCGGACGCGGCGCGCTGATCGACCACGACGCTCTGCACGATGCTCTCAAATCCGGCCATATCGCGGGCGCGGGCCTCGACGTCTTCTGGGAGGAGCCTGTCGACCCCGACCATCCGATTTTCGAGCAAAACGTCATCGCCACGCCTCACGTCGCCGGGGTGACCGACAGCTCGGTGGATGGCATCGCCGCCTCGGTAGTGGAAAATATTCAGCGCCACGAAGTCGGCCAGACGCCCCGCAACGCCGTCAATACGCTGAACGTTCCTGCCCGTAGGCGCGAGCCGCACGAGTAAAAAGCGCCGCATGCTCCTATAGGAGCATGCGGCGCTTCGATATCCCCCCGACTTGCTCCCTACCAATTATGGTGTGACGGTCAGCGTCGCCGACTGGCTCACGCCGCCTGACGTCGCCGTGATTGTCACCGCCTGCTGGCTCGTCACGGCTTTCGTCGTGATTGTGAACGTGTGCGAGCTGGAGCCTGACGAGATCGTCACGCTGCTCGGCACCGCCGCGACCGCCGTGTTGCTGCTCTTTAGGGTCACCGTTTCACTCGCCGGTGCGTTGCCGTTCCAGTAGACCCAGTTGGCGGTTGTGGCCGCCGATCCGCCTTCGGTGCTGGTGGGCGAGAGCGTCACGGATTTTAAACCGGTGGGCGCGGGCGGCGCGGTGACCGTGAGGGTCGCCGTCTGTGTCACTCCGCCGGATGTGGCGGTGATTGTCACGGTCTGGGTGGCAGTCACGGCCTTAGTCGTGATGGTAAAGACGTGCGAGCTGGAGGCGGAGGAGATGGTCACGCTGCTCGGCACTGCGGCGACAGCGGTGTTGCTGGATTTGAGCGTGACCACTTCGTTGGCGGGCGCGTTGCCGTTCCAGTAGACGCGGTTCGCGGTGGTCGCCGCCGTGCCGCCCTGGGTGGAGGTAGGCGAGAGCGTCACCGATTTTAAACCGGAACCGGCGGTGGCGGTAACGGTAAAGTTAGCCGCACTCTTACCCGAGCCGTTCGGCGTGGTCACTGCAATCTGTCCGCTGGTCGCCCCGCTCGGTACCGTCGCCGTAATCTGCGTGGCCGAATTCACCGTAAAGCTCGCCGCAACGCCGTTGAACGAGACAGCGCTTGCACCGGTCAGATTGACGCCCGTAATTATGATGCTTGCTCCGGGAGCTGCCGAGCTTGGGTTTGCAGACGTAATAAGAGGAAGCTGCGTCGCTATTTTGTACAGGACGCCGCCGACGTTCACGCCATTGTAAGGCTGAACTCCGCCGGCGTAGGTAAATCCATAGAGATTGCCGTCTATGTTTTCGAGCAGCCCGGAGTACGGCGTGTTGCCGTCGCTGTTGCTATTCGGAAACATGTGCAGATAAGTCAGCTGGCCTGTCGTTGTCAGCGCAAATACGGTGCCGCCTGGAACGCTGGAATAGCCGCTCTGGCTTGTAGTGCCATAGATTTTTCCATCGGAGCCGATCATCAGATCGCCATAGGGAGTATTGCCGTCAGCGCTCGTCTTCCCGAAAGAATAAACCGTGCTGAACCCGGAGCCGTCAGGCTTGATTCGGAAGACGGAGCCGTAGTAACTGGCGGTGCCGCTCGACGTGGTTCCATATAGATAGCCGTCGTTGAGGTTGTAGACCATCTTTCCATATGGATAAGCGCCGGTATTGTCCTCGTCGAAGCTGTAAAGAGTCGAGAAAACGTGCGCGGTTGTGATCTTGAAAATCGTGCCGTAATCGCTGTTGGCGCCGCCTCGGCTCGTGGTGCCGTAAAGGGTGCCGTCCGGCCCGACCGTCAGCGCCGCCATCGGCTCATATCCGTCGGTTCCATCCTGGAAATCATAAATGTCGTATGCCTGAGAGCCATCCGGCTTGACCGAAAAGACCGCGCCGTAATCATGGCTGCCGCCCTGATAAACGGTGCCGTAGAGATTGCCGTCACTTCCAACTGTCAGGCTGGAAGGATCCGGGAAACCGTTGTAGAACGCCGGGTAGCCGCTGCTGACTTCGTCGAACCCGTCCGCCGCGCTGGAATCGAGCTTGTAAACAGTTCCGCCGCCCCCATACATATCGGTACCGTACAGAACGCCGCCGTCCAAGGTTAAGCCGCTGCTGCAGGAATCGGGGGTCGCGATAACGGCATAATTGCCGGCCATCGTAAAGCTGAATGTCGGCCCGATTCCGCTATAAGTGATGTCCTGGTTCAGAGTCGTGCCGTAAAGCGTGCCTGACGAATCCGCGACCAGTGAGCCGTACTCAGGATTCAAGCCGTCGTGCAGCTTTAAACCAAAATCGGCAATTTCCGGCAGCGACGGCGTCGTGCCTCCAGACGATTGGTAAACCGTACCGTAGCCGTCGTAGCCGCCGTTGCTACGCGCGGCGTAAACCGTACCGGTCGAACTGAGCGCAACGCCGGAGTCCGGCGCGCGGTCCGTCAAAACAAACGCGGTTGACTCAGTCCCCGAAGTAGTCACTTTGCTGACCGTGCCGTAGCCCAGCGCCCCCTGGTACGACGTGATCGAGTAAATGTTTCCGTTGCTATCCTGCACGATTGGCCCAACCGGATAGCCGCCGTCGACATTGTTGCCGTTGTAGTTATAGATGATGGCGGGGGTGGATCCTGGCGTCGTCGCGATCCGGTAAAGGTAGCCTTCGTCGGCACTGCCGTCGTACCCGCACGTTCCGTATAGCTTGCCGTCCAACCCCAGGAGCAGGCCTTCCGGAGTCGGAGCGTTATTGGTGGTTTCCGCGAACGGGTACAGCTCGGCGTAGCCGCTGCCGGAAGTGCTGATCGTATAGATCGTTCCAACTGAGTTGTCGCCGCCATACGTCGCCAGCCCGTACATCTGGCCGCTGGAAACAATCAGCGGGCTGGTAATCTCGTAGCCTTTGCTGGAATCGATTGGAGCGATCACGGCGAAGTTCGTGCCGTCCGGTGAGATTTTGTAGAACGCGCCGTTTCCATTTGCGCCGCCGGTGGACGTGGTGCCGTAAAGCGTTCCGTCGGGACCTTGAGCCAGGCTGGCGAGCGGGGCGGCTCCTTCGTTGGAATCGCCGGCGAAAATATGAAGGTTCGTGAACCCGGTGCCGTCTTTTTGAATCTTAAAGACGCAGCCGTAAACCGGATCGGTGGTCCCGGCGCAGACGCCGTACAATGCTCCGTCTTTTCCCTCGATCAAAGTGCCGATCGGCTGTCCCTCGCTGCTGAAGCCGCCGATAAAAGAGTATTGGGTCGTAAAGACGTCTTTGGGCGTTATTTTGTAAAGCGTCCCGCTGTCGTTGGTGCCGCCGCTTTCCGTCAAGCCGTAGATGTTTCCATCCGATGCGCAAAGCAGCCGTCCGCCGGGCGCTGGATCGATCCCATCGGCATACGCGTTGAACGTATGCAAAACCTGGTAAGCCGGAGCCGCCGCCGAGCGGCACGCGCCGCCTACCCACAAAAGGCTGGCGATTGTAACCAATAAGGTGCCGCTTGCATGAAGCAAATCTGGTCTGCGCGCGAAGGATGAGGGAGAAAATCGCATGTTTTGCCTATTCATAAAAACAAACTCGAATGGGTGCATTATAGCGGCATAAATCGAAATGGCACGTGCTATCGTCTGTAATCCAGCAATTCGCTGAAAGCTTAATATTAGGTTAATAGTGCTACTTGCGGATTGAGCGGCACGGGGGAGCACAGGAGAGCTAGGTACAATCTCCTAGTATGCTGCTCGCCATCGATGCCGGAAACACCAACGTCACGTTCGCGCTTTATGAGGACGAGTTCGGCAACGCGCAGCGCAGAGCGGAGTTCCGGATTCGGACGCGTCCCGGACGGACGGCGGACGAATTCGCCTCGCTACTCACCACGCTTCTGGCGACGCACGGGTTGAGGTTCGCCGAGATCGGCGGATGCGTTCTCTCCAGCGTCGTTCCCAACGCCACCGTCGATCTTGTCCGGCTCTGCCGCGACTATTTCCACGCTGAGCCGCTGCTCATCAGCTCCAAGCTCGATCTGGGCCTGGAAGTGCGCTACAACCCTCCCGGCGACGTCGGCGCGGACCGCTTGGTGGACGCGGCCATGGCGCTGGAGCGCTACGGCCCAGCGCCGCTCATCTTCGTCGATCTCGGTACCGGGACAACCTTCAACGCCGTTGCTGCCCCCAACATCTATCTCGGCGGCGCGATATTTCCTGGCCTGGGGCTGGCGTGGGACGCTCTCTTCGCGCATGCTGCCAGGCTCTCCCGAGTGGAGCCGGACATGCCTCCATCGCCGCTCGCGGGCAACACGGTGAACGCGCTGCAATCCGGCATGGTTTACGGCGCGGCGTCGCTGATCGACGGCATGGTGCGCCGCTTCCAGTTTGAAATGGGCGTGGCGGAATGCCCCGTGATTGCCACCGGCGGCAACTTGACTGCGGCGATTGCCCGAGCGAGCGAAACCATCACCCATTCCGATTTGAACTTGACATTAGACGGCTTGGCGCTGGTCTACCGGCGCAACCAGAACCCGGTTACATCGCCTGCGCCGGAGACCGGCGCGTGACTCCTGCCAGTCGCTTGCCCAGGCTGCCGCTGCTGTTGTTGAGTGTCGGCGTGATTTGCGTCAGCGTTTCGGCGCTGATTGCCCGCCGCGCGCTGTTTGAAGTTACCCCGCTCATGCTCGCCGCATGGCGGATGGGGCTGGCGTCGCTGTTTTTTCTGGGAGTTCAGGGCTTTCAACTGAGCCGGCGTGCGGGCGGCGCGGCAGCCGCTCCATTAAAAATAAGCCGCAACGAGCGGACGCGGCTGGCGATAGCCGGAATCGCCCTCGGGCTGCACTTCATCCTCTGGTTCAGCTCGCTCCGGCTGACGTCGGTGTCCATCTCGACGCTTCTCGTCTGCACCACGCCGCTCTGGACCGCGCTCGGGCAAATCGCCCTGCGACGCAGTTCCGCGACGCCGCGGTTCTGGGCGGCGTTCTTTGTGGCGATCATCGGAATTGCGCTGGTCATACGCCCCGGCGGAACGCCTTCTGTTCCTGGCGGCGCGTCCGCACATCGCCAGTTGATCGGCGACTTGCTCGCCGTCGCGGGCGGGGCGGTGTTCGGCGTCTATCTGCTCGCCGTGGATGGCTTGCAGCACCTCAGCTCATCGCGGATCGTGGCCTGGACCTACACGATTGCCGCGCTCCTGCTCTGGATCATCGCGCTCGCTATCGGGCATCCGACGCTGCATTACTCCGCCCCCGTCTGGGAAGCGATTATCCTGCTGACGGTGGTGCCGCAGATTATCGGCCACACGCTCATCAACGATGCCCTCAACTCGTTCCAAGCGCACGTTGTCGCCTTCTCCATCCTCGCCGAGCCGGTCATCGCCGCCGCGCTCGCCGTAGCGATGCTCCACGATATCGTCACGCCCCTCATGCTGCTGGGCGGCTTGCTGGTTCTCTCTTCGCTTGGCTTCGTTCTGGCAAGCAAAACCCAGAGCCGCAAGCCCCAATCTCTGGAGCAGGCGGCATCGCTTTAGCAACACCTACAAAAATAAACTGACTTTGAATTCGCCGCATACCTATCCGGCCTTTCAGGCCACCTTCCCTAAAGGGAAGGACTAGAACAAATACCGCACTTCGGCTATGGGAGTCCTTCCCTTTAGGGAAGGTGGCCTAAAAGACCGGATAGGTCTCTTATAACGTTTTTCGACAGTATGTCCCGGATTTCAAAATAGCTTCTAGCCAAAAAAAGTGCCCTACGCTCATCATTGATGAGCGTAGGGCACCGAACGATTGCGGAGCTACTTCGCGGTTTCCGACGAATGGACAAATGCCCGCTTGCCGGGATGCAGCTGCACATAGGCGTGGTTCACGGCGGTGGCCGCGTCGCCGAAGCCGGTGGAGATCAGCGGCAGCTTGCCGTCGTAGGTAATGCCATCGCCAGCCGCGTAGACGCTTGGAATGTTGGTCTCCATCCGGCTGTTGACCTCGATGTAGTTGCCCTTGATGTTGAGGCCCCACTCTTTAATTGGACCGAGATTCGCCAGAAAGCCCAACGTCAGCAGGACTGCTTCCGCCTCGAACTCGACTTCTTCCTGGGTTTTGGTATCGTAAATGGTGACGCGCTCGACATTGTCGTCGCCGTGCAGCACCTTCAGCTCGTGGAACGTCTTAATATCGATCGGCAGCTCCATGACTTTCGTGATCGTATCTTCATGGGCGCGAAACTGATCGGTGCGATGCACCATCGTAATCTTGTCCGCGATGCCGTGCAGGTTCAAGGCCCAGTCAAATGCCGAGTCGCCGCCCCCGACGATCAGCAGGCTCTTGCCCCGGAAATGCTCTTTGTCGGTGACATGGTAGTGAATGCCCTTGCCTTCGAGCTCGTCGAGGCGAGCCAGATCGAGCTTGCGGGGGGCGAACGCGCCGCGCCCGGCGGCGATCACTACGGTTTTGCTCAGGTGAGTATTGCCGCGCGCGCTGCGCAAAGTGACATACTCCTCGCCCTGAATAAGCTCGGTGACTTTCTCGTCCAGGCAGACCGCCGGAGCGAACTGCATTAGCTGCTCGGTGAGCTGTTCCACCAAATTCTTGGCGACTATCTTGGGGAATCCGGCGACGTCAAAGATATATTTTTCGGGGTAAAGTGCTGACAGTTGGCCTCCAAGCTGGGGCAAGCTGTCAATAATTTTAGTGCGCATGCCGCGCAATCCGGAATAATAAGCCGCGTACTGCCCCACCGGGCCGCCGCCGATGACGGTCACATCGTATACGTCGCTGTCATCTTGGGTCGAGATTGCTTCTTCGCTCATCTTAAGTTAAAGCCGTGCCTATCTATAATGAATTTGCGCGTTCTGAGAGCTTACTATTATATAAAATTATGACGGTAAAGTCAACGAATTCTGCTCCGCTGGCCGCAGGCTGCAATCAAGAATTCGTATCACACCTATGAAGCGAAATTTTGTGGCAATCTTGGCTGTCGTCGTCGCGTTCGGACTCGGCTTTGCGATGCGCTCCCCCGGCAAGCTGTCGAAGCTGGTCTCGTTCCAGCAGGGGCAGTCAAGCGACTCCAGCGGCAAAAAGCACGTCAATTCACTCACGTTCGACAACCTGGCCGTCACCGCGAAAGTCGACCTCTCCGACGTTACCTTCTCGTTCCAGGGAGTGCCCAGCCACAGCGCCAGCTTCGGCGTCCAGCTTTACCTGCACCGCGCCGCCGAAGACGATTGGCAGCAGATTTCCGCCACTTCCGAGCCGGACGGCGGCGACAAGACGGTGTTCTCCGTCTACCGCCACATTCCCGCCAACATCGAGTTTACGGCGCAGCTTAAGCCCGGAAAATACGACAACTATCGGCTCATCCTATTTCCGGCGGCGGACGGCAAATCGATCGACTTCGGTCATACCGTCTACGATACGGCGAAAGAAACCGGCCACAAAGACGCTCTCAGCTTCGACGTCACCTCCACCGCCCAGCGCGTTTCCTCGCCGCAGCTGATTATCGCGCCTGTCCCTAGCGTCGTGGCGGACGGCAGCGGCACATACACGGTCACGATCCCGGCCAAAATCGAGCTTCCGACCGGCTATCCGACCGATGGCGGCGGATTATGGGTGATGGCTAAAGGGTTGGCCGGTTTCTCGCAGCTGTGGGTGCCGTTCTCCAGCGCCGTGCCCGACGGCGGCACCAATAACCGCTTCAACTCCGCGCCGGTAAAATTCGAGCTGAAAGGCGTTAAGGCGGGCTTGTGGAACTCGCAGTTCGGCGTTTTCAAATCCACCTGGGGCGATCCTCTCCAGTGGGTCTATCCTGGTCTCGATTTCGAAGTCGGCGGCGATGCTTGGGTGGCGAAATCCTCCAGCCACCCGCCGCGCGTCTCGGTCGCCTCTGGCCGGTTTGTTTACGCCAACGCCGCCCACGCGCCGGCATCGCTCTACGCCGACGATCCGGGCGCGCTGACTGCGGTCTCGTTCGTGCGCGGCGGCAACTACGGCAACGCGGTCACCTGGACCGACCAGCCCGCTCTCGACACGCCCGGTTTCTTCGCCCTGCTAGGCGACACCGGCTGCCGCTTCGTCCGCTTCAACTACAATCCGGACAAATACCTCAGCCAGCCGATGTACCAGCATGTCGTCGATCAAGTAGTGCAAAATATTTGGCAGGCCGGCGAGTACCCGCTGATCGCGCCGCAGGATCTGCCAAACGGCAACACGCTGCCCGAGCGCATAGCCTCCGGGAATCGCCTGGCTCAAATGGTCGCCGCAAAGTATAAAGGCCTGCCGGTCTGGATAGAAGTTTGCAACGAGCCTCACGAGTTCGGCACCTGGGCGTCCTGGAAGCCCGTCGCGGGGCAGTACGCCGAAACAATCCGCGCAATCGATCCATCGGCGTTCGTCGTGGTGCCCTTCGAAAACTACAGCAAGGACGGTCGCGGCGCGGCGGCCAGTCCCATCACCGACACGCATGTCGATCTGTATGACGGCCACGCGTATGTCGGTGCCGCCGACGTGCAGTCCCTCTTCGGTCCCGCCACCAAAGCCGGTCTGCCGGTCTTAATCGGCGAGTTCGGCGGAACCGACCCTGTCTACCTGAAATCGGTCGCGCTGGCTTTGCAATCGCTCAGGCCTAGTCCGGTCGCGATTGCGCCATGGGCGTTTACGATCAAGGGCCAGGACGCGCTGCCGCTGGTCGATAGCTCCACCGGCGCGAGCATTACCTACACGCCCGCCGGTCAGGTCATCGCCGACGCTTATGGCAACTGGCTCGGAGGCAAGCGCGCGCAGTAGCGCTCTTTCCTCCATGTCTACGGCGCGAATGGAAACAACCGCACCATATAAGTGACATCCAGCCAGCGTCCGAACTTGGTATAAAGCTGCGGCAGCCGCCCGCACTCCTGAAAGCCGAACGACGCGTGCAGATAAATGCTCACCGCGTTGCTGCTGTCGATGGAAGCGATAACCGCGTGCACCGGTAATTCTTCGGCGCGTTGTAACAGCTCCGCCAAAAGCATTCGCCCGACGCCGCGCCCGCGCGCCCGTTCAGCGACATACACCGAATTCTCCACCGTAAAGCGATAGCCGGGCTTGGTATGGTACGGGTTGAGCGACGCCCATCCAACAATCTCTTCCGGCCCGGCAAACTCATCTGTCGGTTCAGCAGCTGCGACAAGAACCGGCAATCCTTGGTTTTGCCGTTCAACCAGCCACTCCTCGCGCGCTTGCAAGCTCTGCGGCTCAACATCCGCCGTCGCCGTGTCGTGCAGCACCGCATGGTTGTAAATAGCGAGGATGCCTGGAATGTCCGATTGCTCGGCTAACCGTATCATCATTTTGTGACAAGCTTTTCTGCGGGCTGGCAGGGTGGGGTGGGGGATCTCGACTAAGGGCCGGTGCTCGCCGTCTTGTGCTGGCTGACCGCCGGAGGTACGACGTACATCGGGTCCAGCGAAAGCGGGTCTTGGGTTTGTCCGCTCCGGATCGCTTTGCCGATCAGCTCGGCGAACGCCGCCGCACCCGGCGCGTCCTGCGGCGCCAGTTGAGCCTCATAAGCGTATTCGCCGCCAAACAGCGTTTCCAGCAATAGGGTAGGCCCCGTTACCAGGCTCCCGCGCGGCATCGCCCGAACAATCTCCAGCGCTTCGGCGTACGACGCCGCAAACGCGCTCGATCCGGAAAGGGCGCTCCCGGTTGGCTCAATTCGCGCGTACACTTCATTCCGGCGCGACGGCAAGAGCGCCGCGACCGCCTCCGAATTTTCCGAATCGCCCCGCCGCGCGCCCGCGATGAAAATATCCAGCGTCGGGATGCCGATCAGCGGCTTGCCGGTCACTTGAGCCAGCGTGCGCATCGTCGTCACGGCCACGCGCACGCCGGTAAACGAGCCGGGGCCCAGCCCGACCGCGAAAGCGTCGATCTGCTCGAAGGAGATGCCCCGCCGCTCCAAAAGCGCGTCCAGCATGCCGTAAAGACGCGACGACAACTGCCGCTCGTGCCGCTCGGCGACGGACTCGTAACATTGCCCGTTTTCGCCCGCAAGCGTCAGAACGGCATAATCGCTGCTTGTATCGATACCGAGAATAATCATAGCGACCCTGCGGCGTGTTGCTGGAATTGCGCCAGAACGGCTTCCAGCCAGCGGGACGAGCGCTGCCCATAAGCGGCGATGCTCGCGTCCCGCGTGTCAAAGTCCGGCGCAGGCGCGAGAGAAACATCCAGCCGCTCATCGGGCAACTCGCCGGCGATATTGCCGGCCCACTCGATCACGAGCAGGCCGTCCGCTCGGGTCACGTAGTCGTCGAAGCCGATGGGGCCAAGCTCGGAAACATCTTGGATTCGGTAAGCGTCCATGTGGTAAAGCGGAATGCGTCCGCTCAAAAGCTCGTTAATCAACGCGTAAGTGGGCGAGGTGACCGTCTCGATTTCGATACCGAGGCCGACGGCGATGCCCTGGGTCAGACAGGTCTTGCCCGCGCCAAGCTCGCCATATAAAGCGATCACGTCGCCAGGCACGGCGGCGCGGCCCAGCAGCGCTCCAAAGCGGGCGGTATCGCTTGCGGAAGGAAACGATAAGGCGTGCAGAGTCATTTTAGGCGTTTATCTGGAATAATACGTATGTCCGTTCGCACGCAATAATACCGGGATGCGAATTCTGCATTATGCATTTCCCAAGTTCATCTCAAGTTGCAGTAGGAGGAATTCAGTGGCATTAGCTCACAGCAAATTATCACATTACCGGGCGCGCAACCCGATTGGAGCCATGGCGGTGATTGCGCTCGGCCTGGCCGGCGCGGCGCTGGGAAGCTCGACCGCGGCGCTCGCGCAAACCGCTCCCGACAGTAGCGCAACCTCGGCCACCTTGCAAGCGCCCAACGATGCGGCCCAGCCCATCAGCCCCGGCGACGTCCTGAACGTCAGTGTCGCCGACCAGCCCGACATTACCAACAATTATACTGTCGACAACAACGGCAACATCACGATGCCCTACGTCGGCAATGTGCATGTCGGCGGCTTGACCGTGACCGCCGCCAACACCGCCGTGCAAACCGCGCTCGCCAAATACTACGTTAACCCGGTCGTCACCCTCACCCGCCCGACCGCCGGCGGCTACACCATCGTCGTGACCGGCGCGATCACCCGCCAGGGCACGCAAACCGTCCGCCGCGACGCGCACCTCAACGACGTCGTCCAGCTCGATGGGCCCACCGCCGACGCCGATCTCACCCATGTGCAGCTGACGCGCGGCCTGCCGGGCCAAACCCACCAGACCCTAACCGTCAATCTCTCCACGTTCCTAAACGGCGGCGACGTCACCGGCAACCCGTCGCTGCAGGACGGCGACCAGATCTATGTCCCCAACCGCGCCGCCCAGCGCTATTCGGTATCGGTTGTCGGCGAGGTGAAAAACCCGCACCGGTACGACGTCGACCCCAACACCACGGTGTTCGACCTGATTACGCTGGCAGGCGGCTTGACCGATACCGCCGACCCAAGCTCGATCTATATCCAGCCCGTCGGTACGCTCGACCGTGAGCCGGTGAACTACGATCAAGCTCGCGCCACTCCGGGCAACCCCGGCGTCAACCCGATTCTAAAAGACAACGATAAAGTGGTCGTACCGGAGAAGGTGAATATCTCCACGTTCTCGATCACCGGTGCCGTGCTCAAGCCTGGCCAGTACCCGCTGGAAGCGCAGCTGAGTCTCGCCGCCGCCGAGGGCTTGGCCGACGGCCTCGCCGACCGCGCCCAGGTGGACAAGATCACTATCACCCGCGAGACGCCGAGCGGCGCTCAAGTGCTGAAGGTAAACGCGAAAGACCCGGCGGTCGCCGGCAACTTTTTGCTGCAGCCCGGCGACAACGTCTTCATTCCGCAAGGCCACCCGCCGAACAAGGTGGACCCGTTCCAACTCGCGGGAATCGCGATTGCAATCATCGGTTTGATTATCGCCCGCTAGCGACGCTAGAAAGCGCGGGCCGCTTAGGCGACCCGTAGGCCAGGAAGCTCGGAGAAGCGCTCTGCATCCACGCAGTCCGCTTCTCCTTCTTTTTCGCCTTCCAGTATCGCCTCGTCATCGTATGATATGCCGGTGGATTTCAAGGGAGCGATAAACCGTTTGCTGGCTTTGGCAAGCTCTCGGAGGCGCTTCATCTCCCGCTCGATATCGATCTCCCCGATCTCCCGCGTGTCCAGGGAGCACATGATTCGCTCCGCCAGCCGGATGGAAGCCAGCGCGACAATCTCGTTGTCGTACCCGACCGTCACGTGGAACCGCCCGCGCGGGTCGATGGTCCAGTTCCACTCGGTCTCGCCGCTAATCGGGCTGCAATTAACGATGCCGCGCCTAACCTGCTTTTGAATCTCCAAAAGCAGGTGCTCGAAAAGATGAGGGATTTCCGTGTTCTCGGCCTCGCGCCGGAATGAGACATGCAGGTCGTTGTAGCAGCGCTGGGCGGCTAGATAAGGAAACATCCGGAACAGGATGCGCGGCATGCGCGGCGCGTCGCCGGTTAAAAAAGCGTCCGTCTCCGGGATTTCCACCACCAGGCAAACCTTGCCATGCTCGTCGAACGTAACTTGAGTAACTCTCATGTAAAATTTGATCTGGCGATTTCCATTTCGCCGGGTTGACACGCGGGAGTAAGTGAAGCTATAATTTCTTGCTTTTGGGAATGCGCTAGCAGCGACGAAGCAAGCGAGTATCCAATTCTCAGACCGCTCATATTCCTCGATAGCTCAATTGGCAGAGCGTTCGGCTGTTAACCGAAATGTTATAGGTTCGAGTCCTATTCGAGGAGCCATTTACTCACTGATTGCCCCGCGCAGCAGCCCCTCAGGCGGTAGCGCGGGGCTTTTTTCTGCTATTGCAAACTGTGTTGTCCATGCTCGCCGTCGTTGCATTGAATTGGTTTAATCTACCACGACTCCGCCCCGCCTGCCACCCATGCTGCGCCCGCTAAATACCTAAGCAAGTGCCCTCTGGTTTCCCCTCCTTATCTTAGGAGGGGATGAAGGGGAGGTCCGCCCAACACGAG
>CAXSEA010000001.1:0-50669 GCA_964235675.1 uncultured Armatimonadales bacterium | reverse complement strand
AACACCACGCCGGTTACCAAACCAACATAGCCCACGCCGATTACACAGATGTTCATAAAAGGTAACGTTCTCCGGAAAAGATAATCGCGCCGCCAGGGACGCATGATATGGGAAGGCCAAGCACTTCTCGCAGACACGAGCGATAATTCAGTTTTTCCGCAAATCAGCGAAAAACTGCAGTGACTCGCGGGAAAACTCGCAAGCGATCCAGCCTGCTCCAAACGCGCATGAAATTGACGCGTCATTCGGAGCATTCGAGGAGTTAAGTGCGGACTTTGAAGCTATAAAGCAAGGAGCGTGCCAACAAAGCCAAATACTAGATTTGCACGACGCTCAACACGGCGGCCAGTTCGCGGGGCGCGACAAAGGCCATATTCTCTTCCCGCAGAACAATTTCTTCGATAGCGCTCGCGCCTAGGCTCTGGAGCCGCCGCAAAATCGCCTGGAACTGCATCTCCGGCGCGGACGCTCCGCTGGTCAGCCCAACTACTTCCGCCCCCGCCACCATCTCGCGGGTGACGTCGTCAGGGCCGCCGACCAGGTAAGCGCGCGCCCCCAGGGATTCAGCCACCTGGCGCAGCGATTTGGTATTGGAACTCGTCTGCGATCCGACCACAAAGACGACATCGGCGCGCGGCGCGATTACTTTGATCGCGTCCTGCCGGTTTTGCGTGGCGTAGCAGATATCATCCGTCGGCGGCTCCTCCAAGCGCGGAAAGCGTCGCCGGAGCGCTTCCACAATATCGGCGGTCTCATCGACGCTCAGAGTGGTCTGCGTCAAATAAGTCAGCTTGTCTTCGCTCAACTCCGGCAGCAGCGCGACTTCGGACACTTCCGTCACCAGATGCAGCCTGCCCGGAGCTTCGCCCAGAGTGCCTTCGGTCTCGACATGCCCCCGATGGCCGATATAAAAAATGCCGTATCCCCGCCGCAGATATTTATGCACCTCCAGGTGAATCTTCGTCACTAAAGGGCAAGTGGCGTCAATTACGCGCAAATGGCGCGTTTTAGCTTCCTCACGCACCGCAGGCGCGACTCCATGCGCCGAAAACACCAAAATGCTGCCTTCGGGCACTTCGGAGAGATCGTCGGTAAAGATCGCGCCCTTGCGCCGCAGATCGGCCACCACGACATCGTTGTGCACGATCTCGTGCCGGACATACACCGGAGCGCCAAACGCATCGAGAACGCGCTCGACCGCGTCGATGGCTCGATCCACTCCCGCGCAAAATCCTCTAGGGCGAGCTAGCAAAAGCTTCATAATCTGAATAATACCGCAGGAATCGGAACCGTTCCGGCGGCTGTGCCTTGCTGTGCCGGAGGATAAATTGCTGCTCCGTCCCCAAAAGCGCTGCAGGCAGATTAGCACGCGTACCCATGCCAGCCAATCGCGCCATAGACTGCTGGGATGCCATTCTGTATAATGATGAAAGCATCTTGTTTCCATTTGACGAAAGTAGGTCTGATTTCTTGTTCCGTTTTCTCACCGCCGGTGAATCTCACGGTCCCGCTTTAACCGCCATTGTCGAAGGCTTGCCCGCCGGACTCAGGCTCAGCGCGGAGCCGGTCAACGCGCAGCTCAAGCGTCGCCAGGGCGGCTACGGCAGAGGCGCGCGGCAAAAAATCGAATCCGACACGGTGGAGTTCTTGTCCGGCGTTCGCTTCGGCGAGACTATGGGCGATCCCCTGACTATGGTCGTCCGCAACCGCGACTGGGCCAACTGGACCCGCAAAATGCAGATCGAGCCGCTGGAAGCGGGTGAGGAGCCGCCCATCGCCGCGATTACCGTGCCTCGCCCAGGCCACGCCGATTTCGCCGGCATGATGAAATATAACCACGAAGATTTGCGCCCGGTGCTGGAGCGCGCCTCGGCCCGCAACACGGCGACGCAGGTTGCCGTCGGCGCTGTGGCGCGGGTTCTTCTCGCCGAATTCGGCGTGACCATCGCCTCGCACGTCGTCAACATCGGCGGCATCCACGCGGACGTTGACGGCATCGACCTGCGCCGCTTGCCGGAGCTGACCGCCGCCTCTCAGGTTGGCGTCGCCGACCCCGCCTCGGAAGAGCGCATCATCCAATCCATCGACGACGCTAAATATCGCGGCGACACCCTCGGCGGCGTGTTCGAGGTGGTTGCTCTCGGCCTGCCGGTTGGACTCGGCACCTACTCGCACTGGGACAAGCGCATCGACGGACGCCTCGCGCAAGCGCTGATGGGCATCCAGGCGATTAAAGGCGTCGAAATCGGCATGGGGTTCGGCGTCGCCGATGTCCCCGGCTCGCAGGTGCATGACGCGTTCTATTATAGCGACGGCATCGGCGCGGACTCAGACGACGCGGCTCAGTTTACGCGCGGCTCCAACAATGCGGGTGGCACCGAGGGCGGCATCACCAACGGCGAGCCGCTTGTCATTCGAGCCGCCATGAAGCCGATTGCCACCCTCATGAAACAGCTGCCCTCGGTGAACCTTCAGACCAAGGAGAGCGTCCCGGCCTTCGCCGAGCGCTCCGACGTCTGCGCGGTGCCTGCGGCGGCAGTGGTCGGCGAGGCAATGGTGGCGATCGTCCTTGCCGAAGCGATGTGCGAGAAATTTGGCGGCGACAGCATGGCGGAAATGCGCCGCAACTACGATTCCTATACGGCCTCGGTCAAGCGACGCGCCGCGCTCGTGGAGCGGCAACCTGATTTAGAGCCTGCGCCGGCGGCAGCTACAGCAAGTTGAGCGGGTAATCGACCACTCGCGCCGGCGTCCATTTCAATGAATATAATATTGATCGGTTTTATGGGCACCGGCAAATCGACGGTCGGGCGACAGCTCGGACGCCAGCTCGACGCGCCTGTCCTCGATACCGATAAAGAGCTGCGGCGAGCCTTTGACCTTTCCGTGCCGGACATATTCACCATCCACGGCGAGGCGGCGTTCCGCGCCGAAGAGCAGCGCCTGTTGGAAACGCTCGCCGACGAGCGCGGCAGCTTCAACAACGAGCCGCGCCAATTCCCTCGCCGCTATATTCTCTCCACCGGCGGCGGGACGCCCGTCCGCCCCGAGAACCGCGACCTGCTCAAGCGCATCGGGCATATCGTCTGGCTTCGGGCAAAGCGCGAGACAATCGCCGGACGCTGCCGTCCGCATCTGGAGCGCAGGCCGGTCCTGCAGCCGCACGCGCACCACTTGGACGAGCATATCGGATCGCTTCTCGAAGAGCGCGAGCCGATCTATGAGGAGCTTGCCGATTCCATCGTCTGGACCGACGATACTCTGACGCCCGAGCAGGTAGCCGCGCTCGTCCGAGGCAGCCTACCCAAGCTCGGCAGACCCCACAATTAGTCATGACTCTCGCATCCGAACTCTCCACTCATTCGCCGGCGCAGACGCGCACGATTCACGTCGATCTCGCCGAAAGAAGCTACGGCATAGTCATCGGCGATGGCATCCTCGCGCAAGCCGGCGGCCTGATTGCCCGCGCCTGCTGCGGCAGCGACGGTGCCGCCGGACGCGCCGCCTTGATCGTCACCGATATCGCCGTGCAGCCGTTGTACGAAAGCATTGTCGCAAAATCGCTGGAATCGGCGGGCTTTCAAGTGGCCGGCGTCGCCCTTGCGGAAGGCGAAAACCATAAAACGCTGGCTGCCGTCGAGCAGATTTATACTCGTCTCTACGACTTGGCGGCGGACCGGCGAACGGTAGTCGTCGCGCTTGGCGGCGGCGTCGTCGGCGACATCGCGGGCTTTGCGGCGTCCAGCTATCAGCGAGGGTTAGACTTCGCGCAAATCCCGACCACTTTGCTGTCGCAAGTAGACAGCAGCGTCGGCGGGAAAACAGGCGTCAACTACGGCGCGGCCAAAAACCTGATCGGCGCGTTCCATCAGCCGAAGCTGGTTTTAATCGACCCGGCCACGCTGGCCACGCTCTCCAGCGACGAGCGACGCTCCGGCATGGCGGAGATAATCAAATACGGCGCTATCGCCGACGCCGCTTTGTTCGATATGTTGCAGCGGCAAGTTAAACCCATGCTGGCGCTGCAATCGAGCGCTGTCGCCGACGCTATCGCTCGCTCCTGCGAGATCAAAGCGCGGATCGTCGAGCAGGACGAGCGCGAGCTTACCGGAGCGCGGGCCACTCTCAACTTCGGCCATACCGTCGGCCATGCTCTGGAAGCGGTCACCAATTATGCGCGCTACCGGCACGGCGAGGCCATCGCAATCGGGATGGTCACGGCTTGCCTGATCGGCGAAGCGCAGGGCGTCACGCCGCCTGCGGCGACTCGAGCGCTCACCGAGCTGCTGGCCACGGCGGGCTTCGAGATCGCCCCCGATGCGGGCATTCCGGCGGACGCTGTCATCAAGCTGCTGGCCCTAGACAAAAAGTCGGTTGGAGGCGGCGCGCGGTTCGTGCTGCTGGAATCCGTCGGAAAAGCGTCCTCCGGCCACGCCGTTCCCACGGACACTGTCCGAGCCGCGCTTTCGCGGCAACAGGGGATTAAAACCGGGTAAACTGCCCCTATTATGAAAGGCGTGAAGCAGTACGGGCTGTTCTTACGCCGATTAAAAGCAAGATTCTTTGCCGGTGATGTTTTTCATTTGGAGGAGTGCAGCGACGATGCAGTGGCTTGTGCTTGTTTGGGCACTCTTTGTGCTCTTGATATACATCGGCGGATTTGTCTCGCAGCAGGCGGTCGGCATCTACACGCCTGAGAGCGGAAAGCTCTACGCCGTTTTCCTGATGATCGCTGTCGCGGCGAGCATCTTACGCTGGCTATCGAGCCGGGAAGCCGCGCGTAAGCCGGCGAAATAACGCTTTGCCGCCGGTTGTTGCGCGTCGCGTTTAGCAAGCACATGAGCGCTCTGCAGCAAGAACAGTACACCCTATTATCGCGCGCGCCTTTTACTTTGGGCGCATTCTCGCTGGCCGCCTACAAAGCCAGGGAAGGCATCGCCGGCGGCTCCGGAACAACTGCGGGACGCGTTGTTTTGCTTCGGCAGCTTGACGTTGCCCCGGCGGCGGCCAACGAGATATTTGCGGCCTCTCAAATCTACGCGTCGCTGCCGGCCGACCCGCACATCCTACGTCACTACGGGTTAATCACCGTGGATGACAGCTCGGCGGAGAACTCCGGACTCGAGCCGGGAGTTTACGCCATTTCGGAATGGGCGCAGGGAATTACCCTCGATGAGCGCATTCGACGGGTCGCCCCTTTCAGCTTGTCGGTCGCGGTCATCACAGCCATCGAAGTGGCTCAAGCCTTGGTTCGAGCGGAAGCATTTGGCATTGAGCACGGAAACCTCACCGCCGATGAGGTATTTATCACATCGGACGGCATCGCGAAGGTAGCCGACTTCGTATTGGCCAAGGCCGTTTCAAGGTCAGCGGGAGCGTCCGGGCAGGCGTCGCGCGGAGGCGGAGATGGCTTGTCCGCTTGCGCGGCATTATTGTTCGAGATGCTCACCGGCAAGCAGCCGGCGCGGTACAACTCGCCCCTAGAGCCGCAGCGCCTGGAGCGAAGCGTCCCGAACGCCTTGAACGGCATCACGCAAAAAGCATCCTTGGGCCGCTCGCGCAACGGCTACGCGAGTATCGCGGAAATGCTGGCTGATCTGCAGGCCGTCCGCGAGGAGCTTCGGTTGGGCCGCTCGCTGGATTGGACTCCGCTGGACTCGCAAGCCGCGACTTCCTTCACGGAGACGGCGCCAGCAACGGAGGCGACAATGTTGCCGCCGTTGCCTTCGCAGTCGATTCAACCATCTGCGCTTACCGGCGAAACTGCCCGGCCACGGCAAATCGAAGCCGAGAATATCTCGCCACCTATGTCAAACACGCCACGAACCACTGAAACGGAATCCACCCAGCAGCAAATCCCGCCGGCGCGCATCAGCAACCCCGTCGGCGCGGGCGGAGATCCCGGCGGAGATTACGACGACTACGAGCCGCCTCGGTCACGCGCGTCGTCCGTGCTCCGTGGAATCGGCATTATCCTCGGAAGCCTCGCTATTATCGCGATTGTGTTTGCCTGCGTGTATTTCGCCCTGCTCGTCAACAATGTGCCATCCGACATCACTGTCCCTCCGTTGATCGGCAAACAATACACGGACGCGAAAACTCTCGCGGCGCAGCAACATTTTTCATTGATGGAAATAGGCCACACCAACAGCGATCAATGGCCGCAGGGAGCAATTTACCAGCAGACGCCTGAGTCGGGACGCATGATTAAGAGCGGCAAGGACGTCAACGTGTTCGTCAGCGACGGGCCGCGCCTTCTCGACGTCCCCGACCTGAGTCAAACCACGCAGGAAAAAGCCGAAGCCGTCCTGCAGGACGCCGGTCTTCCGCTCGGCTCCGTCGAGGCTGAATACGATAACATCGTGCCGAAAGGCATCGTCACGGCGCAGCAGCCTGTGGCAAACTCCAAGGTTTCCCGCGATCAAGCCATCAATCTGACTGTCAGCAAAGGCCCTCCCCCTCCGACTGCTCCCACGAATCTTTCCGCAACCTGCACCGTGGAGGGCGAGATCGACCTCTCCTGGGATCAAGTGCCGATTGCGACCACATACGATATCTACCGCGACGGTAAAAAAATCCAGTCGGGCTTTCCCGAAACCGAATATTCCGACGTAGGCCTGGACACCACGCAAACGCATATCTATACGATCACCGCCGTCGATGCCAACGGCGAATCGCCGGCCTCGCAGCCAGCCTCGGCAGTCGCCCAGCCCGGCGGCGTACTTCCAGTTCCCGGCGCTGCATCGGATTCTACGGACGGGGCGCAAACAAGCCAGCCGGACGATCCTGACGCAACCCCGCAAGCGATTGCCGCTCCGACCCAGGGCGCGCCCAAGCAACGCCAGTTCCACGTTCAGTTCCATGTCCCGCGCGGTACCTCGTACACGCACAACGTTCAAATTCAAGTTCAAGACGCCACCGGTACCAACGTCGCGTACAACCAGGATCTATCGCGGGGTGACCTCGTTGATCAGCAGGTACAGGGGTTCGGCAACCGAATCATCGTGCGCATTTTTATCGACAGCAAACTGGTCAAGCAAGTCACCAAGTAGAACAGCGCAGCGCCAAGTGCGCTAAGGAGTAGTTGGAAGTGCGTACGATAAGTCTCAGCCCGTCACTGCTTTCGGCCAATTTCGGCGCTTTCGCCGATGCCGCCGCGCAGCTCACGCAAGCAGGCGCCGAAAGCCTGCATTTCGATATCATGGACGGCCACTTCGTGCCCAACCTGACTTTCGGCCCGCAGCTCATACGTGACTTAAGGCCCGTCTCGTCGGCATTCTATGACGTGCACCTCATGGTCGAGCATGTGGAAGCCTATGTCGATGAGCTTGCCTCGGGCGGTGCCTCCATGATGACCGTGCATCCCGAATCCACCGTTCACCTCGACCGGTTAGTGCATCAAATCAAAGACGCCGGCATGCAGGCAGGCGTCGCCCTTAACCCCGCCACTCCGATTGCCCACTGCGAGTGGGTGCTGGACAGCATCGAGCGCATCCTGGTGATGACCGTGAACCCCGGCTTCGGCGGTCAATCGTTTATTCCGGGAATGGTACGCAAAATCGCCGATTTAGACCGTCTGCGGACTGAGCGGAATCTCGATTTTGAAATTGCGGTGGATGGAGGCATTAGTCCGAAAACGGCAGCTTCCGTCGTTGCATCGGGCGCAAGCGTGCTGATCGCCGGTTCAGCCGTCTTCAAGCATCCCGGCGGCCTGGCTGAGGCGATGAATGAGCTTCGAGAAGCAGCTAAAAGCGCTCAAAACAGCTAGTATTAAAAACGTTTTTTCCGTGACCCTAAACGCCGGAGCAAAGGCATTCGGCATAACCGGCATAGCGCGTGGGTAGATTATGAGCATGCCAACAGTAGTCGAAGCTTCCACACCAGATCTTTTAGAGCCGAATGCCTCCGAAGTTAATTCCGCGCCGCCGCGAACAAACCAAAACAACGCCAACCCTGTGAGAGTCGATCCAATCGCCGAGACCATCGACGCGATTGTGGACATGGAGCAGCGGGCCGACCGGAATCTCAACAATCACCAACGGTATGTCGAGAACGGCACGGCGCTGGTGGGTCGCCCCGCTGTTCTTTATGCTATCACTGCGGCGTCCGTCTTATGGATCATCGGCAATCTTATCGCCGAAGGGTTGCATAAAGCGCCAATAGACGCCCCACCGTTTGCCTGGCTGACCGGCGCGGCTTCTCTGTGCGGCCTGTTTGTCGCAATGATCGTTTTGATTACGCAGAACCGCCAAGCGCGCCTCAACGAACGACGCGCCCAACTCGATTTGCAAGTGAACCTGCTCAACGAGCAGAAGCTGACAAAAATCATCGAGCTGATCGAAGAGCTACGCCGCGATCTTCCCAACGTCGCCAACCGGCACGATCCGGAAGCGGAAGCGATGACCCAGGGCATCGACACTCAAACCCTCATCGAGGCAATCGAAGTCCGTCTGGAAGCCGAAGAGCTGCTGAACGAAATCGATGCTGAAACAGCCCAATAACAAGAGCTATCTGTAGCGGTATAAGATAATCACCGCTTACATTCTTAAGCCAGCCCACTGATCTTAACACGCTCTTAAACTCCGCACCCCAAAATACGAAAATGCCGTGGAACCCCATCTTCCACGGCATTTTCGTTTTTCCAGTTATGCTCCGCTGGTCTGCTAATCAATAAATGTCACCGGTTGGAGAACCGGCGGAATCAAGTTGCGCTCCGCGCCCTCGGTCAGCAGCAGTTCCACCCCGCGCTTGCCGCGCTCCCCGAGATCAAGAGTGGAGGCGTTCACGTACATGCCGACAAACGTGTCAGCGGTCTCCGCCGGAAGATCGCGGGCGTACTGCATGGCATACTCCAGCGCCTCCGCCCGGTGCTGCAGGCTGTACTCGATGCTGCGGCGCATCACGCGCGACATGCTGCCCATCAGCTCGTCGCCTAAATCGCGCCGAATGGCGTTCACGCCCAGCGGAAGCGGCGTGCCGGTGCGCTCCTGCCACCAGACCCCCATATCCTCCACAAGCGAAAGCCCCATCGTGGCGTAAGTCAGTTGGCCCTCATGGATTATCAGACCGGCGTCCACTTTCCCGGCGAGGACATCGTCCATAATGTCCTGAAAATAGGTATCCACCGCCTCGAACGGCCGACCGTCCATATAAATCATCAGCGATAAATACGCCGTGGTCATTTTGCCGGGAATCGCGATGCGCTTGCCGACCAGCGTATCCGGCTCCATGCCCTGCTTCGCCACGATCATCGGGCCGTACTGGTCGCCGACACTTGCGCCATGGGCGAGCAGGGCGTATTTGTCCTGCACGTAAGCGTAAGCGTGCAGCGAGATCGCCGTCGTGTCCAGCTTGCCTTCCTGCGCCCAGACGTTCAACGTTTGAATATCGCGGAGCACATGCTCGAACTGCAGGCCCTCGGTATCGATCAGATACTTCGCCAGGCCGTAAAACATAAACGCGTCATCGGAATCGGGGCTGTGCCCCAGCGTCAGCGTTCTTCCGTCATACATACTTTCCACTTGCTCCCGGCAGGCGTCGCTGCCTTTATTTCCTTAAAATTGATGCGGGTAAATCTCCATTGAGTGTACCCCCGCGCTTTAATCCGGGACCGGAAGCAAGCAGGAACCGAGTGGCGCGGGTACATTACTCTCGATATGCGATGCGTGGTCCAGCGAGTCAGACGAGGCGCGGTAGTAGTGGCCGGCGAGCGAAGAGAAATCGGTCGCGGCCTGGTGGTTTTGGTCGGCATCCACCCGGCTGACACCGAGCGCGATGCCGCTTACATAGCCGACAAGATTGCCCATCTGCGTGTTTTTCCGGACGAGCAAGGCAAAATGAATCAAGCGCTCGAAGAGTTGGAACAGCCGGAGTGCCTTGTCGTATCCCAGTTCACGCTCTACGGCGACGCCCGGCGCGGCAGAAGGCCCTCGTTCGTGGAGGCCGCGCGGCCGGAAACGGCGATCCCGCTCTACGAGTGTTTGTTGGAGCTGCTGCGCAATCGCCAGGGTTCGGGACACCCCCTTCGCGTGGTGACCGGCGACTTCGGAGCGGACATGCTGGTGGAAATCGAGAACGACGGCCCCATGACGCTTCTGCTCGATAGCGGTAAACTGTTCTAAAGACATGCCTCGAACTCAGTGCGCCAGGTAAGTGAAACGAATCAGAATGGCTTCGGAGGAAGAAAATCAGGACGAGCGGCAGGCCAGGCAACAACGCGGCGAAGCGGACCAGGCGCGCGGGCGAATTGAAAACGCCCTGCAATCCTACCGGCACGCCTTGGAGCATTCCGCGTCGAATCCGAACGGCGCGGACAAGCGGGCGGACTCAGGCGACGCGCACGTCTACGCCGATCAATCCCTGATCGCTCTGCGCGAGTACCGCCGCGCCATCCGCAAAAGCCCGCGCCGCGCCCAGCCGCACTTCGCGCTGGCCGAGCTCTACCGGCGCTACGGCAAGATGCAGGCGGCGCTCGTGGAATACCGCACCGCGATCGAATGCGACCCCAAAAACGCTTTCTACCACTATAAGCTTGGAGACGCACTCGCCGACGGCGGTTTCGTCCTGGAAGCGATCAGCGAGCTAGAAGCTGCTGTAGAGCTGTCGCCGTCCGACGCCTTCTACCATTTCTGGATCAGCGACCTCTACCTCACCGCCGCGCGCCTCGACGACGCCGTTCGCGAGATGCAGCAGGCCACGATGTTCGCGCCCTACGACGATTACTACACCATGCGCCTCGGTATTCTCTACATGCTCGGCCAGCACACCACCGATGCCGCCGCCGCCATGAACCAGGCCGTCCGAATTGCCCCGCACAATGCCATATACCGTTCGCTGCTCGGCGATATCTTCTCCACGGACGCCGACGAGGAGCATGAGCGCATCGCGAACGTGCACTATGAAGCCGCCGGAGTCCTGGACGACTACGACGCCGCGCACTTAAAGCGGCTCCGCAATTTAATCCGCCTGCGCCGGGTGGATCAACCCCCGGACTCCGATCCGCCGCGACGCGAATAATCTGTGCACTCTACATTCGCTTCGATAATCCTGGCCGCACTTTTAGCAAAATCCATCGCTCCTAAGTCACCCGAATTGAGCGCTCAAGCCTCTCAATGGCAGCCTCTCTCGACTGTCATGGCCGACGAGCGCTGGGCACCTGCCGCGTGTGTCCTTCCGAATGGAAAGCAAGCGATCATCGCTGGCGGCTACTCCTTCGCCAAACAAGAATGCGTCGCGTCCGTTAGCCTGTTCGATTCAAACCGAAAGCGCTTTACCCCATCGAAATGCTCCCTGCCCTACCCTGCCGACTTCGTCATGGCGTCACCCCTCTCTGACGGCACCGTGCTCCTGGCGGGCGGCTTCAACGATATTTGGGGGTCGCTCGATACCGCCGCCATATACGACCCGCAGCGGGATACGTGCATCCCACTCGAAAACGCGATGCATGAGCGTCGCGAGCTGGCCCAGGCGACTCCCCTCAGCGACGGCGCCGTCCTCATCACCGGCGGCCTCAACCTCGACGCGCGCACGACGTTAGCGGACGCGGAACTCTACGAGCCGGCGTTGCACATGTTCAAATATACTGCCGGCCCGATGCTCGGCGACCGCTTCGGCCATTCAGCCTGCCGCCTGGCCGACGGCCGCGTACTCGTCGTCGGCGGCACCCATTGGGACTTGCGCAAGCACGAATCGCGCGTTCTCACCACCGCCGAAATATACGACCCCGCGCTCGGCAAATTCCACGCATGCGCCGGCACCCTCATCGCCGCCCGCGACCGACCGACAACTACCCTCCTGCCCGACGGAAACGTACTAGTCGCAGGCGGTCAGGGCATCAACAGCGAGCCGGTCACCTTCACGGAGCTTTATAATCCATCCACGGACCGCTTCACCAGAATCACCGGCGCTTCACTCGAGCCGCGCATGGCGCACAGCGCGGTTCCCCTTCCATCGGGAGACGTTCTTATCTGCGGCGGCTGGGATGCCGCCCGGCACGGCACCACCGGCACATGCATCGTTTACCATTGGCGCGAGAAGCAATTTACTCCAGCGCCGGAGCTGCCGTTCGCCACCCACGATCTCGCGCTGCTTGCCTTCCCATCCGGCTTGGTGCTCGCCGCAGGCGGCAAATCGGCGCAAGCAGCGACCAGCGCATCCAACAACAGCGGCGCGCTTCTCGACTTTTCAAGCGCGAAATAAACAGCAAAAGCCTTCCGCAGCAGTGCGGAAGGCTTTTGCTCTCAATTCAATTCATCTACTGATTAGTCAACTTCCATAATCCGCTTCAGCTGCTGCAGCGCGTGATTTTGCAGCCGGGACACATGCATCTGTGAAATGCTCAGATGGTTCGCGACATCGGCCTGCGACATATCCTGAAAGAAGCGGAAAATAATAATCATGCGCTCGCGCGGGTCCAAGCGGTCGATGGCTTGGTTCAAGTCGCCATACGCCTGAAGATTTTTGATCGTCGGGTCTTCCGCCCCCACGAACTCGCCCAAAGTCATATTGGACGAATCCGACTCCGAGGCCATTTGGCTGTCAAGGCTCACGGTATCATAAGCGTTGCCGAGCTCCATCGCCTCCAGCGTCTCTTCTTCCGTCGCGCCGATCTTCTCCGCGACTTCTTTAATCGTCGGAGACCGTCCCAGCTTCGCGCTCAGGGATTGATGCACCTTGCCCGCGCTCAGGTTCAACTCCTGTAGACGGCGCGGCACTTTCAAGCTCCACGCCTTATCGCGGAAATAGCGGCGTATCTCGCCGACAATCGTCGGGGTCGCGTACGTCGAGAACTTGATCCCGCGCTCCATGTCGAAGCGGTCAATGGCATTGATTAACCCGATGGTGCCCACCTGGACCAAATCCTCCAGCGGCTCACCCCTATTCACGAATTTGCTGGCGAGATAACGCACCAGATTCTGGTGCATGGCGACAAGCTGCTCGCGCAAACGCACGTCGCGCTGCTTCGCGTAACGCCGAAATACGCTTTCAGCATCGCGCTCGGATGGCTTCGCGCTTTCGATCAGCGGTCGCGGAGCGGACATAATAGGCGGCTCTTCAGCAGTCGCAATAGGTGTGGCGGGAGTGTCAAGCATGGAAAACCCAAATCGCTAAGATATGCATTGAAATCGATGTAAGGCTAAAATTGTTCCTGGGCGGGTCGCGCGACCCGGTTGTTTGCATCGACGCAAAGGCTCAGGAAGTTTCGCCGATTAAGCGCCGACGGGCGCGGAATAATTGGGCGAAGCCTTGTAAAGCGTGACTGTAGTGCCGCTCTCGCCGGACTCGACCGTAACGCTGTCCACAAGGATCTCCATCAGCAGCGCTCCTAGATCCTGGCGGTCGATATCGATCTCATCCAGGTCGTCGGCTGAGGTCATAGCGCCGGGCGCAGCGACTGCGCCGTCGCTTGCGGCGGGAACCGTATCGTGCACCACGATCGTCAGGCTCTCCGGGGTCACCTGGCTGTCGATGCGGATAGTCGCATTAGCATTGGCGCTGGCCGTTCGAGCGCGCTCGATAGCGTGCGAGCAGGCTTCGCCGACCGCCAGGCGAACGTCCTCTACTTCATCGTAGGAAAAGTCAAGCCGGTTGGCGACTCCCAAAATCGCTAGTCGCGCGATGCCGACGTACTCGGCACGGCAAGGAATAATCACGGTGACGCTGGCCGCTTCAGTCTCTGGCGCGCCGCGCTCCTCATCAGACGGTATGCTCACAGGGAAAGCCCCTCTTTCTGAGACGCTTCTTCTTCCGTTTGGTAGATCGAAAAAATCTTATACAGCCCGGTAATCTCGAAGATGCGCATAATTCGCATACTGGGACTGACGATGATAAGATTGCCTTGCTTCTCCCGCAGATGCTTTAGCGCGCCAATCAGCACTCCCAGGCCGGTGCTGTCGAGATACTCCACTTTCGACAAGTTCATCACGATAAACTTGATCCCCTCGCCGATGGTGGAAACAATCGTCTCCTTCAGCTGGGTGGAAGTATAGACGTCGATCTCGCCCTCGATGTCGAGTACGCGCAATTCGGCGTTTGTAGAACGTGTGGAAATATTGAGGTTCAAATAAACTCTCCCTTCTTCTACCGGCCACCGGCTGACCCGGCGCGGCAATGCTTCTTGATTTCAATGCCGAAGTCCTGCCTAAAGCTGGAACTCGCTTGAAAAACTTATGGATGCGAACGGCGAAGCCGCTCCGCGACATGGTTGGCCCGGCTGATCAAATGACCGAGCTGACGCGACATTTCCGCTTCAGCATCGGAGGACCAGTGAGCGTTCGCCAAAGCCGCAATGCCCAATCCAATCGCAGCCCCGACGCCGGCGCCCGCTCCCACTGCCTTGAGAACGGCTCCGACCCCACCTGTTTCAACTGCGGGACGCCCGGTTGAATCGTCCGCTGTTTCCGTCTCTTCAGACAAGTTCAGGAACTCCCATCTGCCCGGACGTCTTTACGTCGATTTCGGCGCGTCCAACCGCGCGCTCGATCGTGCCGCCGCCGACTACCGTGTCGCCGTCGTAAAGCACCACCGATTGCCCAGGCGTTACCGCACGTTGAGCGGCGTCGAACTGAACACGAATCGAGCCCTCCGGCTCGCCCTTGGCAGGCTCGACAATACCAGGAACCGCATGCATGTTGTAGCGAATCTTCGCCGTCACCCGGAGCGAATCCTGCACGCCCGGCACGGCGATCCAGTTGCAATCGCTCGCCACCAGCGCGTCCGCCAGCAAGTCATTGTCGTCGCCCACTATCACCGTGTTCGACTGCGGGTCGAGAGCGATCACATACAGCGGGATGGGCGACCCGACATTGATTCGCTTGCGCTGCCCGACGGTGTAGAACGCGACCCCGTCGTGCTCGCCCCGCGCGCGCCCCGACGTATCTACAATCGTACCTGGCCTGACCGTCTCGGGCGCTTTCTCCGCGAGAAAGTCGGTGTAGCTGCCCCCTTGGACAAAGCAAATCTCCTGCGAGTCCGGCTTATTGGCGACCGCGAGTCCAAGCTCGGCGGCGATAGCGCGCGTCTCGTCTTTCGACGCCAAATCGCCTAAAGGCATCAGCGTGCGGGACAGCTGCTCTTGCGTAAAATGAAACAGCGCGTAGGTTTGATCCTTTGCGTCCGCGACAGCGCGCCTGAGCACCCAGCGCTGACGGTCCTCGTCATAGCCGACACGAGCATAATGCCCCGTTGCCAGATACTCCGCGCCAAGCTGCCCCGCCGTATTCAACAGCTCGTCGAACTTCACGTACCTATTGCAGTTGATACACGGATTCGGCGTCCGGCCCCGCTTGTACTCCGCGACAAAATTGTCGATCACCTTTTCCGCGAAGAACTCGCGGTAATTCAAGCAGTAATGCGGAATCCCTAGTTTGGCCGCCACTCTCCGCGCGTCTTCCACGGCACCCAGCGAGCAGCAGCCTGCCCCCTTGGTTTCAGTCGCCGACTCCTGCCAAATCTGCATTGTCACGCCGACCACATCGTAGCCCTGCTGCTTCAAAAGAGCCGCCGCGATACTACTGTCCACGCCGCCGCTCATGGCGACGACGACTCGTGTGTTGTGCTTGTTAGTCAAACCAGTTAAACCCTGCGCGACCGCCGAGCAAAATCCCTATACTTGCGCTTCAGCTAATTGCCTGCGCCGCACCCGCAATGCCGCAGGTATGCCCGAAACGTCGTAAGCCCATCGCGGCATGATCGCCCTCATTATGAAGCCTTCGACGTTGTTACCGATGCCCAGCCAGATGCAAATTGCAGCATAAGGCTGAGCGCGGCCAAAGCCGAGTAGCGTTGTCGCGAACACGCAATAAGACGCCGCCCATGCTTTCGCCGAGTAGGCGTGATGCGAGCAAGGACGGCCATACTTGACGCGGTCGAATATACTCGTCGCCGCTTCCATACCTCCAACAACGAAAAGACCAATCGAGTTCGCTGCAAATACGCGTGGATAAATGCAAAACAATGCGGCCACGGTGCTCAAGTTATAGACGGCGTCGGCGCGGCTGTCCGCGACGCGCAAGCCTTCCGTCGCAATGCCCAGCCGCCGTGCGAGCACCCCGTCAAAGACGTCGCTCAATGTAGCCATCACCATCAGCCCAGCGATGACAACTCCAGAGGCACGCATCAATGCCAGCACGAGCACGACTGGCCCAAGCGCCAGACGCAATCGCGCCAGCAACAGGGGAACAGCTTGTACGTCCATAACCTAAAGCTCTTCACCTGAGCCGTCCGTTGCCGCGCTTATTGAACGCGCCTTAAGCAGCAAGGCGGGCCAGGCTTTTAGCGTAGATGCGCGTCGCTTTTAGCAGATCCTCGACAGTCCAATATTCGTCCGCTTGGTGAGCGTTGTCCGGAAAGCCGGGGAAATTGGGCCCGAACGCCACGCCGTGCTTCAGCACGCGCGCGTAGGTGCCGCCGCCCATGGTCGCCGGCTCGCTCATATCGCCTGTTTCCGCTCGGTACACTTCCAGCAGAGTAGAAATCAGCGGCGATTCCAGCGGCACGTGCAGCGGCGCTTGAAATCCCCAATCGGACAGCTCGAAACCGGCTTCTTTTGCCTTTGCCTCGATAGCGTCGCGAACGTCGTGCTCGGTCCAAGTCACGGGCTGGCGAATGCTGAAAGAAGCTGTTATCTGATCTCCATCCGTCGTGACCACTCCCAAATTGCTCGTCAGCGGGCCAGTGACAGCATCGGAGCCGGCGATGCCGAGATACTCCCCGGAGTTGTCGGCGGCCCAGTGGTTCAACGCGGTCAGAAACGGCCGAGCCCCGGCTAGCTCAACCAAGCCGAGAAGCGCATCGGTCAGCAGCGCGACAGCGTTGACACCCTCGTGCGGCATACTGGCGTGCGCGCCGATGCCCACGGCGCGGACACTCAGCCCTGAATCAGTTGTGGCAGTCGTGATACTCTTCGCGCCTTGTAGCTTCTGAGCCATTGCATTGAGCGCGTCGCCAGGCCCAGCCAGATGCGCTTCGGCGCGGTCGGGCACCATGTTCGACCGCTCGCCCGCCACAATACTCGTCATCCGGATCGACCCGCCCAAAGTCGGCAGCGGTGCCGAAAGTTTGGGGCTGGCGATGCCTTTTTCGGCGTAGATCGCCGGAAACTTGCCGTCCGGCGTGAAGCCAAGCGTCGGCATCTCTTCCTTCGCCGTATCGAAATAATAGTGCATGCACCCAAAGCCGGATTCCTCGTCCGCTCCGAGGATGTGCCGCAGGCGCTTATTCACCGGCGCGCCGACCTCTTTCACCGCAATCAGCGCGTAAAGACCGGCTATCGTCGGGCCCTTGTCGTCGATTGCGCCGCGACCGTAGATTTTGCCGTCCTCGATCTCGCCGCCCCAGGGATCGTGCTTCCAGTCGCTGCCCGCCGGCACGACGTCCACATGGCTCAGAACTCCGATAATCTCGTCGCCTTGCCCGAACTCCGCGTGCGCCGCGTAGCCGTCGAGCATCTTGTTCGCGAAGCCGTAGCGCTCCGAAATCGCGAGCACGTTGTCGAGCGCGCGCCGAGTCTCCGCGCCGAACGGCGCGTCCGGCGCAGGCGCGCCCTTGGTGCTGGGAATGTGAATGAGCGATTGCACGGCGGCGACGATTTCGTCTGAGTGCGCGGCAATCCAGGTATCAAGCTGCTGATCTATCTGCTGAAAATCGGTCAAAATCTTACTCCAACGCCATCGGACCAACAAGATGCACGTTATTATCCACATTGCCAAGCCATCTTGCGCCGAGCAGGACGTATATATGTCGCCCTACACTCCGCCCGCTCATGCATTGACAGACGTCAAGCAACCTGAAATAATGCCTGGGACAGCCAACGAGGTGGGCTGCATCCGCAGACAAAGCGCCCAAGTCGCTACTGTGGTTCCCCCGCTTAAGGTCACCCACCCTAAAGCTGCTTAATAACTTAAATTCGTGCTCGCCGCTGTCTGCAGCCTCTTTGTTCTCAACCCACCTATGAACGATTATTTTTCTCGCGATGCACGCACGGCGACGCTTAAATTTCTAGCCATAGCCGCCTTCTTCATCGCGACCGGCGCAGTGCAGTCCGAAGCGCAGGCATTCAGGCCTCCCGCCGTGCCTTTGGTGACAAGTGACCCTTACTTGAGCGTCTGGTCAGAATCAGATGCCTTGAACGGCAGCGCCACCGTCCACTGGACCGGCAAGCGCAACGCGCTGGTTAGCCTGATTCGCATCGACGGCAAAACATACCGCCTGATGGGCGACGAGCCGGCCGCCGACCCGCCGCTGCCGCAAACCAGCGTCCAAGTGCTGCCGACGCGCAGTATCTACAACTTCAATGGCGCGGGCGTGCATATCCGCATGACATTCATGCAACCTGCCCTGCCGAACGATCTGGATGCTCTCAGCCTGCCCCTCTCCTTTATCACGTGGACGGTGAACGCGACCGACGGGCACACGCACGCGGTCAGCATCTATGACAGCGCCAGTTCGGATTTGGCCGTGAACACGCCGGATCAGGCCATCGTCTGGTCGCGCACGGTCGCCGACGGCTTGACCCTGCTGAAAACGGGCACCGTACAGCAAACCTTGCTCCGCCCAGCCGGCGACGACGTCCGCATCGACTGGGGATACGCCTATCTGACCGCGCCCACATCGCGCGCTTATTCAGCCGAAGGCGACGCAGGAACAATCGAGAACGCCTTCACCGACACCGGCACGCTTAATGACGCCGCGCAGGACACGCGCATGCCGCGCGCCGCAAGCGATCACGAGCCTGTACTGGCATTTGATCTCCCGCTCGGCAACGTCTCCACCTCGCCCGTTTCCCGCCACGTAACCGTCGCCTACGACGAGCTTTACTCTGTGAACTATTTTGGAGAAAAGCTGCGTCCCTACTGGCGGCGCAATGGAATCGAAGCGCCGCAGATGCTTGCCTCAGCAGAGCGGCAATATCCTAGCCTCACCCGGCGTTGCGCGGCCTTCGATGCGAAGCTAATGGCCGACATGACCCGTGTCGGAGGCGCGAAATACGCGCAAATCGGCGCGCTTGCGTACCGTCAGGCGCTCGCCGGCTGCGGCCTCTGCGCCGACGACAACGGCAAACTCCTCCTGTTCACCAAGGAAAATACCAGCAACGGCGATATCGCCACCGTGGACATTTTCTATCCGATGGACCCGATGCTGATTTTCCTGAGTCCGACACTCGCCAAAGCATCCCTCGTGCCCATCCTGGCCTATGCCGCCTCACCGCACTGGCATTTCCCCAACGCCCCGCACGACCTCGGCACTTATCCGGTGGCACTAGGCCGCGACGACGGCGGCGAAGCCATGCCCGTGGAGGAAAGCGGCAATATGCTGCTGCTCGCCGACGCCGTCGCGCACGACGACGGCAACGCCGATTTCGTCAAGCCCTGGTGGCCCCAGCTCACCCAATGGGCGCAATTCCTGAAGCAATACGGCCTCGACCCCGGCAATCAGCTCTGCACCGATGACTTCATGGGCCATCTCGCGCACAACGCCAATCTCAGCATCAAAGCGATTTTGGCGCTGGCCGCTTACGGCGATTTGTGCCGAATGCGCGGCGACACCGACGGCACGGCGAGATACACCGCCCTCGCCCATGCCGACGCCCGGCACTGGATCCATGTCGCCGATACAGGCACCCACTCCCTGCTCGCCTTTGACAAGCCCGGCACCTGGAGCGAGAAATACAACCTCGTCTGGGACAAGCTACTCGGCCTGAACATATTTCCGCCGGCCGTTGCCGCCAAGGAAGTGGCCTACTACAAAACTGTCGAGCAAAAATACGGCGTTCCTTTAGACGTGCGCACCAAACTCGCCAAAACCGACTGGGCGATGTGGAGCGCCACGCTTGCGAGCAATCAAGCCGACTTCAACGCGCTCGTCAACCCAATCTATACCTATCTGGATACCCAAACCGTCCGCGATCCCCTCGCCGATCTGTACTTCACCAACGACGTCAACGGCGCGAACGGGTTCCACGCACGCCCCGTCGTCGGCGGTGTGTTCATCAAAATGCTGAGTGACCGCGCCACCTGGAGAAAATGGGCCGCCCTGGACACCGCCCGCCCGAGCGGATGGGCGAAGCTTCCGGTAACGACGATCACAGCCGTCGTGCCCGCCTCCGACAATGCGCCGCAGACATGGCGCTACATCACCAGCGCTCCCGCAGGCGGAGTAGCAGACGCAACCGGCGGCGGCGGAGCTTGGACACAGCCCGGCTTCGATGATTCGGCCTGGCGGCAAGGCCCCGGACCGTTCGCTTCGAGCGGCACGCCCAGCATCAAAGTCGGCACGCCGTGGACGACAGGCGATATTTGGCTGCGCCGCGCCTTTACTATCCCGGCGGGAGTCGACGCATCAAAACTGCAGCTCTGGATCTACCATGACGAGGACGCGCAAGTCTATATCAACGGCGTTCCCGCCGACGACGAGTCCGGCTATGACAACAGCTACGATTCAGTGGATATCAGTCCAGTCGCCCGGCGACAGCTCACGGTAGTCAGCACTATCACGCTCGCCGTGCATTGCCACCAAACCACAGGCGGCCAGGGCATCGATGTCGGCCTTGTCGAAGTCTCCCATCGGCAGCCGCGCTAACGGTTTCGGAGCACCAGCATGAAACGGCGCGATTTTATCAAACGAAGCCTACAGGCCACCGGCGGTCTCCTGGCGGCGTCCTATATTGCCGGACCGAGCAACGCTGCCTCGGTGCCGTCCGCCGGCAACGGCGGCAAATCGCCTGCATCAGAGGTATCACGACCATCAGGGCCGGTCCAGAACAAACACCCTCTGCGCCCCGCGCCCTTTCTCAAGCTGCCGCTCGGAAGCGTTCAGCCAAAGGGATGGCTCCTCCGGCAGCTCGAGCTGCAGCTGGACGGCCTCAACGGCCGCATGCCCGAAGTCTCGGATTATTTGAATTATGATGGCAACGGCTGGGTCACGCCCGGCTCGCATGTCGGCTGGGAAGAGCTGCCCTACTGGCTGCGCGGCTACGGCGATTTAGGCTATGTCACCGGCAACGCGCGAGTAAAAGCGCTCACGCAAAAGTGGATCGACGGCATTATCGCCTCGCAGCAGCCCGACGGATGGTTCGGCCCCGACAATCTCCGAACGTCGTTGGACGGCGGCCCGGACATGTGGCCCCACATGCCGGTGCAGGACGCGCTCCGCTCCCACTACGAGTATTCCGCCGACGAGCGAGTCATCGGCTTTCTCATTCGATACGCCGGTTTTCAGGCCAAAGTACCCGGCGAGCAGTTCGGCAAAAGCTGGGCGGGCTTTCGCTGGGGCGACAATATCGATACCCTCCACTGGCTCTACAACCGCACTGGGGCGTCCTGGCTGCTCGACCTGACCGCTAAAATCCACGACCACTCCGCCCGCTGGACAGACGGCATTGCTTCGTACCACAACGTCAATTTTGCCCAGGGTTTTCGCGAAGGCGCGCAATACTGGCAGCAGTCCCATCTGCCGGAGCATTGGCACTCGGCTGACCGCAACTACGACCAAGTCATGGCCGAGTACGGACAATTCTCCGGCGGCGGCTTCGCGTGAGACGAGAACTTCCGCCCCGGCTACATCGACCCGCGTCAGGGTTTTGAAACGTGCGGCATCGTCGAGTTTATGCACAGCTTCGAGATGCTGTCCCGCATCACCGGCGACGCCGTCTGGGCCGACCGCTGCGAGGAGCTTGCTTTCAATTCCCTCCCCGCCGCGCTCGATACGCGCCAAAAAGGAGTGCACTATATCACCAGCGCAAACTCCATCAGCCTCGGCAACGACCCGAAAGGCTCCGACTTTGACAACCCGTGGCCGATGCAAGCCTACATGCCCGGCGTGCGCAACTACCGCTGCTGCCCCCACAACTATGGCATGGGCTGGCCCTACTACGCCGAAGAGATGTGGCTGGCGACAGCGGATGGCGGCCTTTGCGCATCACTCTATGGCGCATCGGAAGTGCGCGCCCAGGTAGGCGCTGATCGCGATTGGATTCGGCTCGCCCAAGCGACGCGCTACCCGTTCGGCGACACAATTCAGTTCACCTTCACCTCCGAGAACAACCGTGCCGTCGCCTTCCCGCTCGCGCTGCGCATTCCTGGATGGTGCCGGCAGGCGAAAATAGAGATAAACGGTAAACCGCACGAGCAAACGCCGGACGCAGGCACCTATGCAATCATTCACCGGCTCTGGCTATCCGGCGACAGAGTCACGCTGCACCTGCCGATGCGCGCCGCGCTGAAGCATTGGCCGACGAACCAAAACAGCGTATCCGTGCATTGTGGGCCGCTCGCCTACTCGCTGGCGATTAAAGAGCAATGGCGGCAATCCGGCGGCACGGCGCAGTGGCCGGAATACGAAGTTCATGCCGCTTCTCCCTGGAACTACGGATTAGCGCTCGAAAGCGCGCCGGAAAACTTTTCGGTTACCGAGAATGCAGACGCAAATTTCAACGATCCATGGACGCTCGAAACGATTCCCGTTTCACTGACTACCAAGGCGCGACGCATCCCGGAATGGCAAGCCGACACGCATGACGTCGTCGGATCGCTGCCACCCAGCCCCGTCAAAAGCGAGCTGCCCGAAGAAACGATCACACTCGTCCCAATGGGCGCGGCGCGTCTGAGAATCACCAGCTTTCCCGTGGTCGACGACGTTGCCGACGCTCACTCATGGGTGCCGCCGCAATCCGGCATTCCACTGCCTAGTCACAGCGCATAATTTTGTTGACACCAAAAGGAGTTTACTCATGATACGTATTCTAGCCGTCGCCATGGCCGGTGCGGCAATGCTCGCATATATCGGCGGAATGGCCCAGGCCGCAAGCGGCACAATCACGCAGAAGCCGTTCGGCACCGCGCCGGACGGCCAGGCAGTGACTCTCTACACGCTCACCAATCCCAAGGGAATGCAGGTCAGCATCATGAACTACGGCGGCATCGTCCAGTCGTTGCTCGTGCCCGACAAGACCGGCAAGCTGGGCGACATCGTCCTCGGCTACGATACGCTGGATCAGTATGTAGCGAACAGTCCCTACTTCGGCGCAATTGTCGGACGCTACGCCAACCGCATCGCCAGGGGACGCTTCACCCTCGACGGCAAAACTCACCAGCTGGCCATCAATAACGGCGTCAACAGCCTGCACGGCGGCAAAGTCGGCTTCGACAAGGTCGTCTGGTCCGCGACCCCTCTGCCAAGCGAGCCGAACGGCGCGGTCGGCCTCCGCCTGCACTATCTTAGCAAAGACGGAGAAGAGAATTATCCCGGCAACCTGAGCGTGGACGTCACCTACACCCTCGCCGCCGACAACACCCTTTCCCTCGACTACAAAGCAACCACCGATCAAGATACGGTCGTGAATCTCAGCAGCCACGTCTACTGGAACCTCAACGGGCAAGCCAGCGGCTCCATTTTGAACCAGGCCGCGTACATCAACGCCGACAAATTCACCCCGACCGACGCCACCCAAATTCCCACCGGCGAGCTGGCTCTGGTCGCCGGAACCCCGTTCGACTTTCGAGCGCCCACCGAAATCGGTGCCCATATCAATGACGCCAACGCCCAACTCGCCGCCGGCATGGGCTATGACCATAACTGGGTGCTGAACAAATCCCGCCACGGCCTGACAAAAGCGGCTGAATTCTCCTCCAGCGTCTCCGGCAGGACAATCACCGTCTACACCGATCAGCCCGGCCTCCAGTTCTACAGCGGCAACTTCCTCGACGGCACACTCACCGGTAAAAGCGGCGCGGTCTACCAAAAGCATGCCGCCTTCGTCTTCGAGGCGCAGCATTTCCCCGACTCGCCCAACCAGCCGAGCTTCCCGACCACCGAGCTAAAGTCCGGCCAAACTTACACTCAGCACACGGTCTACAACTTCGGACTTCTGCCCTAGTTTGAACTGCCGCAACGCAAAAACGCCTCCAAGATAATAACTCGGAGGCGTTTCATACAAGTTTGGTGGGTCGTACTGGACTCGAACCAGTGGCCCGCTGATTAAGAGTCAGCTGCTCTACCAACTGAGCTAACGACCCAAGCCTAAAGCGCAAACAAAGCTTGTGCGCTGTTTGCGACGGAAGTTTACCCCGCTTATTTTTATTTGTCTACCCTGCGCGTGTCGTCAAATACGACAAAGCCCTACGGCGTGAATCGGTAGCGAATCAGGGTCCAAATCGCTTCCAAGCCGTCGTACCAGTGAATCTTTTTGCCTTCCGCCACGCTGCGGGCTTTGTAGCGCACCGGCACCTCGACGATCTGATTACGCCGCCGGAGCAGCTTGGCGGTCACCTCGGGGCAAAACTCGAACCGCTCGCAGCGCAGATTCATGCCGCGCAAAAGGTCGGCGCGCACAGCCTTGTAGCACGTCGCCTCATCGGTGAGATGCCCGTGGTACAGCAGATTCGCCGAAACAGCCAGCAGCTTGTTCGCGAGTAGATTCTGCGGCTTCATGCCCATCGGAACCGCGCCGTCCAGAAACCGGCTGCCGTACACCGCATCCGCCTCACCGCGCGCGATTGGCGCAAGCAGCGCCGGAAGATCGGCGGGATCATATTCCAGATCGGCGTCATGGATAGCGATAATTTCGCCATCGGCTTCCACAAGCGCCGTCCGAATCGCCGCGCCCTTGCCAAGATTACGCTCATGCGGTATCAGGCGCACGCACGATCCAAAGCTCGAAACGATATCGCGCGTCCGGTCGGTCGAGGCATCGTCGATGACGATTATCTCCCGCTCCAGCGGTGCGAAATCGACCGCAAGCACGCCCTGGAGCGAGCGCTCGATTGTGTCTTCCTCGTTATAGGCTGGTATCAGTATGGAAACTTTCAAGCTGCACCGCTCTTCCGTTTGCCGTAAACTCTACCCGGCCGCGCCGGCTGCCCCTGAGCCGCTATCCCACGGATGGAAAAGCGTAATGCAGAGTGTAAATGCTCAAGCCGTTCAAAATCAAGAGCGCGATAGCGGTCGCGTAGGGAAGCCATCGGCATACGAATGATTGCTCCTCACTACCGGAACGCCTCATCCAGCCAAGCGTTCCAGCCGCCAGCACGAAGCCGAAAAATTCCAGCCCCGGATATAAATAGCGTCCTTGCGCCTGAAAAAACGCCGTGTTGAATCGCGCAAACGCCAGCAAAGTCATCAATGCCACCGTGGCGATACTCGCCAGCGCCACGCCCTGATAAGGCGAAAGCGTCGTCCGGCGCATCCACCGTCCCGCGCCGATACACTGCGCGATCATCAGCGTGGCCAATAAATAATAGACGCTGTTCGGCAGAAACAAGCGCATGCCGTCGAACACGGCCCAAAACGAGGCAAATGTCCAGCTCGCCACCCAGGCGACGTAGAACGACGGCGGCACATGCGTCAGCATCTGCGTCATGGTCGCCGTCGTGCCGGAGAACGCCGCGTTAAAGATATGCTGCGCCAGAGGATCGCCGTAAAGCCGTGTGTTGCGAATTAGCCACGGCGATGCCAAAGCCAGCGCGGTCAGGCAGCTAATCCCAACTATCTGTACGGCGACTCGCCCGCTGGTAATTCCCCGACGAGCGAGCAGCCACCCCGCGACAATCACCGCCGGAAAGAGAACCAGCGTGGAAGTCTTCGTATAGATCCCCGCCGCCATGATACAGCCCAGCAGCAAGGATTGCGGCGCAATAACCTTTGACTCGCCCGCAAGCCGGATCACCCGCGCCAGTTGCCACACGGCTGCCGCCACGACGGCATTCGTCAGCACGTCGTTGCTGATCGAGGCGCACACGTTCACGTTAGTCGGCAGCAGGCAGATACAAGCCATCGTATCTGCCATTATCCAGTTGTCCGGGAAAATCTCCCGCGCCGCGAGCCAGACAAAACCAATCAGCGCCGCGCCAATCAAAATCGAGAGCCACCGCGCTCCCGAAGCGGGCTCGCCGGCGCCGCTTTCTTGAGGCATCAGCAGCGGCGCGATCAACGCGTAGTAGAGCGGCGGCTGATGCGCCTCAAAATCTGGAGAGGCGGCTTGGAACACTGGAATGCGACCGGCTTTGTAAACGTATCCGTTCGCCACATGCGCGGCCTCATCCGGGTTCACCGGTAACTGGTGCCGCTGGATCGCCGCCGCGGCGGCGGCTCCGTTCTCGAACGGCACCAGCTTGTTGTAGGAGATCGCCAGCAGCAGGTAAACGACAATCAAGCCAAGCAGGAACCATGGCCGCGAGCGGGCTTGAGCAGCCTCTTGGGCGTCGAGCGGCTGATTGGGGCTTTCAATGGGGCGCGATGGCATAAACCTGAGTTCCTCCATCGATGAACACGGGCGACTCGCCCGAGCCCACAGTCAGCCCATAAACCATCCCCGCCCACCCCGGCCCGGCGGTCACCGGCGCGTAGCTGAGATTAATCAGCACGTAATCATAGCCACGGGCCAGCAGCCAGGCGCGGAGAGCCGCCGTCGTCTGTAGCCGCGCGTACGGCACTACCGTGCTATGCCCCGGATCGCCCCAAAGATGCCCCCGCTCCAAATAAAACGTCAGCGGCTCCCCATAGCTAATCACCTTCGCGTCCGGAGGAGTGTTGCCGTTGAGAAACTCCATCGCCGAATAGGAGCTTAAACCGTGCTCCAAATACTCCTGCTGATATTCCTTGCTACCGGCGACCTGCCACAGCAGAGACGAAAACAAAACCAGGAACCGCGCATTGAACGCGATTGCGCCGATACCGCCCACCCACGCCGCTGTCCGTGCCACCGGCGAGAAGCCGGACAGGCTGGTAATCGTCCATCCGCTGAGCAAGCAGAGAACCGGCGTGACCGGCAAAAAGTACCGCACCTGCTGGGTCATCAAAAACCACACGACCATCGCCGCCGCCGTGTAGCTCCAAAGCAGCCGCACGCCCAGCCTGGGACGAAGCGGCAGCATCAGCGCCGCGAGGCCGCAGAAGACGAACAGCGGCGACAAGCTGGCAAGCGGCGTCTGGTAATCGTTGAACGGCTTGGCGAACTGCGCCGGAGGCGTGTGGTTCGGCAGCAGGTACATCGTCAGGTTCCACGGTGCCAGCAGCAGATCGCTCGGTCCGTGCCCCACCCCGAAGCTATGCTGGTCGGCGGCATACGGCCCGGTCAGCGCCGCCGCCCAGTTGCGCCCGCCGAAGATCGAGTAAGCGAACGGATACACCGGATTGCCCGTATAAGCCGCCGACTTCACATACCAGGCGCAGCCGACCAGCACGGCCACGGCCACCATCCCCGCCGCATCGCGCGTTGCCGCCCCGACGCTTTTATTGCCGAGCTTCGCGTAGACGACGATCCCAATCGCGTACAGCGCGATGGTCACCGCGGCTGTCGCCTTAATTCCGAGCATCCCGCCGAGCAGCGCGCCCGCCAGCCACGCGAGCCGCCGCTCGCCCGATGGCGCGTAAGCCGCCAGCGCCAGCAGCCCCAGAGCGGCATAGCTCGTCGCCGCGAGATCCACATAAGCCGTTCCCGCTTCCCAGAAAACGAGCGGCAGCGTCACATAGATCACCAGAGCCAGTGCTGCCGCTTTCTCGCCCACCACGCGGCGCGACAGATAAAACACGCCGCAAGCCCCCGCGATCCCCAGCGCGAAGTTCAGCAGCTTGGCAAGCGCGACACTGTGCGCCAGCAGGCCGATGCAATACAGCATCTCCATGTTGAACGCGAAATTGGAGTGCGACTCCCAAGGAATGTAGTAAATGCGATGCGCGAGAATATAAAGCTTTGGGTCGGCCAGATGGTAGGACAAGCTGTCCCACTCCGTCGTATTCGGCGGCACGAAGCACCCGCCGAGCGCGGCCACGGCAACCAGCGCGAGAAACACCCCGAACGCCGTGAGCTTGGCGCTTTTCAACGCAACGCGAATCTCATCGGCCATGACCAAATGCTCACGCGCCCCGACGAGAGCCAGCGCGATACACCATCCGGCTACAGGCAGTGGACTCAGCAGCCTGCCGACGCCCAGAAGCAATACGCCAAGCGCCAGCGCGACATAACCTGTCGCCAGCCCAAACGCCGACCACTCCGCCGCCGAAAACACCGCTGCGCCGCCAATTCCCGCGCGACTGCGCCTAGACGCGATCCAGCTATTAATTTGCCGTCCGGCGGCAACGGCAATCCAAACCAGAGGCAGCGCCAGCAATGCGGCGGCGGGGTTCATCACGCTCATACGGGTTTTCCGCCGACCAGATCGAGTATTTCCGAATCCGTAATCCGCGCTCGCTCGCCGGTCGTGTCCGGGACATCGAACTTGATGCGCCCGTAATAATGCCCGAACCAGGCTGCCTGCACAATCGGAGCGCCGCCTGCCTTGTCGCCGTGGCGGACAGTCAGGTGCGTGTGCCCCGTAATCAGCAGGTCGATCTCAGGGCACGACACGGCCAGCTGCTCGTCGGCTCGAATGCCGATATGCGTCAGCGCGATCAAAACATCCACATTCGGCCTAAGCGATACGGCCTCGGCCCGCGCCGTAGCCAACGGCTCGTCAAACAAAAACGCGCTGACATGGCGCGCCGCCATGCGCTCGGTCACCATCGGCACCGTCACGCCGAACACCCCGACACGCACGCCGTTCGGCAGCGTTCTCACTATATGCGCTTGAACCGGCCAGTTCACCATCTCCGCCTCGGGCTTTTCGCTTTTGAACCGCATGTTCGCGCTCAGAAGAGGAAACCGCGCGTTGCCGATCTTATGCCGAAGGATCGCCTCGGAAAGATGCGTCTCCCGATTGCCCAGCGTCATGGCGTCGTACCCGGCGTCGCTCATCAGCGTCAGTATCGGCTCGCCGCCGGGACGCACCCCGACATTCCCCGCCGAGATCGCGTCGCCTGCGTCCAGCAGCAGCGTATTCGGCCCAGCCGCTTCCTTCGCGCGCTTCAGCACGTCGGCCTGAGCCGAACTCAGGTGATTGTGGAAATCGTTGGTGTGCAGGATCGTGACATGGCGCGGGGAATGGCTCATAGGGCAACAGCGTCGGCAGCGACGCGCTCCAAGAATTCGGCCTTAGATATGATTGAAGAACCGCCCAGGGCGGAACACGCCGTGCGGGTCGAACACGGCTTTCAACCGCCGCATATAAGCAGCCACGGCCAGTACGGGCGACCAGACGGCAGTGCCGGCCCTGCGCCAAACGTCCGGCATGCGCTCGAGAACGCTGCTGCCGCCCACCCTGTCGATTTTATCGCGCAAATCGGGATATAAGCGCATCCACCGCGCGTCCAATGCCAACTCGTCTTTATCTTTATCCGAAGCGTTTGGAGAAAGATGAGCCCAAACGATTCCCACTATCGCATCGGCAATCGTCTCAGCCGCAAATCCGTACCGACGCGCCGTCCATTCCAGCATCCGCGCGAACGCTCCCACCTGCGACGGCAAAATGTTGCAGCGCACGGTCAACTCTCCGTGCTGCCGGGCGGGCAGATCGCGCAGCGCGGAGCGTAGGCGCGCAGCCACCGAATCCGGTAAATCCATCGCGTTCAACGAGAACGGCGCAAGCGCGGCCTCCACCCGGCGAGCGATTGCCGCCACGGGTTCGGGAAGGCCATCGATGCCCACAACCAAGTATTGCGCGGGCGGCGAGTCAGGCCCAAGCAAAGCGCCCGCAGCCTGAGCGTTCAGGAGATAAGCAAACGCCACAGGAGGCGCTGACTGCGCCAGAGCGTCCAACGCTTCCTCGGAATTGCGCTCCGCGCTCAGCATCACCAGCAGCGTTTTCCGGCTGGCGGGCAGCGGCGCAAGCTTGAAAGCGACTTGAGTAAGAACGCCAAGCGTGCCCCAAGAGCCGCAGTAGAGCTTCGGAAGATCATATCCGGCGACATTTTTGACCACCTTGCCCCCGCCAACAATCACCTGCCCGTCGCCGCCGACAGCGTTGCAGCCGATCAGCCAGTCGCGCACCGCCCCGCTGCCCGCGCGGGTTAGGCTGCCGGCGCGAGTCGCCACGATTCCGCCAAGCGTTTGCGTTTCGGGAAAAGCCACTTCCAGCGGCAGCGTCTGACCATACTCCGCGAGAATGGCTTGCAGCGAAAGCAGCGTCATGCCCGCTTCCGCGACCACGACCAAATCGGCGGGGTTGTACTCGATCACCGAGATCAGACGCCGCAGGGAAATAGGCGTCAGCGGCAAGTCGGAGGCATACCCGACATGGAGTTGCGTGCCGCCGCCGAAAGGCTCGATGGGGCGCTTTTCTGCAATGGCATCGCGCACGATCCGCTGGATTTCCGCGACGCTGTCCGGCTCGCGCAATTCCGGCGAGTCAAGCGATGGAGCATGGATAGATGGCAGAAGCTGTGGCTGCATCAGCGGCAGTATAGCATACGCGCCTCTCGCCGAACCCAAGCGTGCCCGTTAAATCGAGTACTCTTCCACCGGAGCGGGAGCGCTGTCGGCGAACACCCTCGCCCGCTGCGTAGACACTTGCACTTCGTCGCCTTTCACCAGGGCAAGCTCTTTGTACCTGTCCCGCGTGACTTCCGCCTGCAGCGCCTGGCCGTTGTCGCTGCGCACAAGCTCCAGACGCACCGTCGATCCCACCGGCAGCAAATCGCGCACGATGGCTGGAATCGTCGGATGCCCGTTGCGGTGCTTCTCGATAATCAGTTCGTGCGGACGTACATAGGCGACCACCGCCGTCTCGTGCGACTCCCCGTACTCCGGACTGGGCACCACCAGCGATCCAAGCTTCGTCTCCCCTCCCGACGCGCGTCCATGGAACAAGTTGACCGTTCCCAAAAAGTCGTATACGAACGGGTTCGCCGGATGATCGTACACCTCTTCCGGCGTGCCGATCTGCTCGATCTGCCCGTGGTTCATAATTACCACCCGGTCGGCTACTTCGAGCGCTTCTTCCTGATCGTGGGTTACGAAAACGCTGGTGACATGGATTTCGTCGTGCAGACGCTTCAGCCAGCGACGCAGTTCCAGGCGCACTTTCGCGTCCAGCGCGCCGAACGGCTCATCCAGCAGCAGCACGCGCGGCTCCACGGCCAAAGCGCGGGCCAACGCCACACGCTGCCGCTGCCCGCCCGAAAGCTGCGACGGATACCGTTGCGCCAATCCCTCCAACTGCACCAGACGCAGCAGCTTCAAAACTCGCTCGCTGATCTCGGCGTTGGAGGGCCGAAGCTTCCGAGGACGCACCCGCAGTCCGAAGGCGATGTTCTCGAACACGGTCATGTGCCGAAACAGCGCGTAATGCTGGAACACGAACCCTACTTGACGCTCGCGCGCGCTTTGATGGGTGGCGTCCTGCCCATGAAATCCGATCTGCCCCTGGTCCGCCTGCTCCAGCCCGGCAATGACGCGCAGCAGCGTGGTTTTCCCGGAGCCGGACGGCCCCAGCAAGGCCACCAGCTCGCCGTCGGCGATATCGAGGTCGATGCCTTTCAGAGCGCGGAACGCCCCGAACGATTTTATGATGCCGCTGACATGGATGCTCACTGTTTGATAGTCCTTCGCCTCGATAGCCGCAGATAGAACAACATTGCAGCGCGGTCGTTACCTCGCCGCCGCCACCGAACTCCCCACCGCCACCGGAACACTGCCCACTTCCAGAGCTTCGCTTGCCGCCGCCGCTTCTTCGCCGCGCCGCGACGAAACCCACTCCACCACGTTCTTGACGATCAACGTCACCACTGCCAGCAGCGCCAGCAGCGAAGCCAGCGCGAACGCCCCCACAAAATCGTAGTCGTCGTATAAAGTTTCCACCTGCAGCGGGATGGTGTTGGTCAATCCGGCGATATGCCCGGACACCACCGAGACCGCACCGAACTCGCCCATGGCGCGAGCGTTGCAGAGAATCACCCCGAACAGCAGCCCCCACTTGATATTGGGCAGCGTCACGCGGGTAAACGTTTGCCACCCCGACGCTCCCAGCACGATAGCCGCCTGCTCCTCGTCCGTGCCCTGCGCCTCCATCGTCGGAATCAACTCCCGAGCGACGAACGGCACCGTCACGAATATCGTGGCGAGAATAATTCCCGGAACCGCGAAGATAATCTTGACGTCATGCGCCGACAGCCAGTGCCCGAACAGCCCCTCGCGTCCGAACAGCAGCACAAACACCAGCCCTGCAATCACAGGCGACACGGCAAACGGCAGATCGATCAGCGTAATCAGCACGTTTTTGCCGCGAAATTCGAACTTGGTGATCGCCCAGGCGGCAGCCACTCCGAAGACCACGTTCAGCGGCACGGCGAAGGCCGCCGTAATCAGCGTCAGCTTCACCGAGGCAAGCGCGTCAGGATCTTTGATCGCCCGCAAATAAAGCGGCCAGCCCTTGTGCAACGCCTCGTAGAACACTGAGACGAGCGGCAGCACGAGAAAGAGCGCCACAAAGGCGACAGCCACGAGCGTCAGAATGGTTTTTACCCAAACCGGCTCGCTCGTGCTGCTCTGCTGCCGCGCGTTCTTCGGTGCGCGTAATGTGATCGTGCCGCCTGCCATATCGGTGCTGTCGCGACTCCCTGGCGAAACCCCTCGCCTTCCCCGCAAAAACCTACCCGTGCCCGGACAACCGGCGCGCCGTGCGCAGCTGCAGCATATTGATCAGCAGCAGCAGCGCGAACGACGTCACCAGCATCACCAAAGCAATCGCCGTCGCGCCACCGTAGTCGAACTCTTCCAGGCGCGCCATAATCAGCAGAGGGACAATCTCGGTCTGGTACGGTTTGTTGCCCGAGATAAACACCACCGAGCCGTACTCGCCCAGCGCGCGCGCGAACGCGAGGGCAAAGCCCGTCAGCAGCGCCGGAGTCACCACGGGCAAAATCACGCGAAAAAACGACTGCAGCCGGTTCGCCCCAAGGCTGGCGGCGGCTTCCTCCACTTGGACGTCCAAGTCTTGAATCACCGGCTGCACCGTTCGCACGACGAAAGGCAACCCGATAAACACCAGCGCGAGCGTAATTCCAACCGGCGTATAAGTAATCTGCCAGTGCAGCTTGCCCTGGAGATACTGCCCGATCCAGCCGTGCGTATCATACAGCGTCGTGAGCGTGATTCCCGCCACGGCGGTCGGCAGCGCGAACGGCAGATCGACCAGGCCGTCGATCAAGCGACGCCCCGGAAAGGTGTACCGCGAAAGCACCCACGCCAGCACGAAGCCGAACACCACATTGGCGAGAGCCGCCCAGAGCGACGTCAGCAGCGTCACTTTATAGGCCGCCATGACACGGCTTCCGGTCACGTCGGCCAGAAACGTATGCCAATGCAGACTGGCGCTCTTGATAAACAGCGTGGACAGCGGCAGCAGGACGAGCAGGCTCACGTAAAATACCGTGTAGCCCATCGTCAAGCCAAAACCCGGCAAGACCGAGCGCCTGCGACGGGTCATTCGGGCAGGCGGCGCTGTGGAAGAATTAACTGTAACGGTCGCCATAAGCAACTATTATCCCGAGCAGTGTTAAGGGACTGTTTCAAAGAGAACGCATGCGCCGGGCAGCGAATTACCCGGCGCTTGCATATCTCGGAACCGGCAGGCCTCAGCGGCTATAAATCTGATCGAAAACGCCGCCGTCATCAAAAAACACATGCTGCGCCCGTGTCCAGCCGCCGAAGAAGCTGATGTCCAGCATCGGCACCTTGACGAATTGGGCGGCATACTTTTTGGCGATGGCGGCGTTTCTGGGCCGATAAAAGTTCTCGGCGGCAATCGTCTGGCCGACCGGAGAGTAAAGATACTTCAAGTAGGCCGTCGCCACCGCGATATTGCCGTGCTGCGCGGCCACTTTATCGACGACCGCTACCGGAGGTTCGGCCAGGATGCTGATCGAAGGCACCACGATATCGAACTTGTCGTTGCCGAACTCTTTCTTTGCCAGGTACGCCTCGTTCTCCCAGCAAAGCAGCACGTCGCCGATACCCCGCTGCGCAAACGTCACCGTCGCGCCGCGCGAGCCGGAATCGAGCACCGGCACATTCTTATAGAGCGCGCGCACGTAGTCATGGGCGAACTTGTCGTTGTGCGTCTTGTTGAAAGCGTAGCCGTAGGCGGCCAGAAAATCGTATCGCGCGCCGCCGCTGGTTTTAGGGTTCGGGGCGATCACCTGCAAGCCCGGCTGCGTCAAATCGGCCCAATCATGGATATGCTTCGGGTTGCCTTTGCGGACAAGAAACAGAATCGTCGACGTATACGGCGTGCTGTTGTCCGGCAGGCGGGTCTGCCAGTTCGGAGCGATTAAGCCTGCCTTCGCGATGGCGTCGATATCCGGAGCGAGCGCCAACGTGACCACGTCGGCGTCCAAGCCGTCGATCACCGAGCGGGCCTGCTTGCTGGAGCCGCCGTGGGACTGCTGCACCGTGACTTTCTCGTGCGCGGTTTTCAGCCAGTAGGCGGCGAACGCAGCGTTATACTGCTGATACAGTTCGCGCGTGGGATCATACGAGACGTTCAGCATGCTTTTGTCGGCGCAAGCCGGCCGGCAGGCGACTAAGCTCGGCAACAATGCGCAACTCACGAAAGCAAGGGCCACTATAAAGCGGCGACTGAACGAACGAATCCTCATTGAAATCAACTCTCCCCTGTTTAAACTTAAATTCACAAGCTCGACATCGCATGCTTGCAGACCCGCCGAAGGGTCACAAGCATCGATTATCCCTAATCCCCATGGTGAAAGTCAAGATTAGATGATTGACTCTTTCCAACCGTCCCTTAAGTACGATGCCATCGACAGCGCCACCGGCGATATCGTGTGCGCGGGCATCACTGTAGCAAGCACTCTGCGGACAGTTGGTTTGGGCCTAATCGGAATATCCGGCTACCTTCGGCAACCGCTGCTGCTGCTCAAGACGCGCTCGATTCACACGTTCGGGGTGCGCTTCGATTTGGATTTGGCGTTCTTCGACTCGCAGGGCGTTTGCCTGCGCCGAATCGATGGCGTAAAGCCCTGGCGCGTAGTTTGCGGCCCAAAAGGAACCGTCGCCACACTCGAAACGAAAGCAGCTCGTCCGTCCGTATTACAAGCGGTACCTCAAGATGCGCGGATTTGCTTTGAAGCCTCCAAAAGAGTTTGAGACTGGAACATTCCGGGCTTCACTTGGGTTATATCTGAAGTGCCTACCCGCTCGCGGTATAATGCTGCATTCGCGCGCCGGTCAGGGCATACAGCTTTGTCAGCCATGCAGCAGCGCCGCCCGCTTCCATTTTTAAGGGAGCGCAGGCGGCAAGCATCGCGCGTTTTATTTCGCGGTGCGTCTCAAGGAGAGTTTAAGTTTGAATAAGACAGTCAAACTGCTTGTCAGCGTTGCTCTGCTCGCGGTCATAGTCTATTCCATCGCCCATATGAACGGGGCCGCGTTTAAGGGCTTGACGGATCAGCCGCGCCAGATCAGCTATTCGAATCTGATTACCGATATCAATACCAACCAGGTATTGAAAGCCTCCATCTCCCAGGATCAAGTCGATGGGGAGCTGCTAAGAGGCGACCACTTTACCACCGACCTGCTGCCGGACAACCAGTTTTCGCAAGACCGTATCGCGAACCTGATGTCCGAGCACAATATTGCCGTCTCGACCCCCCACCCGATGCTCAGCGACGCCGCCAAAAGCGGTTTGGTAACGCTGCTCGTCACCACCGTGTTCTTCGGCTTGTTCTGGATTCTCTTCCTGCGACAGGCGCAGGCTGGCGGAAACCAGGCGCTGTCGTTCGGACGCAGCCGCGCCAAGCGCCTCACCGAAAGCGTCCCCAAGGTCACTTTTGACGACGTCGCCGGTGTGGACGAAGCAAAATCCGAATTAGCCGAAGTCGTCGAGTTCCTGAAGAACGCTAAGAAGTTCCAGGCTCTGGGCGCTAAAATTCCCAAGGGCGTGCTGCTTCTCGGACCTCCAGGATGCGGCAAGACCATGCTGGCCCGCGCCATTGCCGGCGAGGCGGGCGTCCCGTTCTTCCACATTTCCGGCTCGGACTTCGTCGAGATGTTCGTCGGCGTCGGCGCGTCCCGTGTCCGCGATCTTTTCGAGACCGCCAAAGCCAACCGCCCCGCGTTGATCTTCATTGACGAAATCGACGCCGTGGGACGACAGCGCGGCGCGGGCCTCGGCGGCGGCCACGATGAGCGCGAGCAGACTCTCAACCAATTGCTCGTCGAGATGGACGGCTTCGACCCGAACTCAGGCGTGATTATGATTGCCGCGACCAACCGCCCCGACGTTCTCGATCCCGCCCTGCTTCGCCCAGGCCGATTCGACCGCCATGTCACGGTGGACGTGCCGTCGGCAGTCGGACGCGAGGCAATCCTCAACGTGCACATTAAAGGCAAGCCGCTTTCCGAAGACGTCACCACCGAGAGCCTGGCCCGACGCACTCCCGGCTTTACCGGAGCCGACCTGGCAAACCTTGTGAACGAGGCCGCCCTGCTGGCCGCCCGCAAGGACAAGCAAATTGTCGAGATGTCGGACTTCAACGAAGCCATCGACCGCGTGATCGCCGGCCCGGAGCGTAAGAGCAAACTGCTGTCCGAAAAAGACAAGGAGCTGGTCGCCTATCACGAGTTGGGCCACGCCATCGTCGGCGAGCTGCTGCCGTTGGCCGACCCCGTCCACAAGGTCTCCATTCTGCCGCGAGGCCGCGCTCTAGGAATTACCATCTCGATGCCTTCCGAGGACAAGTATCTTGTCACCAAGAGCGCGTTTATCGATCAAATCGCTGTCCTGCTGGGCGGACGCGTAGCCGAGTACCTGGTTTATAACGAGGTCACGACCGGAGCGTCCAGCGACTTCGAGCGGGCCACGTCGTTAGCCCGAGCGATGGTCTGCCAGTATGGTATGAGCGACCGTATCGGGCCGCTCGTAATCGGCGGCCGCCAGGGCAACCCGTTCCTGGGCCGCGACTGGATGGAGGAGCGCAACTACTCCGAGGAGATCGCCGTCGAGATCGACCAGGAAGTGCGGGCTATCATCGACCAATGCTACAACCGCGCCAAGGGGATTCTCAGCGACAATCGGTTGAAGATGGACGAGATTGCGAAAGTTTTGCTGGAAAAGGAATCCATCGAGCGCGATGAGTTCGTCGCCTTGATGCACGACGCGATTCCTCCGAAAGCGTCTCAGCAGTCCCTTCCGCCGGTCGCTTCGGCTCCGACCGCTCCCGCGCCCGAGCCATTGAAGGAAAAGACGCCTCCTGTCAGGCTGCCGAATCTGCGGCCTGAGCCCGGCGTCGCGTAACAAAGCCAGGGCTTTGCAGCTATAATGGGGCGATTTCCACGAAGAACGGAAATCGCCCTTAGCTTTTGACTACGGCATCGCTTTTCCGATCCAGCCGTGGACATGACGACAAGTAAAATATGGATACTCCCACCACCTACCGATATCGCCTCTCTCGTTTGGTTCGCACGACGACGTCCGAAATCTTCCTCGTCTGGGAAGAGGACCGCCGTATCGGGCAACTCGACCTGCACTACGCCCAGGATACGATCCACGCCACCCTAGTCCTCGAAGCCGACCTGACGCCGGAGCTGGAGGAAGAACTGCTGTCGCAAATCGACGAGGACATCGTCTCGTCCTATTTGCCTTCGTTCGACCGGGAGGATTTTCTGGTCACCGTATTCCGCGGCGAGGAAATCTCCTCCTACACCGATTCATCCGGCGCGTTGGACGATATGGAAGACGACTTCGACGAGAACTCCGAAGGCGGAGACGACGACGAGCGTTACTAAAGCGCATTTTGAATGTGACAACCACGTCCGCCTATTATCCGCGTAACCACCCCTTAGCATCAGGCTTATGCTAAGGGGTGGTTTTGCATTGTCGGCTTGGGGCAATCCAGGATTGCCTTAGTCGATAGCCAGGCGAAAAGCGGTGCATTCCAATTTTTGTTACATACCAACCATAAGGAGCCTCGTCGCGGCTGAAGTTTCAATCACCAAAAGCAGCTTTCTGATTCTCATCCTTTCCATAGAGGGACGAGGGGATCTCGGGGGCGGGCTTGATTTAACCCGGCTGATTGCCTCCTGCAATTCAGACCTTCCCCCTCCCTTCCAGGGAGGGGGGTCCGAGCGACTTCTTTTAGAATGGAGCGCCTTTAGCGTAAGGTAAGCCTCGCTGTCCAGCCGAATATCGCGGCGCTTACTTCCAGTTTGCCGTGCTCGCAAAAAATCGCAATCCATCCTTTTGTTGCGGCTTCTACAGAACCAAGGCTATATTGCGCTCCAGAAACAAAGTCGCTATACTGGATTTAATGTCTTTTGGTAGTTACCAGGTGAAAACGAGCGCGGAGAAGCCGAAAATTGCGCAATGTTTTCGCCTCATTTTTATTGCAGCCCCGCCCGCTTTTTCAAAATAGTCCGGTAACGAAAACCCGGTAGAACACGTAAATACAACCAGTATGGCAATCAACGATCCCACTTTAACCGCTCCCATGCCTCCAGCCGGAGCGCTTCCCGCTTCCGCCGCGCCCCGGCCCGCCGTCCGCACGGCAGCCACCTCCGGCGGGCGACGCTTGATCGGCGAAATCCTGATTATGCAGGGAGTTATCACCTCAAAGCAGCTTGAGCAGGCGCACATGCAGCAGAAGCAAGGCATCCACGGCAAGCTGCCGATTGGCGCGGTGCTCGTGAAGCTCGGCTTTCTCAGCGAGGAAGACATCACCCGCGCGCGCGCCGTGCAGATGAGCAGCAGCAAGGTGAGCATCGGGTATGCCGGCCCCGACCAGCTGGCCGCCGCCAACGCCTTGGGCGCCGACGTCACCGGCATGATCGCGCCCGAAATCGCGATGCAGAACATGCTGCTTCCCCTCGGCCGCACCAGCGACGACAAGATGCTCAAGATCGTTTCGACTAACTGGACGCAAGCCTCCTATGAGGCCGCGAAGAGCGCGGCGAACCGCGCCAACCGAGGCCTGGAGCCGCTGCTGGGAACGGAGCGCCTCATCCGCCCGCTGATCGCGCAGTATTACGCAAAAGCCGCCGCCGCAGCGGGCGTTACCATGCCGCCTCCCGCGATGACCGCCGCCCCCGCGCAGCCAATCGGCGAGATTTCAGCCGTCCCGGTGGTCGTGGAAGAACCGGAGCCGCCGCGCCAGCAGCCGCCCGCGAACGCCAACCGCGCCTCGGACGTCCTTTCCGCCGCCCGGCGTACCGGCCAGGGCGTGCCCGGCGCGGACTCCGCTTCCAAGCCGATGTTCGCCGAGCAGGACGTCGACATCCAAGAGTTCTCGGTTGACCAGCCGGTCATTATCCAGTTCGTCAACAAGATCATGGTGGACGCCATTCGCCGACGCGCGAGCGATATCCACTTGGAGCCGTTGCGCGACGCTCTCGAAGTGAAGTACCGCATCGACGGCGCTTTGCACAGTATCGACATGGTGCCGAAGATGTACCAGAACGCCTGCTGCTCCCGCATCAAGGTTATGGCCGAGCTGAATATCGCCGAGCGGCGCGTGCCCCAGGATGGACGCATCAGCGTCACGCTGCACGGCAGGCAAGTCGATCTCCGCGTCTCGTCCATGCCCACTTCCTACGGCGAAGCGGTCGTCATGCGAATTTTGGACCGCTCGTCGATGAAGCTCGATATCGACAAGCTGGGCTTCAGCGAGCGGAATCTTCGCACACTCAAAAGTACGATCGCCAAGCCGCACGGCATCTTTCTCGCCACCGGCCCGACCGGCAGCGGCAAAACCACCACGCTCTACGCCGCGCTGCAATCGATCAAAGCGCCGGATATCAATATTATCACGGTGGAAGACCCTATCGAGTACGAGCTTGACGGCGTGCGGCAGTCCAGCACCAATGACAAAGCCGGCTTGACCTTCGCCCGGCAGCTTCGCGCGATGCTCCGGCAGGATCCGGACGTGATCTATGTCGGCGAGATTCGCGACGCCGAGACAGCCGAAATCGCCTTCCGCGCCGCCCTGACTGGCCACCTTGTCTTCAGCACCTTGCACTGCAACGACGCCGCCGGAGCCGTGACCCGCCTTCTCAACATGGGCGTCGATCCATTCTTGATCGCGTCGTCGGTGATCGGAGTGCTGGCGCAGCGCTTGGTCCGGCGCGTCTGCCCGAACTGCTCCCAGCCTTACCAGCCGGGCGGCGACGAGCTAGTGGCGCTCGGTATCGATCTGAACTCGGAAGAGGCGCATGCCGCCACGTTCCGACGCGGCGCAGGCTGCGCCGAATGCGATAAGTCCGGATACCGGGGCCGCTACAGCGTGCAGGAACTGATGCTGATGGACGACGCCGTGCGGCAGCTGACGCTGGAACAAGCCCCTTCCACGAAGATTCGGCAGGTAGCGATGGCGTCTTCGGGCAACCCGATGATTCCCATGCGGCGAGACGGCGCGGAAAAGGTGATGCAGGGAATTACGACGGCGGAAGAAGTGCAGCGGCGCGTGTTCCTGGAAGAGGAATAGACGCGAGGCACGGGTTCAGAGGAAGAAGGGTAATGCCATCCATGGCATCATCGGCAAGCAAAGCAGCCGAACCATTGCATCCGTGCGAATCCAGTATACAGCATAAAAGCGGCGGCGAATATTCTCCGGCAATAAATTTGCCGGAGATTTTTTTGCGCTCGAACAAAGCGATCCGGCGCTGGTTAATCCGCTGATTCCACAATGACGACGGCGGTTGCGTAGTGGTCGGCATGCGACAGGCTCACATGAAGCCGCGCGCCCGGCGGCAGTTCCGGGCGCGGCTCGCCATGCCTGCCGGGCAGCAGACGGATCGTCGGAGCGCCGCTGGATGACCGCGCCACCTCCACCTGGAATACGCTTACAACATCTGAAATGGGAGACAGCGCCTTGACCGCCGCTTCTTTCGCGGCGAACCGAGCCGCGAGATGCTGCGCCGCTTTGGAACGCGACAGGCAATACTCACGCTCGGAATCGGTAAACACCTTCGACAAAAACCGGCCCGACAGCCGCTCCGGCGTGAAGCGGGCAATTTCCACTATGTCCGTGCCAATCCCGATAATCGCCATAATATTGCTCCGCCACGCTGGCCACACGACATAGCGCGAGAGTGTGGCGACTACGACTCGGTTGATTCCCGGCGACCGGACTGGGTATAATGAAGGGGTTTGCTTGAACGCGAGTCATTCCAATTCGCGCTCAAAAACTAAATCATCACCGGTCGGGACGATTAGCTGCGAAGTGCTTGACTGCCGAGGACGGCTTTCGAGTCGCAGCGCGGATGAGCGACCGGGACGAACAACACTCTAGGAGAGAATACCACTTGTCAGCATTAGCCATGAAGGACCTGCTCGAAGCAGGCGTCCACTTCGGCCACCAGACTCGCCGCTGGAACCCGAAGATGAAGCGTTATATCTACGGCGGCCGCAACGGCATCTATATCATTGACTTGCATCAGACCCTGAAGCTCTTCGATGACGCCTACGAATTTATCAAAGATATCGCCGCCAACAACGGCACCATTTTGTTTGTCGGCACCAAGAAGCAGGCCCAGGAAGCGGTCGCGGAAGCCGCGAAGCGCTCCCGCCAGTTCTATGTGAACTCCCGCTGGCTTGGCGGAATGCTGACCAACTACCGCACGATCATCACGCGCATCGCCCGCCTCCGCGAAATCGAGAAGATGGATGCCGACGGCATTCTCGACTCGCTGCCGAAGAAGGAAGCCGCTGATCTTCGCGAGGAAGCCGAGCGCCTGGAACGGTATCTTGGCGGTATGAAAGATATGCCCGGCAAGCCTTCGGCGATGTTTATCATCGACTTGAAGAAAGAGCGCCTGGCTGTGCAGGAAGCCCGCAAGCTTGGCATTCCGATCGTCGCGATTGTGGATACGAACTGCGACCCGGATGAAGTGGATTATGTCATCCCAGGCAACGACGACGCTATTCGCGCCATCAAGCTGATTACCAGCAAGATCGCCGATGCCGTGATCGAAGCCAAGGGCCCCGAGTGGGAAGTGGTCGAAGGTGCCGACGAGGCCCAGCGACTGGCCGACGAAGCCGAAGCCGAGCGTGTCCGTGCCGAGTGGGATACCCTAGAGCAGCGCACCGGCGCGTCCATGCAGCCCGAAGCCGGTACCCTCGACGGCGACGATACCTTAGCCGCGACCGAAGCCGAAGCAGCGCCGGAGCCTGTGGCGGTCACCGCATAGTTCTGCTTGGCTTAGACAACTTGCAGTGAAAGCGCGGAGACCTTCAAGCATTGCGCAATGAGGTCTCCGCGCTTCTGTATGAACTGACGATGAGAAGTTCGCCGGGACGGGCAAAGCGGCCCACTATGGCGAAAGAATACCAACAACACTAAAAAGGAATAGATTCCATGGCAGCGATAACTGCGGAAATGGTTCGCACCCTGCGCGAGGAGACTGGCGCGGGCATGATGGATTGTAAGAAAGCGCTCACCGAGGCCGACGGCGACATCGCCGAGGCGAAGGTCGTTCTGCGCAAAAAAGGACAGGCATCCCTCGCCAAGCGACAAGGACGAGTGTCCGGCGAAGGCATCGTGGAAGAGTTCGTCAGCGAAGCCGGCGATGTCGGCGTACTTCTGGAGCTGAACTGCGAGACCGATTTTGTCGCGCGCGGCGAAGCGTTCAAGGGCCTCGCCGGACAGTTGGCTCGCGTCATTGCTGCGTCTCCGGTCGCCGGCGGCTATGCCAGCACGGACGAGCTTCTCGCGGCACCGTCCGAGCCTGGCTCCAGCCAGACCGTGACTGACTTGATCGCGGACTCGGCGGGACAGCTTGGCGAGAAGATAGATGTAGCGCGGTTCACCCGCTACGATGTCGGCGCGGAGACTCAGGCAATCGGCGCTTACATTCACCGCACTGACTTGAAAACCGGCGTTCTCGTCGAGGTTCAGGCCGACAAGCCCATTACCGACAACGCGCCGCTGGTCGAGTTGGCGCGTGAAGTCGCACTGCATATCGCCGCCGCCAACCCGCAGTATGCCTCCCGCGACCTCGTGCCGCAGGAGTTGGTCGAGAACGAGCGCAACATCGCCACGGCGAAAATGGCCGCGGACCCGAAGTTCGCCGACAAGCCGGAGCAAGCGAAAAACGCGATGCTCGAAGGCCAGATCCGCAAGTTCTACGAGCAAAGCGTTTTGGTCGATCAGCCGTATGTCCGCGACCCCAGCGGCAAGCAGTCGGTCGGCGCTCTCGCCGCCGAAGTCGGTAAAAAGGTCGGCGCGGGCGTGACCGTCACGCGCTTCGTCCGCTACCGGGTGGGCGAATCGGCAGCCGCAGCCGCGTCCGCCGATTCCGAGGCAGCCGAGAACGCGAATGGCTGAGCACTCCGAAAGCGGGCAGCCTGGTTGCAGTCCGCTGTATAAGCGAGTCCTACTGAAACTCTCCGGCGAAGCATTCGCCGGAGAGGATCATCAAGGCATCAACGTGGACGCTGTCGAGGACATCGCCCGCCAGGTCGCCGCCCTCCGCGAAATCGGCGTCGAAATCGCGGTCGTGATCGGCGGCGGCAACATCATGCGCGGCAAAATGGCTGCCGAAAAAGGCGTCGAGCAGGTACAGGGCCACTACATGGGCATGCTCGCCACGGTCATCAACAGCCTCGCCCTGCAGGATGCCTTGGAGAAGCGAAGCATCGAGACGCGCGTTCTCAGCGCTTTGCCCATCGCCGCCGTCGCCGAGCCTTATATCCGCCGCCGCGCGATGCGGCATTTGGAAAAAGGCCGTATCGTCATCTTCGCCGCCGGCACCGGCAATCCGTTTTTCACCACCGATACCGCCGCCGCTCTACGCGCCTCTGAAATCGCCGCGAACGCCATTTTGATGGGTAAGAACGGCACGGACGGCGTCTACGACAGCGACCCGCGCAGCAACCCCGACGCGCACCGCTTCGATACGATCAGCTATCAGGACGCCATCGCCCGCCAGTTGAAAGTCATGGATTTGACCGCGTTCACGTTCTGCATGGAAAACAAGATGCCGATCATCGTTTTCGACCTCAACACCGACGGCAACATTATGCGCGTCGTCTGCGGCGAGCGCATCGGCACTATCGTTTCTTAAGCCAGGTTTTTGACCGCAAAAATTGTTTGTACCGGTTCTTGCACCTGAAATAAAGTAAGATACGGAAGACGGGCGCGGGTGAAGTGTGCTGGAACATAGGCTCGACGATAAGAGCTTGTCTATGATGCACATGGACGCGATGTAGGGAACGAAGTGGAGAACGAGCAAGAAGCATGAGAGCCAGTGCAAATCCGGCTCCGTATCGATGAAACTTCCCCGCGACCATTTACAAATTACGAACTGTTAAGAGAGACAATAATATGCCAACCTTAGAGGAAATCGCGGCGGAAGCCGAGCACAAGATGCGAAGCAGCATCGAATCGTGCAAAAACGAGTTCGCCACTCTGCGCACCGGGCGCGCGAACCCGCAGCTGCTGGACAAAATTACCGTCGATGCTTACGGCTCCGCGATGCCTATCGACCAAATTGCCCAGGTGCATGTGCCCGAGTCTCGCCAGCTGGTGATTACTCCTTATGATCGCAGCATGGTCGCCGCCATCGAAAAGGCGATCAAAAACAGCGACCTGAACATCAACCCGGTCAACAACGGCGATTCCATCCGATTGAACCTGCCGCCGCTGACCGAAGATCGGCGCAAGGATATGGTCAAGGTGCTGCAAAAGAAGGCCGAGGAAAGCCGGGTTTCGATCCGCAACGTCCGGCGCGATGCCAACGACCGCATCAAAGCGGCTGAGAAGAAGGGCGAAACGTCCGAGGATCTCGCCAAGCGCTCGCAGGATCAGCTGCAAAAGCTGACCGACAAGACCATCGCCGAAGTGGACCAGCTGCAAAAAGTTAAGGAAGGCGAGCTGCTGCAGATTTAGCGATCCACGCCGCGCAGCGGACATGCCCCATGCTCCTTACGCCTAAATCCAATCCGGCGGGCAATCAGCCGCAACCCGCTGTTCCAAGCGCGGAGCAGAGAATTGCCGCGCTGAAAGAGCGCATCGACTTCAGCCGCTTGCCGCGCCATATCGCCGTCATCACCGACGGCAACGGGCGCTGGGCAAGTGAGCGCGGCAAGCCACGCGTCGAAGGGCACCGGCAGGGCTATCAAACGGTGCGGCGCATTGTCCGCGAAGCCGACGATCTCGGTATCGAAGTCCTGACTTTCTACGCTTTTTCGGCGGAGAATTGGAACCGTCCTAAGCATGAGGTGAATGCGCTGATGCATCTCTTCGAGCTGGGAGCCAAAGCCGAGCTGGCCGATCTAAAAGAGAACAACGTCCGCATCCGCTTCGCCGGAAGGCGCGGCGGGCTGCCCGACTCCCTGCTGCGCGAAATGGACCGAAACGAGCGCGAAACCAGCCGGAACACGGGCCTGATTCTTAACCTTGCCATCAACTACGGCGGCCGCGCGGAAATCACGGACGCCGTCCGACACCTGGCGTCGCTGGCCGCCGCCGGACAAATCGAGCCCGATAAGATTGACGAGCAGGCGATTGCATCCGCGCTCTACACGCACGGCCTCCCCGACCCAGATTTATTAATCCGCACCGCCGGCGAAATGCGGGTCTCGAATTTCCTGCTCTGGCAGATCGCCTACGCCGAGCTATGGGTCACCGAGGATAACTGGCCCGATTTCACCATCGAGCACCTTCTTATGGCTATCGAGAGTTTCCAAGGACGCACCCGCAAGTTCGGCGGCTTGGTGGATGAGTAATCGTTCTGCCGCACTGCATCTCCTGACCCACAGTTTCCCGTTATGAAGCGTATCGCTTTGCTCGGCAGCACAGGCTCTATCGGCGTGCAGACTCTCGACGTAGTCCGCCGCCTGCCGGATCGACTCCAAATTACCGCGCTCGCAGCGGGCTCCGACGGCGAGAAGCTGGCCGGGCAAGCGCTGGACTGCGGCGCAAAAGCCGTCGCCCTGCACCAGGCTAGCGGCGAAGGCCGCAGCGCCGTCGAATCTGCGTTCCCACCATATAAAGGCGTCACGGCGCACTTCGGCCCGGAAAGCCTCGAAGAGATCGCCACGCGCGATGATGTCGATATCGTCGTGGTTGCCGTCGCCGGGGCAGTCGGCATCCGCGCGACCATCGCCGCTCTCTCCGCCGGCAAAGACGTCGCGCTCGCCACGAAAGAAGTTCTGGTCGCCGCCGGCGCGCTGGTTCGCCAGGCCGCCGAAGAGGGAGGCGCGAAGATTCTCCCCATCGACAGCGAGCATTGCGCCTTGTTCCAATGCCTGCAAGGCATCCGAGCCGATCAGGTGGAAAAGCTGTGGATTACCGCCTCGGGCGGCCCGTTCCGAGGGTGGACTTCGGAGCAGTTAAAGAACGTCACGCCTTCCGACGCCCTCAAGCACCCCACCTGGAGCATGGGGCGTAAAATTACCATCGACTCCGCCACGCTGATGAATAAAGGCCTGGAAACCATCGAGGCGCGCTGGCTGTTCGATATTCCGGTGGACCGAATCGACGTGGTCGTCCATCCGCAAAGCGTCGTGCACTCGATGGTGGAAATGATCGACGGCTCCCTGATGGCCCAGCTTGGCCCGCCCGATATGCGGCTGCCGATCGAATGGGCATTGCTTTACCCCGACCGCGCCGATTTAGGTCCCGGCGTGACGCGCCTAAACCCTACGCTCTTGTCCGACCTGACCTTCGCCGCGCCCGATACGGCGAACTTTCCCTGCTTAGAGCTAGCCCGCGAATCCAGCCGCGCCGGTGGTACGATGCCTGCCGTGATGAACGCCGCCAACGAAGCGGTCGTCTACCGCTTTCTCGACGGCAACTGCCCGTTCGGCGACATTCCTCGCTTAATCAAGAGTGCGATGGCAGCCCACGAAAGCGAGTGGATAGCCGACCCGGATCTAGAAGAAATATTGCGCTCGGACTCGTGGGCGCGGGATTACATCGGAACTTCGGCCTCGCGCTAGCTCAGGACTCGTCCGAGGCGTCTGCCGGACGGGAACGAATCCGTCGCCGATTCAGTCTTTAGAATTACGCTATGACCATTCTGTATACGATTATCGCTCTCCCGATTATCTTTGGCATCCTCGTGATCGTGCACGAGTGGGGCCATTTCATCGCCGCGCGGCTGTGCGGCATCCGCGTGGACGAGTTCAGCGTCGGCTTCGGCCCGCTGGCGAAAACGCTCGGCACGCGCGGCGATACGCAGTATAACATCCGATGGATTCCCATGGGCGGCTACGTCAAAATCGCCGGGATGGAACCCGATGAGGAGCCGCTAATCCGCGCCGCCGAAAAGATTAAGGGTACATCCTCTACAGCCACAAATGCCTTGGAGCAGAATGGCAAGCCCGTGGACACTAACGGCATGTCAATCTCCGACATGCCCTTTCTCGCCGAGAATACGCCTGATCTCAACGAAACTCCAGAGCAGCGCCGCCGCGACGAAACCGAAGGCTTCTACGCCCACCCGCTCTGGCAGCGCGCCCTTGTCATCTTCGCCGGGCCGTTCATGTCTTTCGTGCTTGGCTACGTGATTATCGCCGGCGTTATTGCTTTTACCGGCGAGTCGCATCTAACGCCAGTCATCGCGCAAGTATTACCAGGCACAGAAGCTCAGAAGATTGGAATGCGGGCCAATGACCGTATTTTGATGTTCAACGGCAAGCCTGTCACTGATGCAGACGACCTTGTGGACACGATTCACGACAGCGCCGGTAAAACTGTTCAACTCGTCTTGCAGCGCGGCACAGAAGATATCACGGTTACCGGCACGCCTAAGTCGGTGAACGTTGATGGACAGGTGATCGGCGAGCTTGGGTTCGCCGCACACGAGATTTTTGTTCGACCAAAAGCATCGCAAATCCTGCCGGATGCAAATTTTATCACAGCGATGTGGTTTGCCCAAATTCGCCATCTTTTCGCCCGGCACAACCTTAACGAAATTCGCAAATCGGCGGGTGGCCCAATTTTTATTGTCACGATGACACATGAAGCAGTACAGCAAGGGGGAGCTTCTCTCCCGATTCTCGGTGCTGAACTGAGCTTAAGTTTAGCGCTGTTCAATCTACTCCCCATCCCGATTCTCGACGGCGGCCACCTGCTGCTCTTCTTTGTCGAAGCGGTTAGGCGAGGCAAGCGCCTGACTATCGAGCAGCAGCAAAACTATATGCTCGCGGGACTCGCCGTCATCGGCACGCTGTTCATTTTCATCATGTTCAACGACATCACACGCCACCGGTGATAGCCGCTTTTCCCAGCCGGTAAGGCGCTCTCGATTTCATTATCGGGAGCGCCTTTTTATCGCCTGGCACAACGCCGTGCATAATAGACTACCGGAGAGCCAAGCATTCACTTGGCGTCGCGCTTCTAAGACGAAGTCGCAAACACTACAAACAAATGCCAAAAGACGCAATTACGCCACGGGCCACCGATTACAGCCAGTGGTATCTCGACATTGTCAACAAAGCCGATTTAGCGGAAAACTCAGAGATCGTGCGCGGATGCATGGTCATCAAGCCGAACGGCTACGCCATCTGGGAGCTGATGCAGCGCGAGATCGACGACCGCATCAAGGCGACCGGCCACGTCAACGCCTACTTCCCCCTGCTTATCCCGCAGAGCTTTCTCACCCGCGAGGCCGAGCATGTGGAGGGCTTCGCGCCGGAAGTTGCGGTGGTCACTCACGCGGGCGGCGAGAAGCTCGCCGAGCCTTACGTGATCCGCCCTACTTCCGAGACGATTATCGGCCACTTTTACGCCCAGTGGGTGAAGTCGTACCGGGATCTGCCGGTTTTGATTAACCAGTGGGCCAATGTCATGCGCTGGGAAAAGCGCACTCGCCCCTTCCTGCGCACGACGGAATTCCTGTGGCAGGAAGGCCACACTGTCCACGCCACCGAGGAAGAGGCCGAGCGCGAGACGCTGATGATTCTGCACGACGTCTACGCCGACTTCGTCGAGCATGTCATGGCCGTGCCGGTTATCAAAGGCCTGAAAACCGAGAACGAGAAGTTTCCCGGCGCGCTACGCACCTATTCCATGGAAGCGATGATGCAGGACGGACGCGCTTTGCAGTCGGGCACGTCGCACAACCTCGGGCAGAACTTCGCAAAAGCCTTCAACATTGAATATAGCGACCAGAACAACACGCTCCAGACCGCTTGGACGACTTCCTGGGGAGTGAGCACGCGCCTGATGGGCGCGCTTATCATGGCGCACAGCGATGACGAAGGCTTGGTCATCCCACCCAAACTCGCGCCGACGCAAGTCGTCGTGGTTCCGATCTACAAATCCGATACCGAAAAGGCGACCGTTTTAGAAGCAGTTGACCGTATCGTGGGCGACTGGAAGGCGGCAGGGCTGCGCTTCAAGGTGGATGACCGCGACAACCTTTCGCCGGGCTTCAAGTTCAACGAGTGGGAGATGCGCGGCGTCCCCGTTCGCATTGAAGTCGGGCCCAAGGACGTGGAGAAGCAATCCGTCGCCATTTCCCGGCGCGACGTCCCCGGCAAAGCGGGCAAGCAGTTCATCCCGCAGGCGGGCTTGACCGAAGCGATCCAAACCCTGCTTAGTGAGATACAAACCAGCCTCTTCGCGCGCGCGCTGCAATTTCGGATGGACCACACCCGCGATGTCGCCAGCTTCGACGAGCTGGCGGAAGCGGTCCAAATGGGCTTCGCTCACGCTTATTGGGACGGCGACGCCGCCGACGAGAAGAGCATGCAGGAGCAGCTCAAAGCCACCGTTCGCTGCATCCCCCTCGACCAGCCCGGCACATCAGGCAAGTGCGTAATGACCGGCCGCGAGACCACCCGGCAGGTGATTATCGCTCGCTCCTACTAGAACCTATCTCATAAACGTTTGAGCAGCAGAACGGCGCATCCAAGCTGCACCATGCCCAAAAAGTTTTCGCTATGCCGCTCGTATCTAGTGACCAATCGCCGATAATTCTGCAGCCAGGCAAACAGGCGCTCCACGCTCCAGCGGCGACCGTAAGCCGCCAGCTTGTCTTTGCCTTGCGTGGCTGGCTTCACGCGGTTTTTCTTGTGCGGCGCGACCATCTCGATGCCGCGCTCGATCTTGAGCCTCTCGTCGAGCGGATCGCTGTCATAGGCGCGATCTCCGACGAGCAGCGTGGGCATGATCTCAGCCGCAAAGCAATGCTTCAGCGTCTCGTCCACCAGCGTCACCTCATGCGGGCTAGCACTTGCTGTGCAAACGGCGATAGGAAGGCTATTGCCGTCTGCGATTGCCATGATCTTGGTCCCTTTGCCGCGCTTAGTTGCTCCAACGCAAGCGCCCCCTTTTTCGCCGAAGCGAAAGTGCCGTCGATAAAGCACTCTGTCACATCGAAGCCGCCGCGAGCGTGGAGGTCTTTTGCTAATGCTTGAAGCACTCCCTCCAGAGTGCCTGAGCGCACCCACGCCTGGAATCTGCGATGGCAAGTCTGGTAAGGCGGGTAGCGCTCGGGCAAGTCTTTCCAGGGCGCTCCCGTCCGCAAAATCCAGAGCACACCGTTCAGCACGTCGCGCGGGTCACGCCAGGGACGGCCTCGGCCATCATCGCGCAGCTTCGGTTTGGGCAAAAGCGGCTCCAAAATCTGCCACTGCCCTTCGGTCAAATCCATCAGTTGCAGTATCCAATCACATCAGGGATGCTGCCATTCTACTCAACTCCTATTTATGAGATAGGTTCTAGCAACAGTGCGTCTTTGGCTCTCTGCTTAAAGTTATCGCGATCAGCGCCACGGATCAGTCGCAACAATTCGATAATGCCCCATGAGGTACCTGCCGAAGAGAACATGAACAGTGCTGCTAATGTTGCTATAAGCGGTGCTTTGGTCGTGAAAACTTGCGACAAAAGCAAAAAGCCAG